>NZ_CP137134.1:2924405-3249339 GCF_033095785.1 Nitrosospira sp. Is2 | reverse complement strand
GTGCCCTTGGTGCAGCGGGGGCTGGTTCCTCCGGCAACTGGACGAGTTCGGGGTACTTCTCCAGCGCGCGCTTGCGGTCGTGCGCCAAAAGTTCTTTCGCGGCAACAGTGAAGGCCTGCTGACTATCGGTCTGCGGCTCGAGCGCCGGTTTCAGCGCTACCGGACTGACAATGGTATCTTCCGGTGGAGACGGGACATCAGCTCGTGGCCTGTCGAGGGCCTGGTCCAGCAGTGCCGAAACGCTCTGTATCCCCGATTCCCGCCGGCGCGCCACCTCTTCATTGTAATCCGGCGTGCCATCAAACTTTTCCGCCAGCAACTGCAATATGGACGTATGGTCCATCGAACCCTTGAACACCGTGCCGGGCGGTATCCACGGCGATGCGGCAAGGGCGGGAACCCTTGGGCCCGTGCTCTCGAACGGGACCTGATAAAGCGCGCCTGGCGGAAGCGGAGCCGAAATAGCGAGCGGTGAAACGTGATCGAAGAACCCGCCGTGCTCGTCATGCATAGCCAGCAACAGGGTGCGCTTCCATTTATCGCCATCCTTTGTCAGGAGCTTGTATATATCCCTCAGAAAATTCTCCCCGGGGCCCATTGCCGTCGGCGGGTGATTGTCATTAGGGGTCCAGCCGAAATGGACGGGCGAATCGCTGTACTCGGGCTCGATGAATATCACGCTGGGCATCTGGCCCGGTGATTCAGCTTCCATGTCGGCGGGAAAGTGCCGGAAACTGCGGAAATTGGGCCCGAGCACTTCTTCATGAAGCTGGTCGAAGAGCGCGAAAAAGGAAATGCCGCAGTGATAGACCCGCCAGCTAACGTTGCGGGCATTCAGCCATTCAAAGACGAAACTGCCCGGAACGATGGGAATAGGACGAGGCTTGGTATTGTCAATCGGGGCATACCCGCTGTAGGCCATGGCGCGGTTTGGCTGCGTATCGGTTGGGAGCGGGGCAAACCAATGGTCACACACGGCGTATTGCGCAGCCAGAAAACTCGACATCGGTGTTGCGGCGGCCGCGAGAAAACCCATCGAGGGAGGATCCGCCACCTTGCTGCCTGTATGACGGAAATAGGCATCCGCAAAACCACTCATCGTGTAGCGGGCACCCGCCTTGCCCAGCTGAGCCTCTATAAGAACCCTGTTATGTGGAAGATCATGCAGCAGAGACCCGTCTGTCAATTCAAACGGCTGATAGCCTTGCCCATCGAGAAAATTCGTATAGTCGAGATTGGTCTCTGGATCGATTAACCCCTCGACATCCTTTCTATTGCCGAAGCGCGCCATGCTGAGGTGCCCCAGAACGTTGTCGAAAGAACGGTTTTCGAACATCACGATGACGATCGTCTGTATCTGGTCAAGGATCGCCATGCACGCTCTCTCCGCAGCTCATGACTGTTTTTATGGTCAGCCGCCCGCTGACAGCATCAAGCGCCGTATCGCAAGTCTCGTTCTGCGCCACCGGGGTACGAATCACCCAGGCGCCAACAAGGGGCACGGTCTTGAACCGGTCTGTGGCGCCGTGTGAAGGAATTTCGACCACGATGTCGTCCTTGATGACAATCAGCGCACGGTCGTAGCGATTGGCGATGGATGCTACACGGGCCCGGGAAGACATGGCTGTTTGTTCAATGGTGAACGACGTGGTCACGAACCGGGCGTCGTCACAGCGCGCGATACCGCCCAGCAACCGGTCGCTTTGGCGCGGGATGACGTGAACGTCCCACTCGCGTTGATCACCCTTGAGCAAACCCGGCACCGTCAGCGTAAACCGGGTGCTGCGTTCGGGAGCGAGAGCGCGCCGCCCTTCCGCCGGCCCTTCTCCTTCTCCCGCCAATGGAGGAGATGCGTTCAAGGTTACTTTATCCGAAGCCGTCCAATTGATCTCGACCGTCTCTCCGGGGCATACGGTGCTTGGGGCGACCGAGAACGACTTGATTTGGGCACAGCCCGTCATCCACGGCGTTATGCACAGCATAGCCAGGACCAGAAGCCGCTCATGTCGGGGCAACAGGGTGGACCCGTCTCGCCTGACGTCAATCATAATTTTCGCCGCTTCCTCCGCTTCAGCAAGACTATTGCAAGACCATTGAAATCAACTAAGAGCCCCCAGCCGATGCAGGCAATGGATAAGACAGAGGATGAAGTGCGCAAGGATGCGTAA
Organism: Nitrosospira sp. Is2; assembly: GCF_033095785.1. Classification (GTDB taxonomy): domain Bacteria; phylum Pseudomonadota; class Gammaproteobacteria; order Burkholderiales; family Nitrosomonadaceae; genus Nitrosospira. Next base: position 3,247,171 of record NZ_CP137134.1, on the reverse strand, counting down.
CCTTGAATGCACGAAGGCCCCAGACGAGAAGGAAAGAAGACGGGGGACCGGGCGCTATGCCCAGTACCCGGGCGGCACCATATAAAGTCCCGTGTCCCATTTCCATTGGCGGATGGGGTTCTCGGTCATCGCGTCCTTGTCATCTGGCTGCGCCGTCCAATGGAAATCGCACACGCTCCCCCTGTGTCCCACAAAGGTGTGAATCCCACCGTTTGCAACGCCCACAAAAAAAGGCACCCTCTCCAGCTTCTCCAACAGAGCAGCCGTCCTGTCGTCCGGCTGCACGTCGCGGTACCCGGCGATCACAGCGTCGCAGCGGACCCCTGTGGATCCCGGCACCGGCGATTTCCACACCCGGGCCCCAGCCTTCGCCATGTTGAGGGCCCCCAGTTTTTCCCACTCCCCGGACCCGGCAAGATTATCGGCCGGACGCGGGCAATAAAACACCGCCGTCCAGCCATCCTTCTGCAACTCCTCGCACAGGACGGTTCCGCGCAGGTCCGCTTCCTTTACCCTACTATTGATTTCATTAAAGCGCGCCCCAAGGCCCGCGCCTTCATACGCCGCTTTGACATTTTCAATCACCCATCCGATACACGAGCTTTCGCGGACACGAGCGCTCCCCCCCGACGCATCCTCCAGGATAACCGAACCCGGCTCAAACGAGTCCAGTCTCCAGTTGCCCAGGCTCATGGCATCCAACTGTGTTTGCAGGGCGCGGTGATCGCCTCTTAATATGGAATCATGAAACGGGGAATGGTCGCCGTAATAAAGCCCTACCCCGGTATTTTCAATAGCGGTCTTATGTGCGTTGCTATTTTCGGTAATGCTTTTGTCGCCGTGTTCCGCGAGTTCCCTCCAGTTTACCCGCCCATCTTCAGAGGCAACGGGACTTGCGGTATTGCTGAATAGCCACTCGGCAATGGATAGTGCCGCCTGATCGGAGATGGTGTTGACGTTGCCGTCGTGGTCGTAATTGTCGATGATCTCCCATAATCTTTCCAGGTTCGGCGTGGTTCCATTGATGACTCCATTACCATCGATACTTCTCAGATCCAGGTCCGGGTAAGCGCTCCGCAACTGGTGCGTGTCGATGCTTTTTCCCGTGAGGCGCCGAATGAACGTCGAGTGGTCAAGTGCAGGCATATCCGGCTCCATGGGGACGGGGCGACGCCAAAGCGCACGGCAGGTAGGGGGAGGTGACGTTTATTTTCATTTGTTTTCATCTACTTTAGCAGCAATTCAGAAAAATTCAATCATGCACCCAACTTTTTCTTCCCTAAAAATACACAGGCAGTCTGTCCGCGTTGGGGAAATAACAGGGAACGACGGGCATGGCATGCGCTGTCTGCTGTCACGGTAGACCTCGAGCGTCGCGACTCTGGAAATTGGCCGACGTCGTTGCGCCTCTGGACAAGCTATCTGAGGCTTCGGCTTTCCGGCTGTGGCGTGGCGCTGCAGTTCACGGCGAGGCCGGGGGGAGATTCGCGCGGGCGGCGGCCGCGACCTGCAGCATGGTTTGAAGCGCCTCTTCGATCAGCCGCTCGATCACGGGAACAAAATAGGGGAGCGACAACATCAAGGCGACCATACCCACGAACAGGGTGATGGGAAAACCGATGGCGAAGACATTGAGCTGGGGGGAAGCGCGAGTAAGTATGCCAAGCGCCAGGTTGGCGATCAACAATGCCGCCACCACCGGAAGTGCAAGCTGGAGACCTGCCAGAAAAATATTGCCTCCCCAATCGGCCAGTATTTTCCATCCCCCGCCGGAGAATGGCTCGGCGGAAATGGGGAAAACGGTAAAACTCTCCGCCAGCACGGATAGCATGAGCAAATGGCCATCCAGTGACAGGAATGTAAGCGTCGCCAACAGGCCAAGAAATTTTCCCATTACCAGCGTGCTGCCATCATTACCGCTAGAAAAAAAAGTGGCAAAACCCAAGCCCATCTGCAACCCCGCGATCTCCCCGGCCATCTCGACGGCGCTAAACACGATACGCATCGCAAAGCCCATCGCCAAACCAATCAGAACCTGCTGCCCCAGCACAAAAAGCCCTTCCGGTGATGCCAGTTCGACTTTCGGCAGCGCCCCGATCGTGGGCGCTATAATCAGCGCGATCATCACGCTTAGTCCGATCTTTATCCGCGTGGGCGTCGCCATGTTTCCAAGCACAGGCGCCGCTCCTAACAACGCCATAATGCGAGCGAATGGCCACAGGAAGGCGGTTACCCAGGCATTGAGGTCAGTGGAGCCGAGGGTGATCATGTGAAAAATGGGGGAGCCAGCCGGAAAAGCCTCGGATTACAGGGGGGCCGGCCGCTAGCCCACCGCCGCCGGAATGCTTTCCAGAATCTCCCGCATGTAGTCGACCATCACGGAAATAATCCATGGCCCGGCCAGGATCAAGGTCACGGACAGTGCCAGCAATTTCGGAATAAAGGACAATGTCATCTCGTTGATTTGTGTCGCGGCTTGAAAGATGCTTATGAGCAAACCGGTAGCCAGCGCAACCAGCAGCAGTGGAGCCGAAATCATCAGGGTTACTTCCATGGCCCTCTGGCCCAGGGTCATCACGCTTTCAGGGGTCATTGTCTTCTCTTCAGTTTGGTGAAATTAACGGGTAAATAACCGGGCTTATGCGCCGCCCCTAATAAAAGCTTTCCGCAAGGGAACCGATCAGCATATGCCAGCCATCAACCAGCACGAACAGCATGAGCTTGAACGGCAGCGCCACCAGAACAGGGGATACCATCATCATGCCCATGGACATCAGCACGGAGGCCACCACCATATCGATAATGAGAAAGGGAATAAATACCGTGAAGCCAATCTGGAACGCGGTTTTCAGTTCGCTGGTTGCAAAAGCCGGCACCAGTATCCGCAGAGGGACATCCTCCGGACCGTTAAGCTGTGGAATGGCGGCAAGTTTTGCAAACAGTGCCAGATCCGCTTCCCGGGTTTGTTTCAGCATGAAGGCTCTCAGGGGTGCGGCTCCCCTTTCCAGTGCCTGTGTCATCGTGATCTTGTTATCGGCGAATGGTTGGTAGGCATCCTCGTAAATTTTGTCGAACACGGGACCCATGACAAAAAATGTAAGAAACAGCGCCAGGCCCACCAGCACCTGGTTGGGTGGTGACGACTGGGTTCCTATCGCCTGGCGCAATAGTGATAACACGATAATGATGCGGGTGAAGCCCGTCATCATCAACAGCGCCGCCGGCAGAAAAGTAAGGGATGTGAGCAGCAGCAGCGTTTGCAGGCTGATCGTGTAGTTTTGCCCCCCTCCCGGAGCGGGTGTGCTCGTGAAGGCGGGCAACCCGGTTTGCGCCAGCGCGGCCGCCGAAGCGGCGAGCAGCAATGCCGCTAATGTCATGCCCGGCAGGGCGCGGCTCGCGAACAAAGCGCGCTTATCCAATATGCTGCCCGGCATCGCGTTTCTCTTTTACCTGCCTGAGCCAGCGGGAGAAGTTCGGGCGCGGCCCGGTATTGTTCTCTTGCTCCGCGATGTCGCCTTTGGGCATGCTATGCAAAGCAGTTACGCTTCCCGGTGCAACGCCGATCACAAGCCAGGTATCGGCCACCTCCACCAGCACCACGCGCTCGCGCTGACCCACGGGCGAACCGCCGATGACCTTGACAGCGCCAGCGCTGCTTGCCTGAAATCCGCCAAAACGCCGGAGCAGCCACGCGCAACCCGCAATAAGCGCGAGCACCAGTCCCAGCCCAAGCATAACCTGGAGCATGCCCCCCGATGTTGCGGATGCGCCGCCGTCCGCCGCGGTGGCCGCCGTGGCGGCCGCGGCAACCGCCGGCAGACCGGAAAGATAGAAGAGACAGGTGGTTAAGGCAGCCAGAAGAGCTTCTGGTTGCGCAACCCGACGGTGATGGCTGGGCGTGGCGCCGGTGCAGGAGGAAAAATTCATTTCATTGCGGTCGTTCGAGAGAAAAGCATGGGAAGCGTTACTGGGAAGGAAAATTTTGGCTGCACTCCTCCCCGGAAAATTCTGGCCCTTCCACACCCTAGCGGTTTAACTTGCGAATGCGCTCACTCGGCGTGATGATATCGGTGAGACGGATGCCGAACTTCTCATTGACCACCACCACCTCGCCCTGTGCGATCAGGTACCCGTTTACCAGCACGTCCATTGGCTCGCCCGCCAGACCGTCGAGTTCCACGACCGAACCTTGCGCCAGTTGAAGCAGATTCTTGATAGCGATTTTGGTACGCCCCAATTGCACGGTAAGCTGGACCGGAATATCCATGATCATGTCGATGTCGTTGTGGGCCGGCACCTTTTGCGGACTTGTTAATTCCTGGAACACTGAGGCTGACGCATCGGCAGGCTCGGTTTTGGCAGTTCCGTGCTCGTTACGGGATGCAACTTTTGATTCCTTGACGGACACGTTTGTCTCCTCGGGATTGTTTATAAAAGGCCGTTTCGAAAGGTTACGACGCTCGTCTGGATTCATTCGTGCATCCCCGATGCGAGTATCTTTTCCATACGAAGCGCATATCGGCCATTGGAAATCCCATAGCGGCACTCCATTACCGGGACCCCATCGACGCTGGCGGTCACAACGTCGGGAATATCCAGCGGAATAATGTCACCGATCTGCATGCTGAGTATCTGGTCGAGTCTGACTTGAACATGCGTCAGATCGACCAGCATCGTCACCTCAGCCGATTGCACCTGTTTTGACAACCGGCTAACCCAGCGTTTGTCCACTTCCAGCGCCTCGCCCTGAACGCTGCTGGACAGCAGGTCGCGGATAGGCTCGAGAATGGAGTAAGGCATGCAGATATGCATTTCACCGACCACCGAGCCGAAGTTGACCTCGAAAGTAGTCGTGACGATGACTTCATTCGGGGTCGCGACGTTGGCAAACTGCGTATTCGTTTCAGCCCGCACATACTCGAATTCGATCGGGTACACCGGATGCCAGGACTTGCCGTAACTGTCAAACACCAGGTTAAGCAGGCGCTGGATAATGCGTTGCTCAGTCTGGGTAAAATCGCGGCCCTCCGTCTTTGGCTGGAAACGGCCATCTCCACCAAACAGGCTGTCGACGACCAGGAATACCAGGACAGGGTCGAATACAAAAAGCGACGTGCCCCGCAAGGGCTTGACATGCACCAGATTCAAATTGCTTGGGACCGTAAGATGCCGAACGAACTCGCTGAATTTGATGACTTTGACAGGCCCGGCGGTGACGTTCGCGCTACGGCGCATGAAATTGAACAAGCCCAGGCGCAAGAGACGCGCGAAGCGCTCGTTGATGATTTCGAGCGTCGGCATGCGTCCACGTACAATCCGCTCCTGCGTCGCCAGATTGTAAGGACGGAACCCGGAGGAAGGGGCGCTTTGCTGAGTTGGAACCGGCCCGCCACCCACGCCTTTGAGCAGGGCGTCTACCTCTTCCTGGGATAAAAAATCGTTGCTCACGGAATTACTGGATGACGAAGGAAGTGAAAAGCACGCTTTCAACCGCCTGGCCCTTGCCTCCCTCGCCGAATGGCTGGTTTATCTCGGCGGCCAGCTCGGAGGCGAGTTTCCTTTTTCCTTCTACTGAGGCCACCTGCGAGGCTGTCTTGCTGGAGAGCAGCAACAAGACACGATTGCGTACCTCCGGCATGTGAAGTTTGATCGTGTTCACCGCTTCGTCATCCCCAACCTTCAAGGTCAAATTGGTCTGGAGATGTTGATCGCTGTTCTCCGGCTCCAGATTGACAGTAAACGTTTCCAGGCTTAGAAAGACCGGTGTCTTCGTGACGGGAGCCGCGTTGCTGCCCCGGGCGTAATACCATGCAGCGCCCCCCCCTGCCCCGACGAGTAACAACACCGTCGAGATAATAATGACCAGCTTTGCCTTTCCGGATTTTTTTTCCGCCTTGCCATCGTTCGTTTCCTTACCAGGTTTGTTCGGTCTACTTGCCATGACGCATCCTGTTGCGAAGAGTTGGCGTGATTATCAGGCGAACAATCCTTAAGCAGTGCGGGAAACAAACGGTAAAAGACTTGCCATCTCCCTAATTCAGGCTTTCGAGTCGCTGGTGACACTATGCGAACGTATCCACCAGTCTGCTTCTTCCCGGTTCGATCGCGATACGGCTGGTACCAGCCAATGCACCCGTCCGGGCGTCATGGCCTCCGCCGCCGCGCCCTCCGCCGGGGCGGCCCTGCCGTTCAAATCCGCTATGCTGCCGCGCGCCTTCATGGCTGACAGTCGCGCTGTTTAAGGTGATTCCGCTTTCCGCCATCATCTCCCTGAGTCTGGGGAGCGCCGCTTCCAGTGCCTGGCGAACATCGGCGTGCTGCGAGACAAACGTTGCGTTGGCTTCGTCCTTGTCAATAGACAAAACCACCTGCAAGGGGCCCAGGTCAGGTGGGTTGAGGTTCAATTCCGCCACCTGCTGCTGCTGGGAAACCATCCAGAGCACTTTCTGCCCCAACGCATTGTCCCAGCCGGCAGCGCCGAGTCGAGGCTCCAGGGATGCAATATCGCCCGGTAATCCGATCGCCGGAGCGGGTGCCGCGGATGCGGGGCCTGCCTCGGCAGGCAGGGATCCCACTGGAATCTCCACTGGGGTGAAGGACAGATTTGGGGGCAGCTGCGACAAATCCAGCGGTTTCCGCAGTGGTTCGGTTTGCAAAGCCATTGTGGACGACTGCACACCCGGTTCCAGTTGGCGGAAATCGGCCTGTCGCTCACCTGAATCCAGCCTGAATGGCTTGTCTCCCGCGAAGGCCGAGCGCCCAGCGAGCGCCCTTGATACTCCCGGCGCTTCAGCGGATTTTCCGGGGTTTTGCTGAATACCATCGACAGCGGCCATCGCAGGATCCTTCTTCCCCCCGTTCGCGGCGAACGGTCCTTTATCTGTCGCTACTGCCGCCGCTACGGCCGCCGCCACTGCGCCAGCGCCCGGCTCCGTATTTATAGCGGTAATATCATTCGGCTGGCGCGGTGGGGGGGAAGCCGCTATTTCGATCTGTGGCGCGCCCCCCGGAAGAACAGATGGGTCATCGATCTGCTGGTCAGCACGTGAATGTGCTTCAATATGGGTGTGGGCATGCGCCGGATCTCCGGTTTTGAAAACCCCGCGAGCAACCGCTCCCTCGTTGCTTTGAGCTTCGGCGAGTCCTTTAATTGGAGTTTCGGCTGCGGCTGATGGCGACCGGGTATCCGGATGGAGCATGGCGGGTCGGTTAGCGCGACGGGGCAACGCGTCGGCTTGCGTACTGGCGGCACCAGCGCCCAACGGCATTTTTCCCCGGGCTTGAGTCTCTACATTGCCAATGGAAAAATCTTTCCCAATATCAGGTTCCCCCGCCGGGAGACCGTTGGCGTTGTCGGCTTCGCCAGCCTTATTGGCTTCGCTTGCAGCATCCGCCCGTTCGCCAGACGCTCCTGTCGCTTTTCCGGGCAAATTTTGTTGCGCGTCCATTTCCTTTTCGAGCAGATTGCTGAAACCGGTCGTTCCGGACGCCTGTCCGCCGGATGCCTGATCCATGGCCAGAGAGCCATTTTTTGCTACGGCGGGAGCAGTTGGACCTAGTATTGTCGGATATAGCATGATTTATCCTCGAACCCGTATATGCAACTCAGGTTTTAGTAAGTAAAAGGCAAAGGGCTTCATAAACGGGTCATCCTAAAGTGATGTCACGAGATATCTCCGGCGCTCATTCTATTGGGCCCTAGCTGCGGTCCTTGCGACCGACAGTATTGCCGTTGTGCTCGTCCGTTTCGCGCTGTTCATGTCTCGCGGCACGCACTGATTCCACGCGCGTCTGCCGACGCGCCAGCGTATCATATGAGTTGAGTACGCGTTTGGCCGACCGCCAGTCAGTCTCGCCTGCAGCCACACGTTTGTGCATCAGCGTCAGCGCTTCCCGTTGTTGAACGATTGCGTCATCCAGCTTGTTGAGGAATTCGTAATAGTTGCGCAAATCCGAACCTGCCAGGCCCTGCTGTGCCAGTGTCTGAAAACGCGCGCGGTACTCGTCCGAATACTGCATCAGCAGCGCCAGCTTTGCCCGCATGTCCATGCCCGTAGCATTTAGCGCGCCCAGCCGCCGGGCCGCATCGTCGGTACGGGTCTGCGCCAGTTCGATCAACGTTTCCAGGGCGGAAGCTTTTTGCATATCCAGTCACGCCTCAATTGGCGCCGGGGGCGATCAATGCCCCCAGTCTGGCGGCACTCTCCGCATATCCTGCCCGTTCCAGCATGCTCTGCTGCAGGAACAATTCAAGTTGGGGATACAGCGCAATCGCGCGATCGAGCAAAGGATCGCTCCCCGGGGAATATGCGCCCACACTGATAAGGTCGCGCGAGCGCTGATAACGCGAATAGAGCTGCTTGAAGCCGCGTACCTGCTCGAAATACTCCGGGGAGATAAGGCTCGTCATGGCTCGGCTAATCGAAGCTTCAATATCGATGGCAGGGTAATGGCCGCTTTCCGCCAGCTGGCGCGAAAGCACCACATGTCCATCCAGGATCGCGCGGGCCGCGTCCGCGATGGGATCCTGCTGATCATCCCCCTCAGTCAAAACCGTGTAGAAAGCAGTGATGGAACCGCTCCCGCTGAGGCCGTTCCCTGCCCGTTCGACCAGCTGAGGCAACCTGGCGAACACTGACGGTGGATATCCTTTTGTGGCGGGGGGTTCGCCGATGGCCAACGCAATCTCGCGCTGCGCCATTGCGTAGCGCGTAAGGGAATCCATGATCAGCAGCACATTCTTGCCCTGATCCCGAAAATATTCCGCAATGGATGTCGCGTAGGAAGCGCCCTGCAGTCGTACCAGGGGCAGGGTATCGGCCGGCGCAGCAACTACCACCGAGCGAGCCAATCCTTCGGGTCCCAGGATTTGCTCGATGAAATCCTTAACCTCCCGACCCCGCTCGCCAATCAGGCCGACAACGATCACGTCCGCGCTGGTATAGCGCGCCATCATGCCCAGCAGGACGCTTTTCCCCACCCCGGACCCGGCAAACAGGCCCATGCGCTGACCTCTTCCAACGGTGAGCAGCGCATTGATGGCGCGCACGCCTACATCCAGCACCTGACTGATCGGGGCGCGATCGAGCGGGTTGATGGGCTGGTTCGTAAGTGGGGCGTAATGCTCCGCCTTTAGCGCGCCAAGACCGTCAAGCGGGCGGCCCGCTCCGTCGACTACCCTGCCCAGTAGCCCGTCGCCCACGGGAAACCTTCTAACCTGGTCCGAAGCCCGGCGGCGTCGCTGACGGGAATCGCCAGGCACAGGGGACGCCCCGGCATGATCCCACGGGATGACCTTGGCTCCGGGTGACAGTCCCCGCACATCATTCGCCGGCATCAGATAAAGCCGGTCGCCATGAAACCCGACCACCTCTGCCTCTACATTTTTGCCATCGGGCATCAGAACCGTGCAGCCGTTACCCACCCCGAGGCGAAGTCCTGATGCTTCCATGATCAGTCCGGTTACCCGGGTAAGGCTGCCTGACAGCTGAAAGGGCGCGGTAGTCGCCGCCAAGTCGCCGCAGCCTCCGAGAAAGCTGCGCCACTGCTCGGCATGAGTCGGCGCTTGCATCTTATCGTTCCAGCCAGTCATCATGCTGACCCAATGCCCGGGCAATGAGATTCCAGCGTGTGGCCATCACGGCGTCGATATGACCGTTGCCGATCTTGACCCGGCACCCGCCCCGCTCCAACTGGGGATCGACCGAAATCCCGCAATCGTTCAGCTCGTGGCCCATATGCTCCCGCACCAGCACAGCATCTTCAGGATGCAGCAGGAGTTGCGCCGGCTGACTGAACGCGGGCTCTTGCCGCAGGCATTCGCGCACAATCGAGCAGACCAGCTCGGGCTTGATCCGTAGCGCCTCGCGCACCATCTGCTTGGCAAGAGTGAGGGCAAGCGTAAGCAGATCGTGGCCGATCGCCTGATCGGCATCAGCCAGAGCCTGATCGAAGCTGCGGAGCAGGGCTTGCAATTTCATGGCCTCGGCTTCGGCGTGCTCCCTGCCCGCCTTCAAGCCCGTCTCCCGGCCCGCCTCATATCCCGCCGCATATCCTTCGTCCTGCGCCTGCAAATGCATTCGTTCGATTTCGTCAACTGTAGGCAGGGACATGGTGACGTGAGCCGGGACGTGCTCATCCTCGCCTTGCCCGCCCGGACGGTCGTCGGGCGTAGGTGCAGATGGGGACACGGGCGCGGGTAACGGCTGCTCAAAGGCATCCATCTCCCAGTGGCGATAAGTGGAGAACTGCCCTTTCGGGATAATGCGGCTGGCCTTCGATCTCATTCGGGCAATCCCTTGAGAGGTTTCCTTATCGGAGCGCGAATATTACTCACACATAACTTTCTTCGTTCTTGCCGCCAAAAACGAGCTGGCCGTCGTCCGCAAGCCGTCTGACGACCTGCAGGATCTGCTTCTGCTGGGCCTCGACCTCACTCACCCTGACCGGCCCCATGGCTTCCAGATCCTCACGCATCATGTCAGACGCCCGTTTCGACATATTCTTGAATATTTTTTCGCGCAATTCCCACGCCGCGCCCTTCAGCGCTATGACCAGCGCGTCGGATTGAATCTCGCGCAGCAGCAACTGGATGCCGCGATCGTCGATGTCCATCAGGTTTTCAAACACGATCATCTGGTCCATTATTTTCTGTGCCAGCTCCGCGTCGAATTCGCGCAAATTATCCAGAACAGCGGTCTCAGCCGCGCTGCCCATGAAATTGATGATCTCCGCGGCTGTCCGGATGCCCCCTACGGAGCTTTTGTTGATATTTTCGCTGCCGGACAGCAGGTCGGTCAGCACGGTATTGAGCTCGCGCAGCGCCGATGGTTGAATTCCTTCCAGCGTGGCGATGCGCAGCAGCACATCGTTACGCAACTGCTCGGCAAGCAAGCCCAGAATATCGCTCGCCTGCGCACGGTCGAGATGCACCAGGATGGTCGCGATTATCTGCGGGTGCTCTCCCTTGATGAGCTCCGCCACGGATTGGGAATCCACCCATTTGAGTCCCTCGATGCCGCTCGTATCCTGGCCTTCAAGAATACGGCTGATGTTGTCGGTGGACTTGTCTTCGCCCAACGCTCTTTCAAGTACCGTGCGCGCATAACTTTCCGGATCCAGGTCCAGAAAAAGCGGCTCCGCTACCACGCGGCTGCAAAAATCGCTGAGTACGGCATCGATCTGCCCCACGTTGAGGTTTTTGACTTTGGCCATCGCGGCGCCAAGTTTCTGCACTTCCAGTTGACTCAGGTGCTTCAATACTTGCACCGCCTGTTCCTCGCCTATCGACAAAAGCAAAACCGCGCTTTTATGAATGCCTTCCTCATTCACGGCCGGCCACCCATTGCTTCACGACACTCGCCACCAGTTTGGGATCATCCTTCGCGAGTTGCCGGGCCACGGCCAGGTTTTGCTCATGCTTGGAAATTTGCGGATTCGGTTTCATAGTCATCATCGGCGGCTCATCCTGATCGTCGGCAGACTCAGCAAGCAGCGGCGGGGGCGGCTGGTTCATGCGCTTCAGGGACGGGCGCAACACGCCCAGCACCAGATACAAAACCAGGCCGCCAATAAGCAGCGACTTCCCGAGCTGCTGGGCAAGCTCAATCATTTCCGGCTGTTTCCATAACGGCAACTCCGGCACGGCTTCCGGGCCGGTAACCGTGAATGGGCTGTTGACGACATTCAAGGTATCGCCACGCTCCCGGTTGTACCCCATGGCCTCTTTCACCAAGTCAGTGATCTGGGTCTTTTCCGCCTCGGTCAGCGGCTGGCTGCCGCCTCCCTCGGTCTGGTCCGTAACCTTGCGGTAGTTGACCACCACCGCTACCGACAGCCTTTTTATTCCACCCACGGGCTTGCGTATATGCTGGATGGTCTTGTCCACTTCATAATTCGTGGTCGCATCCTTGCGGTTGCTGGTGGATGGCGTCGGAGGGGGAGGCGGCGCTTCCACGGGAGGCTGGGCGGTGTTCGGACCAGGGGGCGCGTTCGGATTGGGAGGCGGAACCGTGCGGGGCGGCGGGGTAGTGATCGGCGCGGTTGCGGGCTCCGGCGGCTGATTTGAAACGGCTCCCGGCACCCCGCCCTCAGTCTGGCCCACACTGCTGGATTCGGACGTTTGCTGGCTGCGCACGGCTGAATCATTGGGGTTCTGGTTCGGCTTGTAGATCTCGTCCGTTTGCTCTGATTGCGAGAAGTCGACATCCGCGGCAACCTGGGCGCGTACATTCTCCTGCCCCACGATCGGAATCAGAATCGTCTCGATACGTTTGATATAACTCTGCTCCAGGGCCTGCACGTACTTCAGCTGGCTCGGGTCAAGGCCCGTATTCGCGCTTGAGTCATCAATCTTGCTTAACAGCTCGCCGTGCTGATCCACTACCGTGACATTTTTCAGGGGGAGATTGGGAACACTGCTTGATATCAGATGAATGACCGAATTCACCTGCTGCGGCTCGAGCGCGCGTCCCGGATAGAGGTTCACCAGCACGGATGCGCTTGGACGCTGCTGTTCGCGTACAAACACAGACTGCTTGGGAATGGCCAGATGAACCCGAGCGCTGCTGACAGCAGCCAGCGCCTGAATCGACCGGGCAAGTTCTCCTTCGAGCGCCCTCTGAAAATTAACCTGTTCAAGGAATTGGCTGGTCCCGAACTTCTGGGTCTCCATCAGCTCGAAACCCACCAGTCCTCCCTTGGGCAGGCCTTGCGATGCGAGCTTGAGACGAATATCGTGTACCTGATTGGCCGGCACCAGGATCGCACCGCCGCCGTCGGCGAATTTGTAAGGAACGTTCATTTGCTGGAGGGATGCGATGATTGCCCCTCCGTCGCGATCGGATATGTTACTGAACAGAACCTTGTACTCAGGCGCCTGCGTCCACAGCCAGCCACCCGCCAGCAGCGCCACGATCGCGGAAACCGCCAGCATCAGCCCCATCTTCTGCTGGCTAGACATCCGGGCCAGGAAACTCTGAACCTGACCCTGGACACTACTTGCGGTGACCGCTTCCGCGACTACCGCCATGAGGTGCCCGCCGTGGCTTCATTTTGGATCTCGACGTGGTGGCAGTTGTGTGTCATATAAGGTTGGCTCGGCATCCTGGCTGATACGCGGCATTATCGTCCCGCGCCATCAGTTCAATGCCGCGAAAAGAAACGGGTTTTTTACCCTTTTCCGCAATCAGCTCACCGCTGCTCGATGTTATCTTGCATGCCTCCCAAAAAATAATAGATAAGAGCGCATGGAAATATCGAAAATCGATTCGATGCTTGCCCAGTTGAGAACAGGCGCGGCCCTCGCCGCGGGCAAAGCGCCCGGCACCTCGACAGGCCTGCAGGAAAATCAGGGTGAAGCTGGGGTCGATTTCAGCGCAGTCCTCAAACGGTCGCTGGATCAGGTGAATAATGCGCAGCAGCATGCCGCCAGGCTTGGACGCGAATTTGAGCTGGGCGCGCCGGAGGCCAACCTGACCGATGCGATGATTTCACTGCAAAAGGCCTCGATATCTTTTCAATATACTGTGCAGGTGCGTAATAAACTGGTCACGGCGTATCAGGACATCATGAATATGCCGGTCTGACCGGCAACTGGCATCATCCCTCTTCCTCTTGGTATAGGTATGGACCACGCCGACCTCGCGTCCTGCTGAAGCGAAACCTCTTTTCCTCATACATCCCGGCAGAATGCCAGTGGCGAAATCTCCGTAAACATTGAGGTCACTCAGGTAGCGGGAAGATGGGCGGAACGGGCAAACCCCGATTAGAGCCGCGGATAGAATGGAATGCCGGCCCGCTGATCGTGTGGGGAAAGCAGCGTATCCCCGCTGGTTTCCATTTTATACAACCATGCGAGCAATTCCGCGATCGCCTGGTAGAGTTGCGGCGGAATATGCTGATCGAGATCCACTTGCATCAACAGGGATACGAGTTCCGGCGATTGGTGCACGTAAACACCATGGCTTCGCGCCTCGCTGATGATGGTTTCCGCAATCAGCCCGCGTCCCTTGGCGACCACTTGCGGGGCGGACTCGCCGGTGCGGTAGGCCAGCGCGACGGCAATTTCAGGCGGATGGTGTTTTGTCATCCACGTCGACTCCCATGCTTACGAGTCTGAGGCCGGCGGATTCCAGCCCGTGCATCAGCGGCACGGCCCCAGTTCGCATGATTGATGCAGTTCCCGGCTCTTTCACGGTAAGCTGCACGTCTACTCCGCCTGAATCCAGTCGCAAGCTGGCTGTGATGGGTCCCAGGTTCGGCAGGGACAGGTTCAGCCGGGTTTTCCAGACAGGACCGGAACCCGGATCGCGTTCGCCCGATTCTCCCGGCTTTTCCTCGACTGCCTCCCACGCGAGGCGCTGGCCTGGCCATAACTCCCCTTGCCAGCCGATATGACGGGTCTCGAAAACTTCCAGCTGCTGGCGTACCAAAGCCACGGCCTCCGGGTGAACACCCGGTAGACGCACGGAATCCTTCTGGCTGGCGGAAGGATCGCGCGCTTCCACCGATAACGGCGACCCGTTGCTGGCGAAGGGCAGCTCAGGCAGAGGGGCAAGCCGTGCCTGAGGCTCAAGCATCAATTCCGCCAGCGGCCTTTTCCCCGTGATCCATTGCGCCTGGTGTGATTCGTAGAAGAGGCCGCTGCGTGCCATAGCGCGCGCCAGCCCTTGCGCCAGTTGCAATAGCTGGGCCGCATCGCTAGGTGGAGCTGCCAGCAGCGGAACGGTGCTCGACAAAGCGGTTGAACTGCCTGGAAGCGGCGGGTGTTGCATCAGATCGTGGATGAAGCGGCCGGTCCCGCTTAACGACGCTGAATTACCCGCGGGTTGCGGAACGTCGGGCGCCAGCATGAAAGCCGGCCGCGGCTCGCGAGAAACAAAGATCAGGTTGATCATGTCGCCGGGGCGAAAACCGGCGGGAAGTTTCACCTGCACCTCGTGCCCATCCCTTCCAGCAAAAGCGCCCAGCATCACCACAAATTCGCCATTGGGCAGAAGGTTCTGTACCGTTGCCCGCAACCGATGACCCGGCGTCAGTTCTGCAAAAAAAGCCTCGCCGGCATCCCGGTGGACCAACGCCTTGCCAGGCTGGATTGCAGTAATCGCGTTTAGCGCGGTCGGCGCAGATGTATCCAATTCTCTGGATCTCTTGTCTTTTATGTGCTGCCTGGCCTCGGTCAACGTGGGCCTGAGGCAGGCGGATTTCTCGAAGGGGAGACTTCCTGCCGGCGGTTATCGATCTAATGAAAGATGATCGGTCGCGCCTCTTCCCCATCCCGGGGAGTGCCGCGATTCCGTTACATCGCTGCTGCAAAGCGAGGGAGCTAGACGCTACCCAACGTGCCGGGGTCGTACGCCTGGCGCAAACGGCGGGTCATTCCCGCGCTGCCGAGGAACGTTTGCACTTTTTTCATCCAGGGCTCCGTATGTCTCCGTATCTCGGCATCGTCAGCCAGTATCTTCTGAATCAACTCGACCTTCTGGCGTTGCATTTCGGGCGAAAGTTGAATGGGGGGCGCCGCTTTCAACGTTGCCACCACGGCGGCGCAGCGGCGTTCCAGCGCGGCCAGTCTGTCCCATTCACCGGCCCGTGCGGCTTCAGTCATCTCTCCGGTAAAGGTCGAAATAGATTCGAACGCGGCAATGGCTTGCAGGCTGGTCATGATCGTCATGCCTTTGCACCTTTCGAGCCCGCGGGCTCGGGAACCGGACCTGCGGCAACCGATGCCTGCTCACCCCCATTAGATGTGCCGATGGCTGCCCATGCATCATTCAATTCGGCTAGCAGACGGGCGACTTCCTCCACGTATTCTGGCTTGTTATGGAGATTGGCAAGCAGCAGGCGGCGACTCATGTAGTCATAGAGCGCATTTAAATGCTGCGCCAGCTCGCCTCCGGCGTCGATATCCAGACTCGCCTGTAAACCCGACGTGATTATGGATATGGCCTTGGAAATGGACTCTCCCTTGGCAACGGTTTCTCCGCTTCTCATATGGACAAGAGCGGAAGACAGCGCGATGCGGGCCCCCTCGAACAGCATGAGGATAAGCCTGTGGGGGGAAGCGGCGATTACACCGGTCTCAAGACCAACGCGGGCATAAGCGTTGATGCCCTGACGGGATGCTGTATACATACGGTGACTCCTTGATTAGTTCTGGTTGAGACTCGGCAGAGCGGCCAGTTGCTGCTGGAGAAACTGGCTGGTCTGGCTCAAGCTGCTAAGCATGGTGTCCAGCGCGGTGAACTGCGCGCGGTAACGCGCCTCGACCATGCTCAGGCGGCTGTTAAAATTGTCCTGGCGGCGGTCGATGTCCTTGATACTGGCGTTGAGCCCATCGACCCGGCTGGCGATAACGCCATCCGTGGCAAGTAAATCGCCTGCGAGCGTGCTTAAGCGTTCCGCATAGCCGCGGGAGAACTCAACTGTCCCGCGGGCGCCGAGCGCACCGCCGTTGACTGTCAGGCGAAGACCTTCCGTGACTGCCCCAGCCGCAGCCGCGAGAACCTGTCCGGTTCCCGTGGCAGCTACGCCATTGATGGAACCTGCCACGTCAAGCCCCGGGGCGGCTATCGGACTACCCCCAAACAAATTGGCTGAGCCATTCCCGCCTGCGAGCGTAATGCCCGATGCGGAACCGTAGCGGGCCGAAGTAATACTGAGTACGCCGGCAGCCTGGGAAACCGCGACCGAAACCCCCTCTGCCGCAAGGCCAGCCGAGCCAATCAGCTTGCTTTGCACCTCCGCCGCAAGCGCATCCGCGGAGGGGTAGGTCCCGGCCGCCAGGGTAATACTGGCCGCTACTCCATCAATGTTGGCATTCAACTGATCGTTGACACCGGCGGTGATCGTCAGCCCCGCCGCCTGGCTTCCGGTAAGACTGGCTCGCGTTGCCAGCTGTGTAACTGCAACGGCATAATTTCCGGCTGCTGTCTTGTCGGTGGCACCGTTATACGTGATCAGGCTATCCGAGGATTTCGCGCCCATCGTGAACAACCCCGCGATACCGTCGAAACCGGAATCCAGAGCCTTTTGCAGCTTGGTCGCATCGAGCGCCAGCGTGCCATCCTTCTGGAAAGCGACGCCGATATCCGAGAGCGAGGTGAAGTTGCCCGCGGTGCCTACCTCTGCCGTCAACGCGGCGCGTATCCCGCGTTGAATCGACATCGCCGCGGAATCGCCCTGCAAAATCGCACCCTTCTTGGACGTTGAGTTATACGCACTGAGATCCGATAGTGCCTGGTACACGGTATTCACCGCCTTGACGAACGCCTCCACCGTTCCCTTCACACCTGCAGTATCACGGCCCACCGTCAATGCGGTCGGGCTGCCGATATTGCTTTTGAGCAGATTGAGCGTCAGGCCTTCGATCGCATCATTAATAGTGTTGGATGGCTTGGCAATATCGATCCCATCAATTCGGAGCTTGGCGTCCTGCGCGGCCTGCACCTGGGTCAGGTTTTTGCCCGCACCTGCGCCGGCAGCCGGATCGTACGCAAGCTGCGACAGGCCGGCTGCATCGCCATTACTGCCGTCATCATCTGCGACGGTTATCTTCAGGCTGCTCGCTTCTCCACTATCCTTGGATGTCAGTACCAGTTTATTGCTGGTGCCATCGTTGATGATCGTTGCGCTGACGCCGATATTGGCTCCATTGATAGCGTCGCGTACGCCGGAAAGCGTATTGTTGGAGGGATCGATGACGATCGTCTGTGCCGGCTTTGCGCTGTTCAGGGTAAAAGCGTTCAGGCCGCTATCGTAATCCCCATACTGGATAGTCAGCGTGCCGCTGCCAACTGCGCTCAAGGGACTGGCAAACCCTTCCGAGCGGATTTTTTGCTGTTGCGCGAGCTGCTGCACTTCAACGGCGTAGCTGCCGGCGCCCGCCTTCCCACCGCCATTAGCCGTCGCAGTCAGAATCGACGTATCGGCGGCACCTGCGGTAATCGACTGAAATTTGCCGGCGTCGGCGAACCCTTGCATCGAGGTCTGAAAGGCGGATAAAGCGCCTTTCAGTGTGCCGAAAGCCGAAAGCTTCGCCTGGTAATCTGCTTCACGCCGTTGCAGGAGAGCGAGCGGCTGGCGTTCAACTGCCATCAGCTGAGTTACTATTCCGTTCACATCCAGATTCGAGCCTGCGCCGGCTGCGGTGATCGCCATTGTCTGTCTCCCGTCCCGTAATTCATTTACTTCCTGCCAAGCGCAGAACCGGATCAGGCACTGCGCTCACTGCGAAACTGCCTTTGAAGAAGTTCCACGCCGATTCGGCGGAGGAACTTCTTCAAAGGCCTACGCCTTCGTATGTAAAAGCAACCCTTGAAACTTGTCGAGCGCTTTGGCGAGGGCGAGCATCTCCTCCATGGGAATCTGCCTCACCACTTCCTGGGTTGCGCTATCTATGATCTTGACCACCACCCTGCCACTGTCCGAATCCAGGCTGAATTCCATCGAATTTGCTTCCGCCCGCGCGACACCCGGTGTCGCGGCTGCGGCCGCGGCAGCCGCCACTAACGGCTCCTCCCGGTTTTGCGCTTGCTCTGGTTGCCGGGCCGGGCCGGCACTTACCGTTGCGGTTGAGGCGGGCTTTACCCCCATGACCGCTAGGTTTACCGCTGCGAGCTGTTCGATTCCCATTGCGGATTTCCTTGACCAAGTACGGCGGGAACCCGAAGCACGCTTCGGATTCCCATCCCTTCAATTTAAAGCCGTCAGCCGAAGCCGGCGTACCCCCGTTCCCTTAGCCGCGTAGCAGCGATAACACGCTTTGCGGAAGCGCATTGGCTTGGGCCAGCATTGCCGTTCCGGCCTGTTGTAGCACCTGGTTGCGGGACAGCGCTGCGGTTTCAGCAGCAAAATCAGCATCGACGATGCGGCTGCGGGAAGAAGTCAAATTCTCGGCCGTCGTTTGCAGGTTCGAAATTGCCGAGGAGAAGCGGTTTTGATATGCGCCCAGATCGGCGCGAGCGGCATTCAATGCGCTCATCGCAGAATCCATTGAAGCGATGGCTACATCCGCGCCCCACTTGGAGCTGATGTCCACGCCTGCAAAACCAACGACGGTAGCTGTCGTTGCCGTGGTAGTGGCAGCGGTCAATCCGGTGATCGCGGTACTGGCGGTAGCACCGGCGAAAGCGACCACAGTATTGGTGCCTGAAATATTGGTCAAAGACACGGCACCGGTAGTTGCATTCGCTGTCGCTGTTACGCCCGTCGTATTCGAAACCGTGTTGATGGCCGCTGCAATGTTGGCGCCCTGAGTGAGAGCGTTGCTACCGGCTGCCACGGCACCGACGCTGGTGCCATTGATCGTCAGGTCGCCGGCAGTGATCGCGGTGAACGCGGTGGCTGCGACACCTGCAACATTTGCGGTCGTGCTGGTAGTCGAACCCATGGAAGTGCTCTGCGCGTCGACCAGGCTGGTGATGTCGATCGTCTCGCCCACATTCGCGCCGACCTGAAATGACTGGTTGGTGAACGTGCCGTCGAGCAACTTGATGCCGTTGAACGCGGTAGTAGACGCAACCCGGTCAATTTCCGATTTGAGCTGCTGTACTTCATTGTTAAGCGCGGTACGGTCGCTGGCGCTGTTGCTTGCGTTACGTGATTGCACGGCCAGTTCGCGGATACGCTGAAGGTTATTGCCAACTTCTCCCAGGGCGCCCTCGGCAGTTTGCGACATCGATATGCCATCGTTGGCATTTCGCACCGCCTGGTTGAGACCGCGGATCTGGGAAGTCATCCGCTCGGAAATTGCCAGGCCGGCGGCGTCGTCCTTGGCGCTGTTGATGCGCAAACCCGAAGACAGGCGCTGCAAGGTGGTCGCGAGGGAATTCTGCGAACTGTTAAGATTGCGTTGCGCGTTCAATGAAATGACATTGGTATTGATGATTGCAGCCATTTGAGGATCTCCTTGACTAATGTTTTATTGGGTTAAACCGTCTGGATTCAACTTTGGTCCGCCCCATTTGTCGAGGCTGATCAACCGCTGTTGAACCTAATAACGGTGCCGTGGTAAACAAATTTAATAGTTAGTCAAGTTTTTTTGGCAATACCCGCCCTCCCCCAGGTTGGTTGCAGGGAGAGGGAATTGGACGACGAACCGGGTGTTGTGACTGCGGGTACAAGGATAGTCTCCGGGAAGGAGGCGCAATGCGAGGATTAACGTTCAATGTCCGGCCCTAATCTTCATATTGACGCCTTCCGAAAGGAAGAAAATAGGCGCCATTGCCGGGAAAAAAGATAGTTTGCTATTTTGTTAAAATCGGGAAAGTTCGATGAGGTCCGTTTCCATCCGCCATATTCAGCACCTCCTTATCTGCTCCTTTCAGGGGTTATAACGGAAAGGCGATAGTCCCCGCCTTCCCGTCGCCGGAATTCATTCCCGAGACTCAAATTAATACCAGCAACCGTAAGCTGCCCTTCTACTACGCTCCCTCCCGCGCGGCAATAGCCGCCCTCACCTTTTGCGTTTTCTTGTCAATCACGATTGCAAGCTGGTCGGTTGTAAAAAGCTTGCAGGAGCAAAACGCACATTATCAATTTGATGCGGCGTTGGCCGAAGCTGTGGGCCAGGTCAAGCATTATTTTGCGGGATATGAACAGGTGTTGAAGGGAGGCGTTGGGCTTATGCTTGCTTCGGATTCCGTCACGCGCAATGAATGGCGCATATATGTCGAGTCGTTAAGACTTGATGAAAGTTACCCCGGTATCCACGGCGTTGGTTTCTCTCAATATATACGCCCAGCCGAAATGGCGAAACACATCGCCTCACTACGTGCAGACGGGTTTCCCGCTTACAAAATCTGGCCCGACATCCCCCGGGCACCCCGGGACGATTACACCGCGATCGTCTACATCGAACCGTTTAACGCAACAAACCGGCGCGCCCTGGGTTATGACATGTTCTCAAACCCGGTGCGGCGAGCGGCCATGTCTCGCGCGCGAGACTCTGGAGCCGCCGCTCTGTCAGGCAAGGTCAAGCTTGTCCAGGAAACCAGCGAGGATGTCCAGGCGGGTATTCTTATGTATATCCCGTACTACGGCCCAGGAGGGATCCCGGAAACACTTGATCGACGACGCTCATCCCTTGTTGGATACGTGTATGCGCCGTTTCGTATGGACGACTTTATAAACGCTGTCCTTCGCACGAAATTGGACGACCTTGGCTTCAAAATCTTTGATGGCGCCTCAACTACCCCGGATGCCTTGCTTTTCGACAGCGGCAAGCACCGGCTTGAGCATTCGTCGTTCCCTCAATACACGAGGACAGTCCCGGTATCTTTATACGGTCAAATATGGACCATTGAGGCCAGCTCCCGTCCGGGCTTCGAACAATCGGTAAGCAGTTCCGAATCCGAATTCATACTGTTTGGCGGAATTCTGGTCAGCATTCTAACGGCCGTGGTTGTCTTCATGCTTTCCTCCAATAAGGAAAAAACGACGGCCCTCGCCAGGACAAATGTAGAGCTGGCGTCTGCAATTAACGAACAGCAGGCCGCCGTAAAAGATCTTTCCATTGCAACGCTTCGGACTCAACGCATACTGGAAAGCATTACTGACGCTTTTTATACGCTCGACCGGGAATGGCGTTTTACCTACCTGAACAATGAAGCGCAAAGGCTGCTGCGCCTGTCGTCCGATGAGCTTCTCGGGAAGAACATTTGGAAAGAATTCCCGCAAGCGATTGCCGGCCCTTTTTATCGCGAATTTCATCGGGCCCTGATCGAAAACTGTACGGTGAGCTTCGAGGAGTTCTACGCACCGCTCGATGGATGGTTCGAAGTTCGCGCCTATCCCTCCGTGGAGGGTCTCGCGGTTTATTTCCGCGACGTTACCGAAAGGAAACGAGCTGAAAAGATGCGCCGCGAAGCTGATAAGCACATTCGCCAGCAGGCCTCATTGCTCGATAAGGCCAATGACGCCATCATCGTTCGGGGTGTCGACCACCGCATCCAGTTCTGGAACCAGGGCGCCCAGCGGCTTTATGGGTGGACCTCGGACGAGGTGATCGGTCGCTCCGTCGAGGAGGTCATATATGACGATCCCATTCCCTTCAGGGAAGCGTTCCAGCAGGTACTGCGTGACGGGGAGTGGAATGGGGAAATAGTGCAACGCCACAAGGATGGAAGTCCCTTAACCGCAGAGGTGCATTGGACGTTGGTGCGAGACGATGAGGAGGGGCCTCAGCGCATTCTTTCGATCAATACCGACATTTCGGCGCGCAAGATGGCGGAAAAGGAGATTCACCATCTCGCGTTCTACGACTCCTTGACCGGCCTGCCGAACAGGCAGCTCCTGCTGGACCGGCTCAAGCAGGCGCTGGCGATCAGCGGGCGCAAGCACCAGACTGGTGCGCTGCTGTTTATCGATCTGGATAATTTCAAGTTACTCAACGATACCCTCGGTCATGACGTCGGTGATCTGTTGCTGCAGCAGGTTGCGCCTCGTCTTATTTCTTGTGTGCGCGACAGCGACACGGTGGCCCGCCTGGGAGGAGATGAGTTCATTATTATACTGGTGGGTGGGTTTAGCCCCCAACCGGAGGAAGCCGTTGCGCAGATACGCGCAATCTGCGACAGAATTGTTGCGGCTTTCCGGAAACCTTTTACTTTACGAGGTCATAACCATAACACCACCCCGAGCATCGGTATTGCAGTCTTCAATGATCAATCGGCCGCAATGGATGAGCTGCTTAAGCAGGCCGACCTCGCGATGTATCAAGCCAAGGCGGCGGGGCGTAATTCTGCATGCCTCTTTACGCCGGATATGCAGTCGGCGATCAATGACCGCGTTGTTCTGGAATCAGACCTGCACAAAAGCTGGGAGCGGAATGAGTTCGTTCTTCACTTTCAGCCCCAGGTAAAAGGGCGTCGTGTGGTGGGTGCCGAAGCGTTGGTGCGCTGGCAGCACCCGCGGCGCGGTCTGATATCGCCAGCCGACTTTATTTCCCACGCCGAAGAAACGGGGCTGATTCTTCCCCTGGGTAGCTGGATACTGGACAGCGCATGCGCGCAGCTGGCGGCATGGGCGGGGGAACCGGAGATGGCGCAACTTGATCTCGCGGTGAACGTGAGCCCGCTCCAGTTCCGCCAGCCGGACTTTGTCCCCCAAATACTTGAGACGCTGGCGCGCACCGGCGCCAATCCCCGAAAACTTAAGCTCGAGCTTACCGAAAGCTTGCTGGTGCGCAATATTGAAGACACGATTGCAAAAATGACCGCACTGAAAGCCGTGGGCGTCGGTTTTGCATTGGACGACTTTGGCACCGGTTATTCCTCGCTTTACTATCTGAAACGCCTCCCATTGGACTGGGTAAAAATCGACCAATCCTTCGTTAGAGAACTGCTTACGAATCCTCATGACGCGACCATCGTTCGCGCCATCATCATTCTTGCGAAAAGCATGGGACTCAAGGTGATTGCCGAAGGAGTGGAAACGGAGGCACAGAGGAATTATCTCGCACGGCACGGCTGCAGCATGTACCAGGGGTTCCTGGCAAGCCCGCCGCTGCCCTCAGCTCAGTTCACGGAATTGATGCGGAAAAGATGATGACAATAATATAAGTACGACCAACCGCGCCGGCTTTCACAGTATAAAAACGGTTGTCCGGTTGTCCAGGCGCCGACTGAAATAAAATCCGGCCAGATCAAAAATTCAGGCCAGGCCGTTCTTGATAGCGTAGTGCGTGAGCTCCGCATTATTCTTGAGCTTCATTTTTTCGAGCACGCGGCTGCGGTAAACACTGACTGTCTTGACGGACAAACACATTTCCTCGGCAGCATCGGTAAGGCTCTTGCCCGAGGCGATCAGGCACAAAGTCTGGTATTCGCGGTCGGATAGCGTCTCGTGACGGGGACGCTCGGGATCGGCGCCGAAACTGTCCGCCATTGCCTCGGCCAGGCTTGGCGTCAGATATTTACGCCCCCAGGCGACCTGGTTGATCGCCGCCATCAATTCGCTGGGGGCGCTTTGCTTGGTGATATAGCCCGATGCGCCCGCCTTCAACGCCCGGATCGCGTATAACCCCTCATCGTGCATGCTGAGCATGAGCACCGGAATTTTTGGCCGCTCTTTCTTGATCTGTTTCAATACTTCGATGCCGTTCCGATCGGGCAACGATATGTCCAGTACCACTACGCCCCACTCGCCCTCGCGCAATTGCCTCATCGCTCCGGCGCCTGAGTCCGCTTCCGCGATCAGGTCGATTTTTCCGCTCTCCACCAGTATCTGTCTTAAACCCTGCCGCACGATGGCATGATCATCTACAATCAACACGTTCATGACTGCCGCCCTTTCATTCTGTAAAAGATGGCCTGGCCGCTGCCACCGCCGGGTCGCCTTGATGTGGTCGAAGCGGAATCGACAGGCGAACGATGGTGCCTTGCCCCGTCGTGCCTATCTCCCGCCTGCGGTTGACGGTCAGCTTCCCACCCAGGAAACTCGCCCGTTCGACCATGCCGCGAATACCGAATGAATTGAGCTTCGCGAGATCGGCGGGCATGATGCCGAAACCGTTATCCCTTACCTCCAGTTCCAGCCACTCCTGAGCCTGAGCCGCGATGGTGTCCAACCGCACCCAGACGCGCGAGGCCTGCGCATGCTTGGTGATATTGGTGAGCGATTCCTGAAAAATCCGGAATACGGCTACCGCCGCATCCGGCTCCACGTCGATATCCTGCCTCGCGCAGGACACCTCGCACGGGATGCCCAGCCGCTTGGAAAATTCTCCCGCCTCCCACTCGATCGCTGCGACGATCCCGAAATCCATGATGCCCGGACGCAGATCGCGCGAGATACGCTGTATGGACTGCATGGTGCGGTCCACCATTTGCGAGACGGTATGAACTTTAGCCAGCAAAGCGGGATTTTCCTTGATCTCGTTGAAGTTGCCGTCACCCACCCGGCGCGCGATCCAGTCGAGGTCAATCTTGATTGCGGTCAGGTTGCCGCCCAGATCATCGTGAATTTCACGGGCGATGCGAATACGCTCATGTTCCCGGGCCGCCATGATGTGGGACGAAACTTCCTTCAGACGTTCGTGGGATTCCTCCAGCTCGATCTCCCTGCGCCTGCTCTGGGTTACATTGATTATTATTCCCTCCCAGATGACCCCGACACCCTCTTCCCGACGCGGGCTCGCCCGCAAGCTGACCCATTTGACGTCGTGATAGGACTTGATCCACAGGCGCCCTTCCCAGTTCCATGTGGTCAGACTCGCGGCTGAGTCCGCCCGGGATTGGCGCAAGCTGTCCTGGTCCTCGGGAAGTACGAGCGTCAAAAGCAGCGGCGGGTTTTCCTGCAGTTTTTCCACCGTCATGCCCAGCAGATTCACGCACTGGTCGCTGACAAAGGGTAGAGAGTGGTGTCCATCCTCGCCCAATACGTACTGGAACACCATTCCAGGCGCGTTCGACACGATGGATCGTGATCGCGTTTCCCCATCTGCCTGTCCGGACGTTTGCCCGTCCTTCTGCTGCGTTTCCTCGCTGTTTTCGGATGAAGCCAGATCTCTGGCGGCAATGGCAAGCAGCGGTTTGCCGGCACCTTGCCATAACGCCAGGCGCACCGCCACCCGCGAAACCGTTCCATCCTTGCGGCGAAAACACGCATCTCCCGTCACCTCCTGCCGCTCGTCCCGCTCCAAGGAAGTGAGCAGCGGCAGCAGGCTTTCCACGCTGAAGCCGGGAGCGTCACCGCGCGGCATGAGTTCGCGCAATTCAACCATTGAATATTGCAGATCGCGTTGGGCCGCCAAATTCGCGTATTCGCACCGGAACGTATCGGCATTGACCAGATACACCGCAGTGTAGGGGTTGGAAAAATCCGTTGTGGTCGTGCTCATGTTTCTATGCCAGGTGGGATAGCGGGCACCATGCCAGCGTTTGCATCACCGAAGGATGAGTCGGGCGAAGCGCAGTCCATCCACATTTTCATCGGTGACGGCGATCGGTACGCCTGGCACCTGCCCCACCTCCATGTTTTCAACAGGCGGCTACGCCGTGAACCATGATTTTACCCAACTCTCTCCATATAATATGAATTGTTCAGGTGAGGGTATCCTCATGTTTGCACGAAGCCCGACGCAGCCAGATTTCAGGATGGGCTGGTGATTTTGCGCAGCGCTTCGCCAATCACGGCCGAATCGCCCGGCCGGACCAGGCGGGCGATTTCCTTGCCATTTTTCATGAAGATCAGCGTCGGCCAGAGCGTCACCCGAAAGGAGCGGCCAAGCGGACGACCCTTCCCGTCTTCGATCTTGATGTGACGTAAGGACGGGTATTGAGAAAAAGCCGAGGCAATAAGGGGTTGGGCAGCACGGCAAAAACCGCACCAGGACGCGCCAAACTCTACCACAGCGGCACCGTCAAGGGCATTAACCTCGGCGCGCGATGGCTCGACAGCGGCATACGTGTTATTCATGCCCGGTATTATAATCCGCCTGCCGCATAATGCTACGGTCGGCTATACCGCCAGGCCTCAGCCGCAACCCGTGTTGCGTGCCGCTTGAACAATGCGTCCTGGACGATATTATGCTTCCCTATACGACGGCAATAAGCTGTTGCTCCATTCGAATGCTTCCAGTTGAAGCGCGTAGAGGCTCTCGCTCGGCAGATTCAATTCCAGGAGTAGAGGCGGCAGCAGTTGACTGGCTTCGCCCGGCTTTTCGACATATTCGGAAAGCTTGAGTAAATCGCCATAAAAACCTGTGCGATGCAATAGCGCTTCACGGACTTCCTTGCCCAGGATAATCTGTTCCAGGATGGTTGTCATGGGTTGGCTGAACAGGGTATCCAACAGCGACATCGTACCGACTGTGAAAGCGGTATCGGCAATACTTTTATTCGCAGGCTTGAGCTTCCGGGCGACCAGTTCAAGAAACTTGCCACGTGTCGTCGCGAGCAGCAGGAGGGGCGAGGCAGATGCGGGGTCCGTGTCAGGCCCCATGTAGAGCTGGATCTGCAGCCATTGCCGTAACTGACGCCGCCCCAGCACCAGCAGCGCCTCGCTGATCGAGTTGATATTCTTCGCGACACCCATTGCGGGGGTATTGACGAGCCTGAGCAAGGACAGGAATAGGGACGCCTCTTTCTTGATGCGGTGTTCGATGACCGCATTCTCGGCATCCCTGACCACGAGCGCCATTAATTGCAGGATCGCCGCCTGCGAAGAGGTAAGTTTTTTGCCCGAAAGGATAACTGGCTTGGCAAAGTAGTACCCCTGAAAATAGTCGAATCCGAGCTCCGCGCAATTCCTGAACTGTTCAATCGTCTCTACTTTTTCAGCCACCAGCAATTTGTTGGCTTCCTTGAACTGGCTGGTCAGCGTGCTCAGATCGGCCCGGGTCATGACCGAAGTATCAACCTTGACGAACTCGATCAGTGGAAGCAACGGCCGGATGTAATCCGAAAAGATAATCACGTCATCCAGCGCGAACTTGTACCCCGCCCCGACCATATCGGAGATCCTGCGGATAAGCTCGGCCGTTATCTTGATGGTCTGAGGGATTTCAAACACCACTTTTTCACAGGGCAGAAAGCTCACAATGTCGGACATCAGCGTGGCGTAATCGACGTTGAAGAAGCCGGCCGCGTTGCCCATCACGGATTTCATGCCGAGCTCCGAGGTATGCGCGATGATGGAGGCGGCCCCGCGCAAATCCTCAACTGCATTCCCGGGTCTGGTCCCGACCCGGCGGAATAACAGCTCATAGCCGACGAGATTCTGGTTACGGTCCAGAATCGGCTGACGTGCAAGGAAAAACTCCTTTACTTGAGGAACAAGGGAAACTTGTTGTATCGGATCGAAGATCATGCCAGTTCTCAATTCGGCCATTTCAAAGCAAACTCCGGTTTCGGTTAACGCCCGACCCCCGGAGAGAAAAAACGGAATCGGGCTTATATTGCGATTGGTTCAACAAAGTGGGCCCATTGTTGAGCTGGGCCATCTGGAGTTCTACTCCAGGAAAACATTCACGTGATTTCGTTCTTGCCCAAACCCGCCCAGATGCTTGAAGGACCGGGGATCATTACCGAAGATAGTCAAATAACGAAAGCCCCTGTACCCTGATGAATGCTTGCTGCGTCGCTTCCAGATAGGTCTTCTGCTGGGTGAGACTGCTGATCGCGGCGGGGTAATCGACGTCCCGCAGTTCCGCCAGTTGCTGCTTGTATTGTATGTTCAGGTCATCTCCGCCTTCATTGAGGGTATCAAGCTCCTTCATCCGGATGCCCACCGATGCATGGACCTTCAGTACATTGTCCAGCGCATTGGCGAGATTTTCCTGGGCCGCGCCGAGGCCACTGGCCAGTGCTGTCTTGTCGGCGGATGTTATCACCGGTTTTTCCAGGGTGTCGATCACATCGGAGAGCGACTTGAACACGCTTTGATGGCCGCCACCGGATGCGGGGATACGCTCGAATACCTCCTTCCCTGACTCGTTCACTGCAAGCTGGCGCGAGGCGCTCGCTTGTACCATGCGCAACCCCTCGTCGCCGAAGTACTGAACGCCGCTGCCCGTATCGTCAAAGGGTTTGGTCGAGCCCTGAAAGCCAGAAAAGAGATATTGTCCGCTTCCGTCCGTACGATTCGCGAGGCCCACCAGTTCATCCAGATTGCCCCGCAATTCCGTCGCAATAGCGATCCGCCCGCTATCATTAAGGGTACCGTTGCCCGCATATACGAGTTGTTGCTGCGCGTTCTGCAACACGTTGGTCACATCGCTCAGCGTTCCTTCCAGGATGGCAAAATTATTCGCGGCGTACTGCCGGTTGGAGGCATGCTGTGTATTGGCCGCGTCAGCCTGGGATACTTCCAGTGCACGTGCATAGGCCGTCGGGTCGTCGGATGGGGTGAGCATGCGCCGCCCGCTGCTTATCTGTTCCAGGGTCTTGACCTGTGCGGTCTGCTGACGGTTAAGCGCGGCAATGCCCAGCTCGTAGCTTGTGTTATTGCTGACACGCATGGTGGCTCCTCTTTTGGTACATGTGTTATTAAGATCAAATCGGCAGATGAAATCCGGGGGTGTATAACGCGGTTTGCGCCTGCTTTTTACCTCGTCACGTCGAGCAGGGCGTCGAACATCTGGTTGGCTGTCTGTATTACCCTGCTGGCTGCCTGGTAAGCCTGCTGGTAGCGCAACAGGTTGGCGGCCTCTTCGTCGAGATTGACACCCGATTCGGATTGCTGCACAGCCTTGGTCTGGCTCAGCAACGCTGCCTGGGACTCACTGGTCACTTCCAGTTCACGGGTTTTGTTCCCCACCAGGCTGACAAGCTGCCCATACGCTCCCTGGTAATTGGCGGTGCCGCCCGCCATCGTGTTACTGGTCTGCAGCGCCCCCAGCAGCAAGGCGTTCCGGTTATCGGCCGCTGCGTTGGTATTGGGTCCGATATTGAAAGTATCTCCCGCGCTGGGAGACCCTGTGATCTTTATCGTCCACCCATTGAAGCTGATCGAACCGCCGGGGGTGAATGTAACCCCCGTTGGACTGCCGGTTCCGACGCCATTCACGTCGAATGTGGTCGGGCTGGTAAAGGTCAGGGTGACCGGTTGCTGCAGATTGGGGTTGGGGGGCGGCGGGGCATCGACCGTTCCCGAGCTGATGCGCCCTGAGCCGCTATTGGCGAGGGGCGTTTCTGTTCGTATTGGCGCAGCGGCCGCGATCAGGCTGGTATCCTGGACCGCTACCCCGATCTGGGCGGCGCCATTTACCGTTGGACGGATAAGGAACTCATCCCCTGCCGCTATGGTGCCCGAGGTAAGGCTCAGGCGAACGCCATCCACCGTTTGAGGAAAGGTGGAAAAGGTCTGCGCAACGCCTTTCACTCCATTCGTAACAGAGGTAAGAATGTAATTAGCCCCATCAAAACGCAACTGGTAGTCTTTGGTGGCGAGGTCGCTGTAGCTCACCACTTCCGCAGCTACGACCCCGTTTCCGGTATTTACAGTAGAGGCGGATACCAATGGACTGGGGACCGTAAAAAAATCAGCGCCGGGGTTTCCCAGGGCATCCTGGCCCAACCTGTGCTGCTCATTGACAGTCCCGGCCATCACCATCGCAATCCGGCCCAGGCCATTGCGCACTGCGTCGATAGACTCATTTCGAAATTGAAGCAAGCCGCCCAGTTTGCCCCCGTCCAGATTCGATTCCTTGACGGGGACGGCATTTCCGCCCGACGCGTACGTTACTTCCAGACGGCGAGCGTCCAACGCGGAAGGCGCAACATCGAGCTGGACTGCGGTTGTGCCCGTCACCAGCGATTGGCCGCCGATGAAAACACTGTAGGTGCCATCCCCTTGTACGACAACCTTCGCGCGGATCTGATCGTTGAGCTGCGCCGCCAGTTCGTCCCGCTGGTCACGCAGATCGTTTGCCGGCTGGCCACCGACAATGCTTTCGGCCTGGCGTATGGTTCCATTCAGTTTAGCCACGCGTTCGGCCAAGGTATTGATGAGCGAAACACTGTCCTTGATTTGTGTATTCGTCCCATCCTGAATCTCATTCAACCGCCCATCCATGGACTGAAAACGCCTTACCAGGATCTCGGAATTGGATAGCATGGATTGCCGTGCCGCCACTTCGGCCGGGTTTGTGGCGACGGACTGCACGCTGCCGAAAAAATCCTGTAGCGCGGGGGACAGACCGAGACTGCCACCTGAGTCGGCCAACAGACTGTCGATCTGCTTCATTTGCGAGAAATAGGTGTCGAGCTGGCTGGACTCTGTCCTCGCCTGCGCCACCTGGCGGGTCAGGAATTCGTTATACGAGCGTTTTACCGTGTCGACCTGCACGCCTTGACCGATAAACCCGCTGCTTGTGGGTTGTGCCTGATTGGTTGACTGAACCGTTTGCTGGCGCGTATAGCCCGGCGTTGCGGCATTGCCGACATTATGGCCGGCCACGAGAAGTCCCTGCTGAGCCGCTTGCAACGCACTCAGGCCAATGCCGAAAATACTGTTACCCATCGTTTCCGCCCCTGATAATATCCTTATCTGTATTAACGGTGCCGGACTGTGAAATCCTTAATTCGCGCGGCATTTACCGCATCCCTGGACAATTCAATGCGAGGCGCATGAAGAGCTCGTTCCGAGGCTGCTATGATTGAGGCGTAGTTTTGATTGTCCGGCTCAATTTATCGGCATAATCCGGATCCGTGGCGTATCCGGCCTTTTGCAGGCCTTGCGAGAAGCCCGCCACGTCAATCCCGCGCGCGGCCTGCGCCAGCAGGTCGGCATACCGCGGGCTGCTGCGCAGCAGCTTGGCATAGTCCCGGAACGCGTCGGCGTATGAATCGTAGGCGCGGAATTGCTCGACTGTCTTGCGGGCCACGCCGTTGACATACTCTGTTGTTACCGCCTCCACTACCCGGCCGCTCCAGTTGCCACCGGCTTTAATTCCGAACAGGTTGTGGCTGGGCGCGCCATCCGGCGCGCGCAGCTCCCGTTTCCCCCATCCGCTCTCCAACGCCGCCTGCCCAAGCACGAAGCGCGCGGGAATACCCGTCGCCTGGCTGGCTTCCTGCGCGTATGCCATCAGCCTGTCGCTGAACTCGGCCACGTGCGACGGTTGCGTCCGGAATGATGATTGCGATTGCGGAAGCGGTCGGGATGGCGGTTGGGACAGAGGTTGGGATGGCAATTGAGATTCCGGCTGCGCTAGCGGCGGCTGGGCAGATACAGGCGGTGCTGGCTGCTCCCGCTCCCCCGGCTCGACGATTGCGGAATCGGGGCGCAGATTCGGCTGGCGTGGGGGCAGCATGGGCAACGCTACCGCCGCCGCTTCCGCCGCGCTGGCTGCCGAGCGTGCGGATATCGAATCCACTTGCTGCACCGCCTCGGGCGGCAACCCATCGCGCAGTTGCCGCATCATCATCTCCGCCAGACCGACGCCACGCGCCGCCATGCTCTGGGATAACTGCTGATCCAGCATCGACATGTACAGTCGGCTTTGGTCGCTATCCAACAGGCTATCCTTGGGTGTTGCCTCGCGCATGCTCTTGAGCATCATGCCCAGGAACAACGCCTCGAACTGCCGGGCAGCCGCTTCCAGTCCAGCCTGTCCGGTTTTATCGGCAGCCGCACGCAACCCATTGACAGCCTGCACATCGAGAGCGAACCTGGTGGAAAGATCAGCAGGCGCCACCATCAGATAACCTCCAGCTCCGCCCGTAACGCGCCGGCCGATTTCATCGCCTGCAAGATCGCAAGCAGATCTTGCGGTGTCGCTCCAATCGCATTCAGGGCTTTCACCACCTCAGATAGCGACGCTCCCTCGACCATGGTAAGCATGCCCGATTCCTGCCTGATCTCGATAGTCGAGCGTTGCGCTTGCACCGTTTGCCCGCTGGAAAATGGCCCCGGCTGGCTGATTACCGGTTCGGTGCTGATCACGACAGTCAGATTGCCGTGAGCGATCGCGCATTGTTCTACCGTTGCCGCCTGGTTCATGACCACGGAACCGGTACGGCTGTTGACAATAACTTTCGCGTGACCCGGCGCCGGACTGATATTAAGGCTTTCCATCTCCGCGAGGAATCCGACGCGCTGATCGCTGCCACTGGGCGTGCGTACCTGGACCGCCCGCCCATCCAGCGCGGCAGCAGTACCCTCCCCAAACTTCCCGTTGATCGCATCCACTACTCGGCGCGTCGTCGTAAAATCCGTCGTATTCAACTCGAGCCGGATGATATCCGCCTCGCCAAGCGCCACGGGCACCGCGCGCTCGACCGTGGCGCCGGCCGTAATGCGTCCCGCGCTCAGATGATTGACCTGGACCTGGCTTCCACTCGCCGCCGCGCCGAATCCCCCAACCAGCAGGTTACCCTGCGCCATCGCATAAACCTGCCCGTCAGCGCCCTTAAGGGGTGTCATGAGCAGCGTTCCGCCCCGGAGGCTACGGGCGTTGCCCATGCTCGATACTGTCACGTCAATCAACTGCCCCGGTTGCGCAAGCGGAGGAAGCACCGCCGTCACCATTACGCCGGCCACGTTTCTCAAGCGCATGTTGGTGCCGGGAGGCACGTTAATACCCATCTGATTCAGCATGTTGTTGAGCGTTTGGATAGTGAAGGGGGTCTGAACGGTTTGGTCGCCCGTGTTGTCCAGTCCCACCACAAGGCCGTACCCGACCAGCTGATTGCTGCGTACGCCTTGAATCGACGCCAGATCCTTGATGCGTTCGGCTTGTGCTGGTCCACCAGTCAGGCAGCACCCGGCCAACGCAATAACTAGCATACGGCTGAGCAGGTGCCGAACGGGGGCGGGAGATGATTCGGTTATCGGATTGCACGTCATTTTTGCGTTGCTTAGAATGGCGAGACCGTGAGGAAAAAGCGCGACAGCCAGCCCATCGTCTGCGCTTCGTCGATATAGCCGTTGGCCTTGTACTCGATGCGCGCATCGGCTACCTGTATTGATGAAACCGAATTATTGATAACCGTTTCCGGACGCACCACGCCAGAGAAACGGATGTATTCGGTACCCTGGGTCATGGCAAGCTGTTTTTCACCGCTTACCACCAGGTAATTATTCGGTAGCACATCGATGACCGTGACAGTGATCGTGCCACTGAAATTGTTGGTCGAAGCTGCCTCGCCTCCACCCGCAAAGTCACTGGCGGAAGACGCGCCCATGTCCAGTTTTTTGGTGATTGGAACGCCATAAACAATGGGTGGCATACCGATATTCATTTCGCCTTTCTTGTTGGCGCTGCTGTTGGAACGTTTGCTTGCGTTGGTTCGCTCGTTGAGAAGAATGACGAGCGTGTCCCCGATCTGGCGCGCACGCCGGTCTTCGAATAAGGGCTTGTAGTGAGGCCCCGGCTGAAAAATTGCGCCATCGTTGGGCAGGGGTCCGCGCTGGGCGGCGCGCGCCCACATCGGCTGCTGCACGATTGGTTTCGGGTCTGGGAGACTGCAGCCGCCCAGCAGGATAGTGACCGTCCCCAGCAGGAATTGGCTCGCCCGCTTCCCTGAAGATTTGGGAATCATCCCTTCCTCGTATCTTTCATATCCATTGCCGCACCAATCTGACGTCCCGCCCTGCTCATCTATATTTGCGTCAGGCGCTGCAGCATCTGGTCGGAGGTCTGCACCGATTTGCTGTTGATCTCGTAGGCGCGCTGGGTCTGGATCATGTTGACCAGTTCCTCCACCACGTTGACATTGGAGGTTTCCACATATCCCTGATTCAGCACACCGGCCCCGTCGGCGCCGGGATTAGTGATGTTTGGAGTGCCGCTGGAGGCTGTTTCTATGTAGAGGTTCTCGCCCACGCTCTGCAAGCCGGCGGGATTGATAAACGTGGCAAGTTGCACGGTGCCGACCTGAACCGGAACGGTGGACTCCGGCGTGGTAACGGAAACGGTTCCATCCCGGCCAATGGTAATGCTCTGCGAATTGGGCGGGATAGCGATAGCAGGCTGGATGAAGTAGCCGCTCGAGGTCACGAGCTGACCCTGAAAATCGGTCTGGAACGAGCCATCACGTGTATACGCCGTGGAGCCATCGGGGCGCAGTACCTGGAAAAATCCCTGGCCCTGGATCGCGACGTCTTTCGAGTTGCCTGTCTGTTGCAGATTGCCCTGAGTAAATATGCGCTCGGTTGTGACGGGCCGCACGCCCGTGCCCAGCTGTAATCCGGACGGCAATTGCGTCTGCTGGGAGGATTGCGCCCCCGGCTGGCGCAATGTCTGGTACAGCAGATCCTCGAAAACCGCGCGCGAGCGTTTGAATCCGTTCGTCCCCACATTCGCCAGATTGTTGGCGATAACATCCATTTGAGTCTGTTGCGCGTCCAGACCGGTTTTTGAAATCCAAAGCGAGCGAATCAAGCGAGTCTCCTGAGTTTGTTAATACAGCATCTGTCTGCAAAGATCAGCAAGGACCTTGCTGGAAATAATTAGCGCTCGCAATCATGTTGCGCGCCGGCGGACGAGCGGGGCCTGAAAACAGAGCTCATCCTTTTCCCCGTTTCATGTACCGTTCAAACAGTCGTTACCTGTCCAAACACGGTCGAGCATACGCCGGAGGGTGGGCGGCCACGGCTCAGCTACTAACTCATGCTCAGGAGGCTGCTGGCCCGTTGCGCATTACCT
This sequence comes from Nitrosospira sp. Is2, assembly GCF_033095785.1. GTDB lineage: Bacteria > Pseudomonadota > Gammaproteobacteria > Burkholderiales > Nitrosomonadaceae > Nitrosospira. The sequence goes on along the minus strand of NZ_CP137134.1, from coordinate 3,212,079 downwards.
TCGGCGTTCTGGAGCAGCTTCATGTGCATCTCGAACTGGCGTGAAAGAGAGATCATATCCACCATCGCCTCGACCACGCTGACGTTGCTGCCCTCCAGCGCACCGCTGCCCAAGGTCACGTTCGCATCCGCCACTGCCTCAACCCCACTGTTAAGCCGAAACAGGCCGTCCAGCCCACGGGTGAGCTGAGCTTCGGGTGGATTGACCAGCTTGATGCGTCCGACCATGACGGCGATATTGGGCTCGCTCGTTCCCGCTCCCGCGGGTACAGTCGAGACGGTACCGTCCGTGCCAACAGAAACCTTGGCGTATGGCGGAATCGAAATAAGCCCTTCCTCCCCACGCACATTTAAACCATTACGCGTCTGTAATACGCCGTTCGCATTAACATGCAGATTGCCGTCGCGGGTATAGGCTTCTGTGCCATCTGCCATTTGAACAGCAATCCAGCCCCTGCCCTGCACCGCCACATCGATATCGCGCCCGGTCTGTTGCACTGTTCCGGGACGGAAATCCGAACCCGCAGTTGAATCCACGACAAACGCGCGCGTTGGCAGCGTATCGCTGAAGACGGGCACGGCGCGCAATGCGCTGATTTCTGCGCGGAAACCCGTAGTATTCGTGTTCGCGAGGTTGTGCGACACGGCGGCATGTTGCCCAAGCGTGTGCTTGGCTCCGGTCATGGCAACGTAGATCATGCGGTCCATAGTTACTCCTGTGACGAGTCCGCTCTAATTTATTGGTTTCCCGATCACCTCAGGTTGACAATTGTCTGGAGTATCTGATCTTGCGTCTTGATAGTCTGGGCATTTGCCTGATAGATGCGCTGCGCCGTGATCATATTGACCAGCTCCGAGGTCAGTTCCACGTTTGACTCTTCCACGGCGCCCGCCTGCAATACGCCGAGGCCGCTGGTACCGGGTGCGCCGACAAGCGCGGCGCCTGACGTGGAACTTTCCTTCCATGTATTGTTGCCCTGCACCGCAAGACCCTGCGGGTTGGCGAAATTGGCCAGCACAACCTGTCCGAGGTCGAGGAACTCGCCGTTGGAGTAACCGCCGCGAAGCGTGCCGTCCGGCGCGACTGAATAACCGGTGAGCTGACCGGATGTATAGCCATCCTGCGACAGCGCATTGACACCGGCAGGTGACCCGAACTGCGTTGTGCCTGTGAAGTCCAGGTCAAAAGTCAGAGGATTGGCGCCAGTTGTCACCGGTGATGTGATGCTGAAGACGCTGGAACCCGACGGGTTGAGGGAACCGTTCGGCAGGAAATTCAACGAACCAACGGCCAGTCCCCCGTTAAGCACGGCACCGTCGTTGGCAGCGAATACATCCCAAGTGTTCGCTGCGGTTTTGACGAAATAGGTCGACAGGTCCGTATCATTACCCAAGCTGTCATAGATTGGCAGTGAAGTTGAGCTATGGTAGGTGGCTGGATCGGTTGGATCGAAAGCAGCCGAACTCAACGCAGTCTCCCGTGAGTCGAGGTTAACCAATGCATTCACCTGGGTGGTGGTCGCGGGCGCCAGGTCGGCCTTGGAAATGCGCAAGTCGGTTGCTGAGCCCGAGATGATCTGGCCCGTAGCATCGGCCCCATATCCGGTGAGGCGAAGACCGTTACTGTTGACGATATAACCGTCCTTGTCCGGATGAAATTGTCCGTTGCGCGAATAACTGATCGCGCCCTGATCGCTCAAGCGGTAGAAGCCGTCGCCATTGACAGCAATGTCCAGCGGATTATTGGATACCGTAATGCTTCCCTGTCCGAACTGCTGCGCCACGGCTGCGACCTTCACGCCAATTCCCGCCTGGGTACCGCCGCCTCCCGATAGGGAGTTCGCGAACATATCGGCAAATTGAGTCTGTGACTGCTTGAAGCCAACTGTGTTGGTATTCGCTACGTTATTGCCGATAACTTCCAGATTCTTGGATGCGGCGTTCAAGCCGCTTAAACCCTGTTGAAAACCCATGATTGAATCCCCTATTCCCTGTTTTGATGAATGTTTTCGCTTTGCGACAACCGCGCGTCTCCGCTTAAAAACGTGGTCTGCCCAATGTCTATTCCCTGTCCTGGCAAATTGCCCGGCTAGTAAATCTGCCTGAGATCGGCCAATCCCATTGTACCCAGCGTTCCAACGTTAAGCCCGACGCCGTCCTTACCTTGCGATACGCCCTGAACTGTGCCGCGGGATAACGTCTGTGCTTCGATCTTCTGGTCCGCGCGCAGCGCTTCGACGCTGATGTTGTATTCGCCGTCGACCGCGGAGGTGCCGTCAGTGGTCTTGCCATCCCACGTCAGCGTCAGCGGCCCGGCGGTTCGTCCATCCAGGTCCATGACCTGTACCACGTGCCCGGCGGAATCGGATATCGTTATTTTTACCTTATCCGCAGCCTGCGCCAGGTCTACGCCGAATACTCCGCTCCCGCCGGAAAGCCGCAATGCGGAGCCGGGAACGAGCACATCCTTGCCGATCATGCCCGCGGCCTGTAGAGACTGGCCGGCGGTAATGCCGCTGGCCATGGCTGAGATAGTGGCATTAAGCTTTTCAATTCCGTTTACCGTGCTGATTTGCGCAAGCTGGGTCGTGACCTGGGCGTTATCGAGCGGGTTGAGCGGATCCTGGTTTTTCATTTGCGTCACCAGCAGCTTGAGAAACCGGTCCTGTATGTCATCAGCAGCGGGTTTTGCTGTGTTTTGCGCGCTATACGGCGCAAAAGGGTTCACAGTCGGCGGGGTGTCCTGAATGGCGCTCATGGGGGAATCCTTTATTGTCCAATGGTCAAGGTTTTTAGCAGCAACGTCTTCGCGGTGTTCATCATATCTACGTTATTCTGGTATGAGCGCGATGCGGAGATCATATCGACCATCTCTTCCACCACGTTCACGTTTGGCATAGTGACGAAACCCGCCGGATTAGCCATGGGATGAGTCGGTTCGTAAACCATTTTCATTGGCGACTGATTCTCGATCACGCGCGCCACCTTCACGCCGTGCGTGCTGCTGACGCCGTTCGGACCATTGGGGCCCATGCCATCCATTGGCGTAGTACTCGTGAATACGACCTGCTTCGCCTTGTACGGCTGGCCGTTTGAGCTGGTGGCGCTATCGGCGTTGGCAAGGTTGCTTGCAACGACATTAAGCCGCTGGTTCTGGGCAGTCATGGCAGAGCCGGCGACAACAAAAATATTGAACAGGGACATCTTCCGTTTCTCCTTTACCCTTTCGTTAACCTTGAATGGCGGCGCGCATTAACCTGATCTGCTCGTTGATGAAGGTAAGATTGGCCTCATAGTGAATCGCGTTGTCCGCGAATTGGCTACGCTCCACGTCCATATCCACGGTGTTGCCATCCACGCTGCCCTGGACCGCGGAACGGTATAGCACGGGCGTGCCGGCAGCGACTCCCCCTGGTGTTGGAATATGGTTCGGCGCACTTGTAGCCAGCCTGACAGCGCTGTTGACGGCGTTTCCGGCCACGACGCTGTTCAACGCGTCCTTGAAGCTGATGTCGCGGGCTTTATACTTTGGCGTGTCGGCATTGGCGATATTGGAAGCAATCAACTGCTGGCGGTGCGCGCGCAGGTTGGCCGCCTCCTGATAAAAACGAAATGTGGGATCAAGTTTATCGATCATGAAAGCTCCGTGACCACTCTTTGCTACGGTATCCACTACACATACCATCTTATTGGAAGGCGAACGGCGTCAATAGGCGAATCAGCGAGGGTAAAAACCTTCATCTCAAGGCTTTGAAACGTCTCATTCCAAATCCCGGCGAAGCGGTGTCGAGGCCGCCAGGTGCCCGGGCCGCTTATCCAGGGTTCTCCTTATAGCCGCGCACAGCAGCGCGCGGTGACGCAGCTGCAGTATGTCGGGTCGGCTTGCCGCCATCCTTCGATTAACCGAGAAAACACGCCTCACTTCCGGACCTCACAGAAAATTTACCCACTCTAGAATGCTGCTTGTTCACTTGCCTGTTCCGGACTATCGTTCCAGGAGTCCATCATGTCCATCACCTGCTTCCGGCTGCTGTCATTCGGTCTGAGCTTTATTACACTTGTTTCTGCCGCCGCTGCCTCGGCGCCTGTGAATCCGAGGCAGGACCCGCGCCTCATCCAGGAGGCCGTCATGAACTTCCTGCATGCACAGTCGGCTAGCCTGCCCGGCGAGGTCGAGATCACGCCCGGCATTATTGATACGCGGGTTAATCTCCCCGCCTGCGCAGCACTTGAAGCAACCTTGCCGCCGGGTAACCGCCCCTGGGGCAATACCGCCGTCGCGGTGCACTGTGCCTCGCCTCAGCAATGGACAATTTATGTGCGCGCGACGGTCAAGGTGGTGGCCGATTACGTCGTCAGCACCAGACCGATGAGGCAGGGACAGGTGCTCACTGCCGCTGACCTGACTACCCAAAGGGGTGACTTGGCCCAGCTGCCGCCCGGGATAATCACGGACTTTAATCGGGCTATTGGCAGCACGCTGACCGGCAGCCTTCCCTTCGGCAGCCCTCTTCGCCAGGACATACTGCGCGCCCCCGCGGCCGTGTTACAGAATCAAAGCGTCAAGCTTGTCTCAGGCGGACGCGGCTTCAGCGTCAGCGCAGAAGGCAGGGCCCTGAACAATGCGGCTGAAGGGCAACTGGTCCGGGTTCGCAGCGCGTCGGGCACGGTGGTGAGCGGTATCGCGCGGCCAGGGGCGATCGTGGAAGTGAGTTATTAATGGCGAAAGGTACGGCAGGATAAAGGACGGGCGGGGATCACTCCGCCCCGAATTCAAATGACGCTTACGGGCGCAACGGTGTAGTTTGCGATTTTTCGGGTGGGGCTGGTTTGACGCGCTAACGGATAATGAGTTGATTGATGGGTTGACTGTTTCTCCGCCTTCTGCGTGGAATGGCAGAAAAGCATCTAAACTTGCAGCGCGGTATGTAACAATACCGCGTGAAGCAGTAGATTTGCCTCAAGTTTTTCCATAAGGCTGCCGTTAGACTCTTCAGTTAAACCGCAGGAGAAACCACCCGTGAAAATCGATAATACAATAATGCCGACCCACGTTGGCGAGGCAGCAGCCTCAGCCACGAAATTCAGCCAAAGAACGGCGGAGCCCACCCCGGGCAACGATCAAGTACAACTAAGCGCGCAACTGCAGGATATAGAGAAAAAACTTGCGCAGGGTGAAGTTTTTGACGCCGGGCGGGTAGAGGAAATCAAGCAGGCAATCAGCGAGGGCCGCTTCGTGGTCAACCCCGAAAAAGTGGCCGATGGTCTGCTGGAAACTGTACGTGATCTTCTCCGCAGCAATCAAGGCTGACTTTGGAGCATCCCTTGACGGAAACAGTTTTTGATCCGGCACATTTCATCCGATCGGAATGCGATGCCATCCGTGATTTCATCGACACGCTGCGGCGGGAGCAAGCTGCCCTTAGGCAGGCCGACGTTTCGCTGCTCCCGCCCCTGGCAGAGGAAAAAGCGCAGCGGGCACAGCAACTTGCCCAGCTCGCCGATGCCCGCAAATGCCTGCTTTCAACGCAGGGCCAGCCTACGGATCGAGCCGGCATTGAACGCTGGCTGCAAGATTTTCCCGTCGCGGCGGACGCTTGGCAAGAGCTCATCCGGCTCGCAGAAACGGCGAGCCAGCTCAACAGCATAAATGGAAAGCTCGTCGGTCAGCGCCTGCGCTATAACCAGCAGGCGATCGCCGCGCTGCAAGACGCCACGCAGGTCGCCAGCCTCTACGGCGCCAACGGTCATACCCAGCCATTCCTGGTTGGACGGCAACTCGGCGAAGTTTAATCCCCAAAACGCTGCGCTGCGCCGTCGGACGACAGTCATCGCCGGAAGCAGGCCGCTTTACATCGGTCAGGCAGCGTGCCCCTTCAATACCTCGGGTAGCGCATCAGGCGGCATGTGGAATTTATCGGACGTACCGGGTGAGGCGCCAGGTTCAGAATCGGGAGATGACGACAAAATCGTGATGGTCACTCGCCGGTTCCGCATGCGGCCTTCCTCCGTGTCATTCGAATTCACTGGGCGGTATTCGCCGTAACCCGCGGCGATCAGCCGCGCCCCCGCTACGCCATTGTCAATCAGCAGGCGCACCACGCTGCTGGCGCGCACCGCGGATAACTCCCAGTTCGAGGGAAATTTCTCCGTGACGATAGGTATGTCGTCGGTATGGCCCTCTACGCGAATCATCTGGTCTCCGTCTTTCAGCACCTGCGCCACCGCCTCCAGCACCTTGCTGGAATCCTCCTGCAATACAGCCTGACCGGTAGCAAACAGCACACTCGCATTGATTTCGACGCTCAGGCCCCTATCGCTGTGGATGACCCTTACCTGACCATTCTCGATAAGTGGTCCGAGCGGAGCAAAGGCCGCCATGATGTCATGTGCGACCACCTCCATCCTTTCCCGACGCTGACGCTGGGCTTCCGCTGCGCGGCGTGCTTTTTTTGCCGCAACCTGCTCCTGTAGCGCCGGTTCATCCGGGGTCAGACTCAGGATATTCTGATGGTCTAATTTCGCCCCGAACGCACTCACGAGCGAACCCGTCAATATCCGATGCTTGCCTTCGTTAATATGTGAAATGGCGTACATCACGACAAAAAGAGCGAGCAACAGCGTTATGAAATCCGCGTACGACACCATCCAGCGATCGCGATTTTCCAGTTCTGCCAGCCGGTATCTTCCTCCCCGGTGGCGCCGCCGCGGTTGACGTTCGGTAGCTTTGTTGACGGGTTTCTTTGGCGATGGATAAGCCCTCGCCGGATTAACTCTCACACCATAACGCCCTTTCCCGCTGTAATCAGCCTGCATGGTTATGCATGAGAATTTTCTACCACGGTCACCACGATCTCAATTCCATCCCTGTCCGTGTTTTCCAGCATGCGTACGCCGTCTTCCTGACGGCAACTTAACCTGGGATTGGTTACACATGGCTCACTTGAGGTCGCTTTTGCGCCGGCCCGTAATCCGGCGGTCGCCGTTTTTCCTCCTGTCCGGGACACGCATGTGTCTGGCGTTGGGGTCCCGGCGATCCTCGCCGGATCGCCTCAGCACTTCTCGACGCTCGTCCCGCGGCACATCTTCGGTCGATTTATCGTCGGGCTTTGCCGCGCCTTCAAGTTTGCCGTCTTTGTCGTTCATTATTTCTCCTTTTAAAAATCGTTGCGACGTTGCCCTTGAAAGCACGGGTCACATCAGGCCATGTACCCACGCAGCCGCCCTGTTATCAGGCGGGGGTTCTCGCCATTGGCGATTCCCACCAGCCCGTCGACAAGCATTTCGCGCATCAGAACCTGGCTGGAAATCAGAGTCTTGAGTTTGCTTGCAATTGGCAGAAATGCCAGGTTAGCCAGACCCACGCCATAGATGGTCGCCACGAACGCGACCGCAATACCGGTGCCGAGATGTGCCGGATCGGAAAGATTCTCCATTACCTGGATAAGCCCCATCACAGCGCCGAGAATCCCGATAGTCGGGGCGTAGCCGCCGGCTGCTTCCCAGACCTTGGCGCCCTGGTGGTGGAGGTCTTCAAAGGTATCGATCTCTACTTCGAGCACGCGCTTCAGTACCATAGGCTCCGTGCCGTCGACCACGAGTTGCAATCCTTTTTTAATGAATGGATCGTCGATTCCCTCGACATGCGTATCAAGCGCCAGCAATCCCTCCTTGCGCGCAGCGGTGCTCCAGACCGCGATATGCTCGACCAGCGCGTCAGGGTCGAGCATCGGCGGAATAAATACCCACCGGCTCATTTTCATGCCGAGCACAAACTGGGCCACTGGACTTTGCAGCAGCACTGCCCCAAGCGTTCCGCCGAGCACGATGGCGAAAGCCGTGAACTGCATGAGCGACCCTGCATGGCCGCCTTCAAGCGCGTGTCCGCCAAAAATCGCGAGTAAAGCGATAACGATGCCGATTACGCTATTGAAGTCCACGCGCATTCCTTGAGCGTGGCACGCAGCCGCGCCACTGCCTGGCTATGTATCTGGCATACTCGGGACTCAGACACGCCGAGGATGGCGCCAATCTCCTTGAAATTCATTTCCTGCTCATAGTAAAGCCCCATGAGGGTTTTTTCCCGCGTGGGCAGAATGTCTATCGCGGCAATCAGTGCGTGGCGCAGGTCACCATCCAGTAAATTCGCCAATGGATCGGCACCGCTCGCGGCACAGTTGCGCTCAAGATAGTCGTCGTCTTCGCTGTCCGTGAAATCCTCGTAATGAACCAGCTGCGCTCCGCGCGCGTCGAGCAGCATTTGGTGATAGCCGTCAATGGTCACGCGAAGCTCGCCGGCGATCTCCTTTTCCGATGGCGAACGGCCGAGCCGCTGCTGCAGCGCGTTAATTGCCGCGTCGATCTGGCGCATATTTTTTCGCGCACCGCGCGGCAGCCAGTCCAGTTGGCGCAGCTCATCCAGCATGGCGCCGCGGATGCGCTGCTGGGCATAAGTCTCGAACTGCGCCCCGGGCATTTCCTCGTAGCGATTCAAGGCCTCCATCAAACCCATCATGCCAACCTGAATAAGATCGTCTGCCTCCACGCTGACTGGAAGCCTCGACATCATGTGATGGGCGATCCGTTTGACAAGAGACGCGAACTTTTCGAGATGTTGCTGTTTATCCATCGTGCCGGATGAGGTATACATGGCTATACTCGCTGTGAGCTTGCGGCAATGGCGTTTTGCCTGCCGCCTTGGTTGCCTTGCAGCAAACACTGCATGAAGCGTTCGAGTCCTGGTCCCTCGCCGTCCTGACACGGCAAGTGAGCCAGCGACTCTGCGGCGAAGCGAAATACGCAGGCTGAAGGGCTATTGGGATGCACTTCCGCCAGCCCGCGGCCCAGGCAATGCTTGCCATCGTATGCGACGAAGCCCAGGAGGTGGAGAGTGACGGCCAGATAGCGTTTGGCCGCACTTTCCATGTTCTCGAAAATTTTTCGCGCGTCCGCCTCCAGCTCCGTTTTGTTGAACAGGACGTGGTAGCGGCGCTTACTCTCGTGATGACTGCTGATATGCTTTATCAATGCATATGCCGCCGTAATTGAAGCGGGCTCTGGAGGGAGAACCATGACAATTTCGTGGCTGGGGAGAGCAAGGGGAAGCGCTCTGCTGTCCGATCCCGGTGCGGCATCAATCAGGACCACATCCACTGACGGGTCGATACCGGCAAATGCATCGATCAGATGGGTCTTGTCGTCCGTGCTGAGCTTTTCAAGAACCCTCATGCCACGTCCCGCCGGAAGGACACGGATACCTTCGCGGGCGGTAACGATCACCGCGTCCAGGGCCTTGTCGCGACGGATCACATCCAGCAGGTCGCGGTGAGCGTTCAAACCCAGCGTTGCGCAAATGTTGCGGGCCCCAACGTTCTCGTCAATTACCAGCACCTTCTTTCCATCGCGCGCCAGCGCCACGGCCAAACCGATCACGGTGGTTGTCTTGCCCGCGGCCGCGCTGCCGGATGTGACAGTTACAACGCGCACGAAATCCTGCATCAGCAAGCGTCGCAACCCATCGGCCTGATCGTGGATCTGCTCAGCCAAGTGAGAGTTCTCCTGTATCCAGCCCGGCGTTATCCTGGTTGCCGACGGTCATCGGCAGTAAAATTCCCTCGTCAGGCAGATCGAAGGAGGACATTGGCGGACTGTCCAGCGCGCCTGTTAACAGATTTGCCGCATCCGCCAACTCCAGGTCTTCCGGAACACGCTGGCCTTGCGCAACATAGTAAAGCGGCAAGGCATGGCGCACAGCGGTGTCGAGCGCACAACCCAGTATGACTGCTTCGTCCAGCTTGGTAATGATGGCGCCCGCCAGGCCATCGCCACGATAAGCATGGGCTACTTCGTTCAGCGTGTACCCGTTCGATGCCGCGTTGAGCAGCAGCAGGCGTTTCACCTCTGTGCCGCAACCAGCGAACATTGCGACCTGCTCCGCCACCATCCGGTCACGCTGACCCATACCAACGGTATCAATCAACACCAGGTGCTTGCCGCGCAGTTCAGTTAAGGCCAGTGTCAGGTCGTGCTTATCCCTTACCGCGTGCACGGCAACGCCCAAAATCTTGCCGTATATTCTGAGCTGCTCGTGCCCGCCGATCCGGTAGCCATCGGTCGTAAGCAATGCGAGTTTGTCGGCACCGTGCCGCACCACGCATCGCGCGGCAAGTTTGGCGGTAGTGGTCGTCTTGCCGACACCCGTTGGGCCTACCAGCGCATAAACGCCTCCTTTTTCCAGCATTTCATGTTCATTGCCGATGGTCTTGAGCTTTCCGCCGAGAACGGATTTGACATGATTGATCGCATCGACCTCACTGCTGACCGCGGGCATGTGAGCCACCAGTTCGCGGATAAGATCTTCGCTGAAACCCGTCTTCAGCAGCCGTTTTAATATCTGGCCCCGCATGGGATTCCGACGCTCCTCGTCATTCCAGCTCAGTGATGCCAACTGCTGTTCCAGCGCGCCCCGCATCGCCTTTATTTCTTTCAGCACGCTTGCTGCCACCTCGCTGGCTACCCCATGGGTATCGACCGCATCAGGCTGAGCTTTTTTGGCCGCTGCAGGAGTGCGAACCGCCTTGGCAGACCGCTTTGGAGGCCGCACATTTTCGGACACTTGCTCGCGACCGGGTTTGCTCTTTGGAACGGATGCGGCGGGTTGAGCGTCTGCCTGTATCGTTTCATTGGCATGCGAGAGTGCACGCCCGGATAGGGGTCTGTTACCGAACGACGTGGCCCCTGCCGTCCTTGTCCGCTCCGGTAATTGGGGCGTTGCGCCGAAGGATGCACTATTTGGTCGCTCGGCCCGAATCTCATCCTGTCTTTGCTCCCCGCCCCAGGGACGACCGTTTGCCGAGCTTTGGAATCCCTCATCGGCGGATCTGAAATCCGCGGCCCGATACCCCGGCCCGGCCACGCCACTATTAAGATGGAGCTGTGGCGAGAACGTCGCTCCTGATTCTTTTGAAATACGGGATGGTATCAACGCCGACATTGCATCCTGGTGCAGCGCCAGGATCTCGATTCCTCCATCGACCGATCGGTTGGAAAGGATGACGCCTTCGGGCCCGAGGGCGTCGCGAACCTTGCGCAATGCCTCGCTGGTGGTTTTTGCAACAAACCGTTTGATGCTCATGCTCTGGCTCCCAGAATGGAAGTAACTTTGATATTGCTCGAATCAGGTACTTCGGCGTGCGACAGAATCTTGAGTTGCGGCACCGCGCTGCGCAGAAACCGGGCAAGCAGTGTTCGCAGTGGCGCGGGCACAAGCAGGACGGGCACCAGCCCCACCTGCTCCTGTCGCTGGCTTGCCCCCGAGGCCTCGCGGAGAAGTGTTTCAGCCAGCCCTGGCTCGATGCCGGCCCCGTTTGGATTCGCATGCAGGGCGTGCGTCAGCAGTCTTTCGAGCCCCGAATCCAGCGCCATGACCTGCAGTTCCCCGGCTTGGGGCCATATTTGCTGGACAATCGCTCGGCCAAGGGCAATACGGACCAGAGCGGTTAATTCATGCGCGTCCTGCACCCGCGGCGCATGCTCGGTCAGGGACTCGACGATCGTGCGCATGTCACGTATATGCACGTTCTCGTCGACGAGGTTTTGTAGAACTTTTTGCAAGGTCGAAAGTGGCAGCAGTTTGGGGGTAAGGTCTTCCACCAGTTTGGGCGATTCTTTCGCCAAACGGTCAAGCAGCTGCTGCACTTCCGCGCGTCCGAGCAATTCTGCCGCGTGCGTATGTACCAGGTGATTCAGATGCGTGGCGACCACCGTGCCTGCATCCACCACGGTATAACCAAGCACTTGAGCCTGGTCCCGCTGGGCAGCATCAATCCATACGGCCGGCAATCCGAACGCGGGGTCCTTGGTGACGGCGCCGGGCAGGTTGCCTGAAACACTACCGGGATCGATTGCGAGAAATTGGCCGACATTGACCTCGCCTGTACCAATCGCCACCCCCTTAAGAGTGATGCGGTAGGCGTTCGGGCGCAGTTCGAGATTGTCGCGAATGTGCACCGGCGGTGGAAGATATCCGATCTCTTGCGCGAATTTCTTCCGTACTCCTTTGATCCGGCGTAGCAACTCGCCGTCCTGCGACTGGTCTACCAGCGAGATCAACCGATACCCGACCTCGAGCCCGAGAATATCAACCGGAACCACGTCGTCCCAGCTTGCGTCCTGCAACTCCGGTTGGGCCGCAGGCGCTGCTGCCGGCTGGGCAGTTGTGCCGCCCTTGCTGCGCCGCATCAGCAGGTAGGCGCCTCCGCCCAACGTTGCAGCGAGCAATAGAAAGGCAACGTGGGGCATGCCAGGGATAAGGCCCATGAGGCCAATGATCGAGGCAGTCAGGACCAGTACCTGGGGCTGTGAAAACAGCTGTCCCGCGAGTTGGGTGCTGATATCGTCGTCCGTTCCTACACGGCTTACCACAAGTCCCGCGGCGGTCGAAATGATGAGTGCGGGTATTTGCGCGACCAGGCCATCGCCAATTGCCAGCAGCGTATAGTTCCTCGCGGCGGTAGCAAGGTCCAGGTCGTGTTGCAGCATGCCTATGATCAGCCCGCCGATTACGTTGATGAAAAGAATCAGGATTCCCGCTATCGCGTCGCCGCGCACAAACTTGCTCGCGCCGTCCATCGAGCCAAAGAATTCCGCTTCCTGCGATATCCGGGCGCGCCGTTTGCCCGCCTCCTCTTCGCCGATGAGACCAGCGTTGAGATCGGCATCGATAGCCATCTGCTTTCCGGGCATCGCGTCCAGCGTAAATCGCGCTGAAACTTCCGCGATACGGCCCGCGCCCTTGGTAATGACGATGAAGTTGATCACCACCAGTATGATGAAAACGACAATACCCACGGCGTAATTGCCGCCCACGAGGTAATGTCCGAACGCCTCGATCACCTTCCCTGCGGCATCCGGCCCGGTATGGCCTTCCATCAGCACGATCCGCGTCGAAGCGACGTTGAGCGACAACCGGAGAAGCGTCGTGAGCAGGAGCACGGTGGGAAACGCTGCGAAATCCAGCGGCTTGAGCGTATTGATGCTCACCAGCAACACCATGATGGAGAGCGCGATATTGAAGGTGAACATCACGTCCAGCAGAAATGCGGGCAACGGCAAGACCATCATGCCAAGGATCACGAGTATCAGCAGTGGCGCAGCCAGGTTGCGCCCACTCACACTGGCCAGAAGGGATATTCGTCTCGTAATGGCATTCATGAGTCCAGCACTCGCGTGTGGCCGTCAGCAATGGAACTCTCGGGATCGAGTTCAGCGGGCACAGCCAGATTTTCCGGCATTGTGGGAACTCCGGCGCCACCTTGCGCATGTCCACCACCCTCCCGATAGCGGCGCAGCTGGTAAACGTAGGCGAGCACCTCGGCTACCGCGTTGTAGAGCGGTTGGGGAACCTCATCTCCCAATTCGGCGTGGTGATAGAGGGCCCGAGCAAGGGGCGGCGCTTCCATCACCGGTACGTCGTGCTCCCGCCCCACGTCGCGGATTTTCTGGGCCAGCAAATGTGCGCCCTTGGCGACCACGCGCGGCGCCCGCATCTTTCCTTCTTCATATTTGAGCGCTACTGAGTAGTGAGTCGGGTTGGTGATGATCACATCTGCCTTTGGAATTTCCGCCATCATGCGTTTTCTCGCCATCGAGCGCTGCTGCGCTCGGATGCGGGCCTTCACGTGAGGGTCGCCTTCCGTCTCCTTGTTTTCCTGTCGAACTTCTTCCTTGGTCATCTTCAGCTTGCGGTGGTGCTCCCAAAGCTGGAACGGCACATCCACCAGCGCGATCAGCGCCATGCTTCCCGCGATGGTTAGAAAACTGGTAATGACAAGTTCGCCCATGTAACCGGCCCCCGCCGTTATGGGAGCGGCAACGAGCGACAATACGGCTTCCTTGTTGTGCCACATTGCCCACATCGCCACGCCGCCGATAAGCGTTGCCTTGAGAAGCGCCTTGGCCAGTTCCACAAGGCTGTTCACCGAAAAAATACGGCCTATGCCGCTTATCGGGTTAAGCCGCTTGAAATCCGGCGCTACCGATTTCCAGGTAAAAAGCCAGCCGGAAACCAGCATCGGCGCGACCAACGCCACCAGGAACATCAGGATCAGAAAGGGACTGAAGGCGATCAGCATATCGGTCATCTGATCGAACAGGCGCTCCACCAGGCGCCCCGAATCGAAACTGGATTCCCGGGACACCCGCATGCCGTCCTTCATCAGAATGGCAAGCTGTGCCGCCAGATGTCCGCTCATCAGCCACAGGCCCGTGCCCGCCGCGATGAGGACTGTGAATGTCGAGAGTTCTGCCGAGCGGGCAACCTGGCCGTCCTCCCGAGACTTTTCCAGCCGCCGGGGCGACGCAGGTTCCGTTTTTTCTTGATCGCTTTCTTCGCTCACGCTGTTGCTTCCCAATATCCGCCCGCAGCGGTAGGCAATCTCCCGGCAAGGGGAACAATTGGCGCATGAAACACGCAGGCATTATTGAATGAGTCTGTAGCGAGCTATCGAGGGAAAAGAACGGAATTCGTCCCGCAATTCCATTTTAAGGACAAAGGCATTGTCCGGGATTTTTTTAAACCATGTAACTCATTGACCGGTAGGGGTTGCCGCCTATGCCATGTGTAATGCTCATACTACTGTGAAACCGGGTTTTGTCGGGGCACCGGCCTATATCTGGTTTAACTGGCGCGTTGGGGTTGCGCCGTTCGGGGGTCGTATGCTGCGCTGGTACGGATTTCTTTCGTCTGGGCGCCTTCCTTGCCAAGCGCCTCCACGGCCTTGTTGCTCATTACGATAATGCTGATACGCCGGTTCACGGGATTGGCAGGATCGGTTTTGTCGAACAGCACCACCGAACTCAAACCGACCACACGCAAGATCTTTTGCTCGCTCATGCCGCCCAGGATAAGCTCGCGCCGTGAAGCGTTGGCCCGGTCGGCGGACAGTTCCCAATTGCTGTAATTCTTCTCCCCGCTCGCATAAGCTGTAGCATCGGTGTGGCCGGACAAGCTCACCTTGTTTGGCATTTCGTTCAGGACCGCGCCGAGCTTGCGCAGAATTTCGCGCGTATGCGGTTCCAGCTCGGCTCGCGCCAGGCCGAACATGGGCCGATTCTTGTCATCGATAATCTGGATGCGCAAACCTTCTGTAGTAATGTCCAGCAGCAGCTGCTTGCGAAACTCCCGCATGGTCGGGTTGGACTCGACCAAACGCTCCAGCCTGGTTTTCAAATCCTCTAGCCTGAGCTTGTCGCGGCGTTCCAGCTCACCCTGCGCGGCCTTGAGATTAACCGGCTGGTCACTTCCACTTCTGACCTGCCCGTCACGTCTCGTCAGGTCCTTCCCTCCTCCCTGGATGAGGCTGGTACGGTCTCCGCTGCCGGCTCCCCTGTTCGGGATCGGATCCAGCGGAGTCTGGAAATATTCGGAAATACCTTGCAGCTGGGACTGGCTGGCGGAGGTTATCAGCCACATGAGCAGGAAAAATGCCATCATCGCAGTAACGAAATCGGCATAGGCGATCTTCCACTGTCCCCCATGGCTGCGATGATGCTTTTTGATTCTCCTGATGATAATGGGACGGGTTGCTTCGGCCATGGCTTATGTTCAATCAGCTAGTTGCGCTATTTGGTTCTCGGTTGCCTGACATGTTCATCCAGCTCGGTAAAGCTTGGCCGTTCGGTGGTGTAGAGCACCTTGCGTCCAAATTCCACTGCGAGCGCCGGGGTATAGCCATTGATGCTGGCAAGCAGGGTGACGCGGATGCATTGCAGCATCTTGGTGGAATCGTTGAGTTTCTGCTCCAGCACTGCCGCGCATGGCCCGACAAAACCATAACCGAGCAGAATACCCAGAAAGGTGCCTACGAGCGCCTGCGCAACCAGTATACCCAGCTCCGACGGTGGCAAGCCGACGGAGGCCATGGTATGAATGACACCCATTACCGCCGCCACGATGCCGAAGGCCGGCATGCTGTCGCCCAGTTTGGTGATGCAGTGTACGGGTATCTCACCCTCGTGGTGGTGAGTCTCGATTTCGTTGTCCATCAGGTTCTCCAACTCGAATGCATTGAGGTTGCCGGAAACCATGAGGCGCAGGTAATCGGTAATAAATTCGACCACCTCATGGTTGGCCAGGATGCTGGGGTAATTCGCGAAGACGGGGCTTTCGCCCGGCTGGTCCACGTCATCCTCGATTGACATCATTCCTTCCTTGCGCACTTTTACAAGCAGCTCATATAGCAACGACATCAGGTCCATATACATCGCCTTCGTATACTTGGGGCCTTGCAAAATCTTCGGTAGCGCCTTTAAGGTTGCTTTCTGCGCCTTATGCGTATTGCCTAGCAGGAACGCGCCTATCGCCGCCCCGGCAATCATGAGCAGTTCAACCGGCTGATAAAGCGCCACCAGATGCCCACCGGCGAGGACAAACCCTCCAAATACCGAGCCGACAACGACGAGAACCCCTACGATAACGAGCATTTAAATGTGCTTCCGATAGATTGTTCGCGCTTCTTCATGACCCCACGACACCCTCTCAATCATCGCAGCGGCGCGTCCCGAACATAAACTGAGCAGGCGCATAAGGGGGTCGACCGTGACCAGGCAACGCACCTTCAGTAACGGTGAGAATCAGGCAAACTTTAGCAAACGGGGGAAAGGTCCGGAATGACACGACTGAGCTCTCGCCTCGTTGATACAAAGCGCCATAAAAAAATCCCTTCGGGCGGCGGAAGCCCGGGAGGACCTTGGGAGGACGATTGAAAGGGGTGGCTAAGGGGGGTTACTACGGGGTTACTACGGGGTTAACTAAGGGGATTAACTAAGCCGCCACCGCAGGGAGAGTACTGGGTCGCGCCCTATTGGTTTTTCCAGCTCGAGAGGGCGTATGGCACAGCCCGCATACATAACGGTTATGAAGATCGTGGGCATGCACCACAAAATGCCCGTGGCACTGCGTACAAGAGGTGGTTTGCAGCATCCCACCATCGAAAAACCGCACCAGGGTCCAGGCTCGGGTAAGACTTAAGACCGGCTCCATCTCGCTTACCCGGCAGTGCTCCAGGTAGAGTTTATAGCTTTTGACAATAGCCTGAATGCCCCGGCAATCGCCATGCTGGATCAGGTAGTGGTAAATATCGGCAAATACCGAGGAGTGAACATTCGGCTGCCAGGTTAGAAACCAGTCGGTGGAAAAAGGCAGCATTCCTTTGGGGGGAGAGACGCCTCTCAGTTCCTTGTAGAGCTTGATCAGCCGCTCTCGGCTCAGGCTGGTTTCGCTTTCCAGCAACTGCAGTCGCGCACCCAGATTGATCATCTCTATCGCAGCCTGGATCTCTCTGGCTTCGGATACTACGCTCTTCTTGCGCATGAGCAAATCTCCGTAGTGATCAGGAAATTTCTTCGACCGATTGACCTGAGAGAAGGATAGCTGCATGGGACTGAGCCATCGTTTTTTCTTTGCTGTAGTTCGCGAGCATGCCAAACACCAGGCTGTCGTCGAAACGGATGCGGCATAGCATCATATTCGAATTGGATAGTTTGAGAATTTGCCCGGGTGTCAGCACCCTGAGGATTTCTGCTATATCCTTGCTTATGCCCAGCCGGAAAATCGCCATATCCTTATCGGCGTGCACCATCTGCTGGGCCAGCATAAGGTATGTTAGGTTCAGTTCCTTGATTTCAGTCGTCATCTCATTATCGTTCATTTCCCAATCCCTCCCTTCGTCTCTGTGAATGAGTGCATTGTCCGTATCCACTCAACTTGGGGAAACCGGAATTCATCCGATTTGTGTGTAGGAAATAGCGAGCAATCCGCGTAGGAAGTTTTCCTACGCGGAACTCTTTGAAGGGGTGTGAGAAACTGTTCTGGAGTGAAAAGAGCGCGAAAGCCTGTTCCGGCAAACAACGCATGCGCTCCTTTTACCCGGTGGCAATCAGTGCCAGCACACAGAAACGGCGGTGCCGCGCGGAACTTTAGAGTGAAGACAAAATTTTTTTCGGGATCTGGTCAGGCGGGTAGCCGTACGAAGAAGCCGGAAAGCAGAATAAACGAATCCGGTACCGATCGGGTTGACAAGAATAATGCGCGAACAATATTATCAACCCAGTCATCGTAGCCGGATGGCTGATGGACCGTGCGTAAGCCTTGATTAGAACCATCTGCAGCGCCGTCTTCAGGCGTAGAGCTCATGCGGGTTTTAAAAAAAAGACAGCAAGATATTCGAGATTGAAACAAAGTCTTATGTGAAGCCCAGCTCAGTAGTCCATATCTCCGACGCATTATCAGATCAAGAACATAGTTCTTGTTTTTCTTTTATCAACGAAGCCGGAGTTTGCGATGATAATCCTAACCGAGCCGGTTGGCAGTATACCTAGACCCCTGAACTAACTGAGGCGCTCGCGAATCGGGACTGCCTGATTCCGACGACACCTCGACAAGCCGTGACACAGCGTTTGCGAAGATACAATCGCGTGTGCGCGGCACCGCGCTCGCTTCGAAAATAATAACAGGACAATAGTGACCCGGTGGTGGTATCAAGGAGCGGGACGCTGCTACGCTTTAGCTACCGGGTATTGACCTGTTACAAGCTGGCTCGAATTTGGATAAAAGTCATTACCGTCCGTTTTTAGTCCATGAACCCATACTTCCCCGCATCCCGTGGATGCCGAGGGTTACCAGTCCGTAATAAACTTTACATTCTGTTTTTCTTTTGTGCGCTTCCCGCAGCCATACTACCGATCAGGGAAAGGCATTGAGATTATTTTGTCTCCTTCAACCCATGCACCAGGCTGATCAGCCATGAATTTATGAAGCATAAGCCAAGATTACCTCCGGTAACTCGTTCTTATCAGAAACGGACGAACCAGGGGGAGCCCCCCACCGTTGAGACCGCCGATCAGGAGGAGGCTCTGCTTTACTCCACGGCCCTGCAAACTTCACGTGCCATCCTTGAGGCGCGTGAACAAACTGAGCATGAGCTCAATCAAGCAAAAAAAGCACTGGAGGAAAAAACGGCGGAACTGGATCGATCAGTCGCCATGTTGAGAGCGACCATAGAATCGACCGCTGACGGGCTTCTGGTTACAGATAAGCACGGCAAGGTGCTTTGCTACAACCAGCTGTATGTCGATATGTGGCCAATACCAGGCCCGCTTATGGACAATGGCAGGCACCAGCCTATTATCGAGTATTGTTCCGCTCAGTTAACGGATCCGCAGCAATTCGTCCGATTAACTGGCCACATTTATGTGATGTGGCCGCCAGAAAGTTTCGATGTGCTTCAGTTTAACGATGGACGTGTATTTGAACGATATACGAAAGTCAAATTTGCAGAAGGGCGAAATGTGGGTCGCGTCTGGAGCTTCAGTGACATTACTGAACGCAGACGAGCGGAAGCCTATACAGCACAGTTAGCGGCTATTGTGGAGTCCTCCAACGATGCGATCGTTGTCAGCGATCTCAACGGTACTATTACCAGCTGGAATACGGGCGCAGAAAAGATTTTTGGATACCAGGCCAGCGAAATAATAGGGTCTTCCATATGTCGATTGATGCCTCCGGACGGCCTGGAAGAAGAGGACAACATCATGAATCTCAAGAGTGGAAAGGCTATAGGCCATTTTGAGACTGTGCGGTTACGAAAGGACAATAAACCCATTGATGTTTCCGTCACAATTTCTCCGGTAAGGGATGGTTCAGGCCGAATCGCCGGCGCCTCAAGTGTCCTGCGCGATATATCGCAGCGCAAGGAATCACAGGCGCGCATCGAGTATCTCGCCCATTACGATTCACTTACGGAGCTGCCAAACCGCGCATTGCTTGCAGACCGGATGAAAATTGCGATAGGAAACGCTGCCCGATATTCCACACGGCTAGCATTGCTATTCTTGGACCTCGACCGCTTTAAGCTGGTCAACGACTCGCTTGGCCACGAAATCGGCGATAAGCTCCTCAAGGTTGTCGCGGAGCGTATGCGGTCCACCATCCGCAATACGGACACGATAAGTCGAGTGGGAGGTGACGAGTTCGTCGTCCTGCTAAGTCCGATCGAGAAAGAAGAGGACGCCGCACGGGTGGCCAAAAAACTTATTGCAGTGGTTGCTCACCCGTATCTAATCGACGAACATGAGCTGATCCTGACCGCAAGCGTCGGAATCAGCCTGTATCCGGATAACGGCAAGGAAGCAGGCAGTCTGCTCCGTAATGCCGACGCCTCGATGTATTCTGCCAAAGAAGCCGGCAGGAATAGCTATCAGTTTTATACAGACCACTTGAATTCCCGGGCAGCCGAAAGGCTCAGTCTCGATCGCGACCTTCGCGTGGCGATTGAGCGGGATGAAACTTTTACAGTATTCCAGCCGCAGATAGAGCTTACAAACAGACAGGTTATCGGCGCGGAAGCGCTCGTGCGATGGCGCCATCCAAGACGCGGATTAGTTTCACCTGCAAGCTTTATTCCTGTTGCCGAGGACAGCGGCTTAATTCTGTCTCTCGGGGAGCGCATTCTACGCGAGGCTTGCATACAGGCGCGCCGCTGGCATGACGATGGTGTCTTTAATCGCTTTAGCATTGCGGTAAATGTTTCAGCCGTGCAATTTCGCCAAAAAGATTTTACAGATGTTGTACTGCGCGTAGTCTCCGAAACAGGCCTTTCGCCAACACAACTTGAACTCGAAGTAACCGAGAGCGTAGTGATGCAAAATGTGGAGTCCGTTGTCCAGAAAATGCGTATCCTTAAGGACCACGGCATAAAAATAGCGATCGACGATTTCGGTACTGGTTATTCCAGTCTATCGTATTTAAGACAGCTTACTGTTGATCGACTGAAAATAGACCAGTCTTTCATCCGAGACCTCCCGGCGAACGATGACGCCAAGGCCATCGTTCGCGCCATTGCCGCAATGGGCCGCAGCTTGGGATTAAGCGTTACCGCGGAGGGTGTGGAGACAGAAGTGCAGGAAAAATTTCTGCAGAGCATCGAATGCGACGAAGGCCAGGGTTACCTATATGCAAAACCCATGGTTCCGACTGATTTTGAAGCATGGCTGAAAACGTGGAATTCTTCGCTCCTTCAATAGCGAGCTCCACCATTTCCGTGCATTGCGGATACCCGCACCGCGGTGCTAGCGCCCGATTGACCGGCACGCGTTGCAGTGCCCGTGCCGCGTTCGCTCCCTAGGACTTCGGGCACTGACCAGTCGCCTCCAAGGGAGCATGCCTGTTCCCCCGGTACGTGCAGCGAGCGCCTAAGTTCTCGCCCCCTCCCCTCTGCTGCAGGCGCCCGAATACGATCCAACTTTACCGGCCAGAAGTACCACAGCCAAGACGATTTTTTTGACACTTGCGCGCTTTCATCTCAATCAGAAACTCGAACAAAAAGTTACGCCAGGTCGATCCCACCCTTTCGCCCCCGCACCTTTCGCTGTATCGACAAGAACGTGAAGGAAATCGCT
This sequence comes from Nitrosospira sp. Is2, assembly GCF_033095785.1. GTDB lineage: Bacteria > Pseudomonadota > Gammaproteobacteria > Burkholderiales > Nitrosomonadaceae > Nitrosospira. The sequence continues at coordinate 3,190,624 of NZ_CP137134.1, read as the reverse complement.
TCAAGATTCGCTTCCGTTCACCCTGCTTGGGAGCGAACTTAAGTAAGAGCAAAAAATCGACGGAGAACCGGGAACCCATCCGATTTCAATGGCGTGAGGTCTGTTTCTGCCGCTCCGTTTTGGTCGACCGGATAGCACATAAAAAATAAATGCCCACGGATTCCTCCGCGGGCATCTATTCTGATTACTTGAATCTCAGGTCGGCTTTGTGTCTCTCGTACACAAGACTTGGACTTGGTGCGGCCTCAGTATGCTACGAGGATATCCGATGCATCGAGATCTCCTTTTCCGACGATCGTAATCTCCGCCAACTTGACGAGTCCGTACGAATGCCCGCCCTGCTCCCCATCAGCGTCGAAATACAGCGTACCCGTGTCAGAGCCTCCCTTTCTGTCCCAGACGAAATGGTGATCAACATCGCCGGGTTTTTCCCACTTTTCATAATGATGCGATTTCTCGTCCGTGAAATACTTGGGGTTTAAGTGACCGTCCTTTTCCCAATCATGGTATTTCTTATCTTTGACCGCATCATCGAGATCATCTTTGCAGAATACCAGTTTGTCGTCTGATTTGCCTTTGTCATAATCATCCCGGCCGTGCTTGGGGTCATTGTCTTCAAAGTCCTTTATCTTATCGGGACCGTCCCAATTGAACTTGCCCCCGTTCTTGTCACCGGTGAAGGCGAAGTAATCGTTGCCCTTGCCTCCCCAGAGGGTGTCATAGCCTTTGCCTCCCACGAGGATATCGACGCCGTCACCGCCGTTGAGCTTGTCATTCCCTTTGCCGCCTATCAGCGCATCGTTGCCCTTGTTCCCATTAATCGTGTCATTGCCTCCGCGACCATTCAGATAGTCGTTCTTGTTCGAGCCATTGAGGTGATCGTCCTTCCAGTCCTTACCATATTTATATTTGCCGTCATAGTCCCTGTTTTCCAGCCATTTTGGGAGACAGGCACCGTCGTATTTATCGCCGTATTTGCCCGGGTGACTGCCGTATTCCTCGTAGTCTCCGTTATCTTTGCCGCCCTTATCGTCCTTCTTATCGTCCCCTGGCCCCTTGCCGTGGTCCTTTGCATCTTTGTCGTAATCGTCGTGGCTTGCTTGAGAGATTCCCATGTTTGTCTCCTGAGGGTGAGTTAAACATTGTGTTACATGCATGTAAAAACAGGTCCGGCCGAAGCCGGTCGCAGGGCGGTTATTATTCTATGGACCAGGCTGCTCTCCCTCGTCAACCCCTAAAACGATCCACTCCCGCACCTTGCAACTACCCCCCAGCAGGGACTGTGCCAGTGGCCTTAACTGCTTATTGCAATTGCGGTTTTACGAGGGAATAACTCGGGGGTGACCTCAACCCGAACAATCTTCCCTGTCGCCGCAGAACCCGACAGTAAAGCTGTCGCGCAAGAGTTAGGATGCGTATAAGCTATTGAATAATAAGGTAAATTTGGCTGTCTCCATTTTGACACAATATATCCTGAAAAATTCATCGACTTTTGGTGTAATAGCGATATACAGAGCATCTATCTATTGTCTCCAATTGACGACCACTTGGAAAAATTATGGAAAAAATATGGTCGGGATGAGCATAGCCTGATCCGGTCTCGAGATCCGTCTGCCCAACTATCAGGCGCGCCGAGAAGGCGTGAGCCGCTGTTAAGGGCCAGGGTACTTCCGCTTCGCGCCATCGGGAGGGAGGGTGCTGAGCTTCGACTTCGATTCCGCCGGTAACCTGATCGCAGCTGACGCGATCAGGGGATTGCTATCGATCAGTCCCAAGGGTCAAATCACCATGCTCGCAGACACGATGGAGGGCGACCCGATCCGCTATGATGCCGTCATCGTGGCAGGTAATGGCAAGATCTATTTTAGCGATGCGTCGACCCGCTTCGCGCCCTCGGAACGGGGCGGCACTTTCGAGGCTAGCGTGCTCGACATCGTCGAGCAGTCCTCCACTGGGCGCATCCTCGAGTACGACCCGAGCAAACAGGCGGTGCGGATCATAGCCACGGGCCTGAGCTTTGCCACCGGTGTGCGCTAAGTAACGACGAGCAGTACCTGTTCATCAACGAGACCGGTAAATACCGAGTGTGGAAGATCCCTGTGTCGGCTCACAACCTCGACATTGCAGCTGGCGGGTCCCAGGCCACTGTCCTCCTCGACAACCTGCCCGGCTACCCGGACAATCTGATGCGTGGACTGAACGGCAAAATCTGGCTTGGTTTTGCCAAACCGCGTAATCGGGGCGGCCGATTCGATCGCGGGCACGCCGTTCCTGCGCCAACTCGCGCTGCGACTTCCGCGCGTTGTGGCGGATCGCAATGCCCTATGGACATGTGATGGCCTTCACGGAAGACGGCAAGGTAGTGGCTGATCTGCAGGACCCCACCGGGGTCTACCCCGATACGACCGCCGTTACAGAAACTGAAGACCGGCTCTATGTGCAGAGCCTCCACGCAAAGTGGCTGGGCTGGCTGTGGCGCTGAACAATGCGTAGGACCGCACATGTGTGCCGGCAAAGGAACCAGGCGCAAGACCGGGGCGGCAAAGGATGATGCCTCAAATAGAGGAGCACCTAAGCCCTGTTGAACGCCTGGAATTTCACGAGCCCCGCCGACGCACCGGCCGGGCAAGGTTGGGGCTCACTGTCCGGCGGCGGTTACCTCAAACACCGCCGCCGATAGCCCGATATTTGAGGAAAGGGAAAGGACTGAACTGAGTATTGCGCAACTGCAGGGGTCACTATAATCCGCGCACACTATTGGCCGGTTGACTATCGGACGCGTGCTTCTCCTGAAGCTTCGAAGCCGTTTGACGATGCACATTCGCCTCTTCTATGGTGGCGGTCACCGTCTGCTCATGAGCGCGAATCAACGCTTCAGTATGCGATTGCAGGTCTTGGGCCTGTCTACCATAGAGATAGCTTTTATTCTGATATTGCTCCAGCAATTCCTTTTGTTCTTTCAATTTCGCCTGCACCTGAGCAGCAACATCTTCATAATGTTTCGCCACGGCCTCGTGGTCGCCCGAAGTTGTGGCATTCTGAGCAGCGGCGCGAATCTCGGGTGTGTCGACAGGCTGAGCCGCCGTTGCGGTAGAGCTCAGCAAAGCCAACGACCCCATCACAGATAAAGCGGCGAAAATACGTACCAAATTTGTTTTCATGATGAGAATGAACCCATATAGAATTAATGTGAGTTCATCGTACTGCAGTCAATACCATCAGTACATTGGGGAAACCATGGTTTTAGACTAAGGGAAACCCTTATAAGCTGCTTTAGACCGGGGGAGTTTGTTTGAGCGTCGTTGGGTCTGGGCTGTCATGTTGCCTTGATGCTCTTCACCCCCCCATCAGCGGACCTTAACCTTATGCCCGCTCTAAACTCGGTAAAATTTTGCAGACGTTTCCGTGTCTCCAGCCTCTCCGCTTGAGTTACAATAAAAAAAACCTTACTCTACCGCCCGGATGGTGAAATCGGTAGACACAAGGGACTTAAAATCCCTCGGGCTTAATCGCCCATGCCGGTTCGATTCCGGCTCCGGGCACCAGTAATCAATAAGTTATACCGTCTTTGAGGAAATTTTCGGTAACTGAAAAATAATTAGTAAGCGGATAGTAATCAAGTCAATAAGGATATCCTACAGTGCCCCCTTAACTCCCGTTAGTCCTTTGTTTTCCCGTATAGTATTAATTTACATCGTTATTTCGTCCCCGCTCACCGACTTCCTGGACCTGCCGTACTTCCTCTCTACAGTGACCGAGTTTTTACTAAAGCTCAGCCGCAACTTCCGCCAGTTGCCGCTCTGAAACTTCCGTTCCGCTGGTAACGGCGATAGTGGTAACTAGGACAAGAGTACTTTACTAAGCGTTAGCGGCCTGTTTCGCATGAACTCTTGCTCGGCGGCGGTTATCTCCATCTCTACTTTTGCCTGTGGTTCGAAGACGAGGGTTACGGGGGCGACCCTAACCGTGCGTATACGTTTGCGTGCTGTACGTTTGCGTGCTGTACGTTTGCGCATTTAATTCGTATCGATCCTGAGACTCTTCGCAATATCTGTTTCGATGAACGAGCAATAGGTTATCCCGTCAATAGGAACCCTCCATTTTCGCAGCAACCTCTATTTTTTTGAACGGTTTTCTTTTTTCCTTTTAGGAAATGTTTCCTCTATGCGTTTTCGCTTTTATTTCTTTGACTTTAAATTTGGAGGGAATTAAAATATCAAACAATATCATTTAAGGTAAATTAAATATGCAATCAATATCAGTTCCAATTCCGACAGAACAATTTCTGGAGTTTGTAAATTTTCTGCAAAGCAACAGTGATCCGCGCGACCCTGTTGAGATGGTTTCCACTGCCATTCAATACTGGCTGGATAACGCGAGCTGCAAACCGGAGTTGTTGTCAGAGGTTAGTAGCGCCATTCGCGGTTATCAATGGAAGAACCTGTTTCTGCCCCATGGGACACAGATTCGCATGCAGTACCGAGGCACGTACTCCTACGCGAAGGTCGAAAACGATGAAGTCATTTATAACGGCAGCGCAATTTCGCCAGCGAGGTTGGCAAATACAATCGCCGGCGGGAGCCGTAACGCCTGGCATGAGCTTTGGATAAAGCGTCCCCAGGATAAGGAGTGGAAGCTTGCGGATGAATGCCGGGTCAAGGAGGAGGTGGTACAGAAATTTATTCAAGAACTCGATGACGAGTTCGGAACATCTCAAACGGAGCGTAAACAGTCATGAACGCGCGCTCCCACGCTACGGTACGAGCACAGCAGCAGTGCATTCCGCCACTAATTGTCCAATGGCTGGATCAGTTTGGCGAGAAGAAGCATGACGGGCATGGCGGCGTGCATCGCTATTTCAGCCGTACCAGCATTCGAGCCATGGAACGGGAATTCGGACGGGAGCCGATCCGGAAGTTGGCCGAGTATTTGGACGCGTACAAGCTCGACAGCAGTCACGATGGATACCTCATTACCATCGGGCATGGAGCCAAACGGATTAAACGGAGATAAGCATCATGTCCGAAATGGTAAAGAATATGGAAGAGCTGGTTTTAGATGGATTTGACGATCTAATCGCGGACGCGTTGGCCACAATCTCGAAAAAACAGCGAAGCCCAACGCCAAACAGGAAGATAGGTTCCCATCACAAGGGGCCAAAAACGGGGCTACGCGTGACTGTGGACGGCCAAGACATCAATCCGGGTAACGCCAATGAAGTCTTTGCCACCGCCCTTGAGCGGATGGGATTGGAACGAGTGAGTCAACTAGGCATTCGCCTATCCGGCATCGCACTTGTATCACGCCAACCCGCCATGGGCTACCAGAGCCAGATCCGGAAAGGTGGGTGGTATGTTACTACCCATGCCAATAACCCATACAAGAAACGCAAGCTCGAAGAGATCGGTGCAGCATTAGGAATTCCGGTAGCTGTAGAAATTGACCGATAGCCCGTATTTTTACGTGGTAGTCGAGATTTTCTGACATGTCGTCAGACTAGTTGCTGATTCAACACATTTCAAACAGCTGGGTTTCCCGATTGTGGACGTGCAACGTCTAAGCTCGGGCCGTTCGTTGATAAGACTTGGAAAATCGAAACCCTTGAGAATTAAAGTACTTCACGAAATAATTGACTGAACATGCCGTCAATGGCTAACGAGGCAGTAGAAATAGTGTTTTTCTGCAAAAATTTGTGTTTGTAACTCATTTTGTGATGCGGAATGTGCGCAGTCTGCTTCATATCGAATCACGGTAATTAAGCTAGCGACTGGGGCGATCCAAAAATTTTCACAAATCGCCAAAGTTCGCTGGAACACGGTGTGTAGCTCATGTTTAAGGTACGCGCTCCAACCGCAAGTATTGGACTTCATTAGGCGTGGTGAAAGTTACATGGAGGCCGTTTGCAATAATGTCGCCCGCCGTTCGAGGTTCCGGCCAAATGGCAGCGGATGGATCATCTGCAACAAGGTTACGAACCTGATATCGCGCGCCCGGGCTACTATCTAATGGAACGTCACGTGGCACAGCAAAGGTTTCCGGATCAATTTTCTGATCGCGGAGATTGATAAAAACAAAAAGAAGACTATCTTCCTGCCATCGGGCGACGGAAAAAATTGCGTCATTAAACCCCCCTCCCCGCTGTTTAGTCAGGAAATAGCGGTTGGTGGAACGCAAGGCGGCATTTTGGGTGCGGGCCGTGTTAAGTCTACGGTACATGTCGAAAACCTTAGCGTTACTCCGGCTCCAATGACCAGCAATGTTCTGCCACGAGTATTGAAAATCAACCTTATCGCCAACTCCCAAGGGCTGGCTCATGTATATCATCGGGACGCCGGGGAGGGCAGCGGCAACAGCATGACGCGCCATCATCAACCATGCATTGCTATTGCCATCTTCATCATGGCTGGTTCCATTGCGAAGAACCGGTGCGTTGTACCCGTAAATAGCCGCTTCCTGTTCAAGGCTTCGAACGAGCTGACTCATCGTAACGCTGTTGTTTCTATATAACCCATGATCAACCGTCGTTAAAAGATCGAAGTGGCGCGCAACGCGGTAACGGATCGGATCGGGATCCAGCGCTTCCGCGAGAAAGATAAAGTCCCATTTCTTCTGGCGAGTCTTATTAATGATGTACTCCCAAGCCTGCGGAGGTAACCCCTGAGCGAAGTCGGCCCTGATACCGTCCAGCTTGTTATCAGTCTGATGAAGCCAGTAAGGGAAGAGATAGGCAAAGTAGTTCCAGACATTCTCCACCTCGAAATCATGCCCGCCGCTTGGATCAAGGTCGGTATACAAGAGATCTCGTTCATCTTCCGCACTCCCACGGCTCGTATCATGCCCGCGCCCAGGTTTGGGGCCTAGAGAAGAATAGTCGCCAAAGAACCAATCAACTCCTGCGTCATACCACTGGTGCTCACCCAGTCGATCAGTCGGTGCGTATTCGGCAAGGTCATTTACACCGCGGGCGTGGATCCGGTAGTTCGATTTGCTCGTACTCCAAGCCGGGCGAACACGAGCCACAGGCTGCTCCGCTTCGCTTCGTGAAGCGAGGCCCAGGTCGACTGCTCCTTGCCCAACGATGACGTCCCGCCCTGCATGGTTCAAAGCAACGTCGATAAAAACGTTCAGATCGAGTTCTTCTGCTTTGTTTACTAAATATTTGAATTCATGCAGTGCCGCGTCAGAGGTACCGGCGTCCGAGAGGCGTTCACTGACCGACCAGTAATCCCGGGCCGCATAGGGACTGCCTGGGGAATGGTTTCCCACCCGTCGTCCATTTTCCCCTTCGAGGCGCTCCCGTGTATTCGGGAAGATGGGCATCAGCCAAAGCGTGTTAAACCCTAGCGTGTTACGAACATAGTGAAGATTGAATGGATCGTAACCATCCTGATCGTGATCCGTGAAATCCTCAAGTGTGCTGCGCTGTTGAGACGTCCCGCCCGCTGTGGCCTCCACGACGTATGGATTAACTTCGTACAGGGTTAGGTTCAACACCTTTCGCGGCGAGACGACAATTGCCAAATCCCGTTGCATTTGACCATCCGCTTTGAAATCATTATGCCAACGCCACGGGTCATCGCCATAGCGGTACCGGGACGTTATACGGTAGGCACCCGTTCGAGTCGCGGTCAGAGTAGTTTTATACAACTCATTGTTGCCGACGCGCCCCACATGGGTCATCGGGTAAGTCATATAATAGCTGTCGGGTCCGCCGGCATCCTTCACATCTTCCCAGACTTTGGCATGATCGCGCCGATTCAAGTTCGTAAAGACTTCCACATGCAGTTCGGAGGGCAAACGACCGTCGGCATTCACCTGTATCAACACATCAAAGGGAACCTGCTCGTTTCGATCCTCATCAAGAAAGTAATGGACCGTCCCATAATTTCCAGGTCTTGGGTTCGACCATGCCACATCATCACGGACAACCAGTCCCCCCATCCAAGGTTCCGCCCTGGCGACAATCGGCAGCAAGAGGAAGATGGTGAGGCCGAACAGAGCTGCTTTTAAGACCTTGGAGCATTTTGCCTTCATACTTCCTCCTTGCGGAACAACGTCTCGACCGTCTCAGTAAGCTGAGGCGCTAGCAAAAAATCGTTGGATGTTAGCCAGGCGCAAACATCACATAACTCATGGGGGGGATCGATATTTCGACGTATCCATCATTGTTGGTCCACTTATCTTCCACATGAAAACTGTAGTCATGTAGCTTGGTATTCCTCCAAGATGTTGGCACCCATCGTCGTACCCAAGCATCAGACTGGTTGATGCCGGCAAGCAGATGCCCACTGCGCTCGAAAATTAGTGTGTTCTGATCTTTGTAGCGGTTGATGTATGGACCCTTGGCAAGATTCTCATGAACCCAGACAAGGTTATTGAGGGCTTTATCATTCAGCAGCACGTTGTAGAAGAGCGGATACCCGGGGTAGGCGGAAATAAAGGCATAAGCCAATAACCGGTTGGCGGGAGGGCCGTAATCGTGATTCTCCACGAACGTAAGTGCTTTTTCGCCGTTGCGGCCCGCGTATCCGGCCCCATCAAGGGCGGCAAGGTTGCCGCCAAGCTTGAAATTATCGGCCATTGCCGTGTAGAGATTCTGATCGGCCACCGCCATGCCAGTATTGACATATAGCTGGAGCCTGTCGATATCCGACTCAACAATTTCGCCGAAGTTGAATTTGCCCCACGCGTTGACGTTATTCACGATGTGTTCCTTCCAGAACCACTTCGGCACGTGCTTCGCTGCATCCCAGCGATAGCCATCGAATCCCATATTGTTCGTTTTAACGAGATAGGCAAACAATTCCTGCCGTACATAGGGAGTTTCCTGCGCCAGATCCTCAAGTGCAAACAATGAGCCGTTCTCGACCTGATATTCATCGTTCCAGTTTAAGATATCGCCTTGATGGTGAAAATCACTTGGACCGAATCGCCTGTAGGTAAAATTTTTATCGCGGCACATATGGTTCATGACCATATCGGCATAGATATGCATTCCTGCGCCGTGGACAGCGTTGATCAGGTCGGCAAGTTGCTGCTCCGATCCGTGAGAACTGTCGAAGCTGGTAAAGTCCTCGGGGTTATACCCCTTGCTGATTCCACAGGATTTCTGATGCGGTGAAATAAGGAGAGCGGTAAATCCTGCCGCATGTATCTGGTTGACATGTTGCTTTATGAATTCCCAGTTCCATGGAAATTGCGCGCGAGAGTCCGGATCATGACTTAATTGAAGTATTGCTCCGCCCTGACTGCCTTGGGATGCCAAACCCAGAGACAGGACTAATATAATAAATGGAACTACCCTGCGGGCGAAAAGCAACATTTCGTTCATATAAAATTTACTTCTTCAGCTTGATTCTCTTCGAAAGAGGATCCCACCCACGGGCTCCCAACTGATTGCTAGTTTTTCGTCGGGCTTTAATAGTTATAGAACAACTAGCATTTTTCGCTTTCTTGCTCCACCCCCTCAAGGTTTGAATCCAGTTTGAATCCCTATGCGCTATTCACTCGACCATGCCTCCATAACTCGAGATGAGTTTATCCTTCAAGAAGCACACCTCCGATCCGTATAACTTGACCAAATATTGTAAGGGTTTGCCCCGCGTTAATGTAAGCCAGCATTGGGCGGAACCAAAATGCAAGCAAGGACCCACGTCGCGTACCAGATACTTGAAGTATGGGGCCCTCAGGTAGCCCAGGTCCGTCCCCCCCGTCAGTCATCGGGCAATATATCTTTCTGATGCTCATCGGTAACCTTTTGGTTTAGCCCAATTCACCGCCATCCATTCCAAGAAATAATCCTTGATTTTGCTCCTTTATGGACTACAAAGAAAAATCGGGCTTTTTCCGTAATCGCCTGAGCAGATGTTCCGACCAATAACCCAGGCAGACGACTAGAGGCGCAAATGGGTTCCGATTTTACCAACAAGAAAGCCGCTGAATTCCCATCTTCTCCCCAAGAGCAAGATAAGGATAAAGTTTCGGCGCCAACCATATCGCTTCCCAAAGGTGGCGGCGCCATCCGTGGCATTGGCGAGAAATTTGCGTCGAATCCGGTGACCGGAACTGGGACGATGTCTGTGCCGATCGCCACCTCTCCGGGCCGGTCGGGCTTCGGACCTCAACTCTCGCTTTCCTATGATTCTGGCGCTGGCAACGGACCGTTCGGCTTAGGCTGGGGTCTTTCAAGCCCTTCCATTACTCGAAAAACCGACAAAGGGCTCCCGCAATACGGCGACGGGGATGAACAGGAATCGGATGTCTTCATTCTCTCAGGTGCGGAGGACCTGGTTCCTGTTCTGGTCGAATCCGCACCGGGGCAGTGGGGGCCGGAGAGATTAAATCCGCGAAAAGTCGACGGTGCGACCTATCGAATCAAGCGATATCGTCCTCGGGTTGAAGGCCTCTTTGCACGTATCGAACGGTGGACCAATGACGCCGATCGGAAAGACACCTTCTGGCGCTCCATCTCAAGGGAGAATGTCACGACCTGGTATGGCAAGACTGAAGAAAGTCGTATTGCAGACCCAATTGACCCCACACGCATCTTTAGCTGGCTAATATGTGAGAGCTATGACGATAGGGGCAACGCTATCCGCTATGAATACAAAAAAGAAAACTCGCAGGGAGTGGAAAAATTTAGCGCACAGGAAGCAAACCGGGAAGATCAGGGCAGAAGCGCCAACCGGTATATAAAGCGAATCAAGTACGGAAACGTGTTGCCTCGCAAGGGTGATGAGGATTTATCAAAGCGTACGGACTGGATGTTCGAAGTGGTTTTCGATTACGGTGAACATTATGAGGAAGCGGCGAATGGGGATATAAAACAGGTTTTTTATACTGATGATCAGCACGATTGGAATATTCGTCGGGACCCGTTCTCATCCTATCGTTCTTGTTTCGAAGTCCGCACCTACCGCCTTTGCCGGCGCGTACTTATGTTTCATCATTTTAAGGAAGAACTTGCGGTTTCAGATTATCTGGTTCGAGCTACACATTTTTCATATCGTGAAGACGACAACGCGTCCTTCATTACCCGTGTAACTCAATCAGGTTACAAGCTCATCAATGGGCAGTATCTACAGAAAGCCCTTCCGCCTGTAGATTTCGAGTACAGCGCAGCGGTCATTGATGAGACGGTTCGTGAAGTCGATGCATCGAGTGTTGAAAACCTGCCGGAAGGATTGGACGGTAATACTTATCAGTTAATAGATCTTGACGGAGAGGGTTTATCGGGCATTCTTACGGAGCAAGCTGGTGCTTGGTTTTATAAACGCAACCAGAGCGCGCTGCCGGTGATCGACCAAGATGGAAAGAAGATAACGGTTGCGCGCTTCTCTCCGCTTGAAACAGTCGCCACCATGCCTGCTCCAGCAAGGCTGAGCAGCGGCCAGCAGCTATTAGATCTGGCTGGCGACGGTCAACTCGATGTCGTCGAATTTGACGGCCCCCTTCCCGGCTTCTTTGAACGCACGACAAATAATGATTGGGAAACCTTTACCTCGTTTACCTCATTGCCTAACCTTGCGTGGAACGACCCTAATCTCAAATTTATCGATCTTACGGGAGACGGTCACGCCGATATCCTGATAACCGAGGATGAAGCATTCGCCTGGTACCCGTCCCTGGCGGAGGCGGGGTTTGGGCCAGGCGAAAAGGTGCGCCAAGCTATCGATGAGGAACAAGGCCCGCGACTCGTTTTTGCTGATGGCACGCAGTCCGTCTACTTGGCGGATATGTCCGGCGATGGCCTTACCGACCTAGTCCGTATTCGCAATGGCGAAGTGTGTTATTGGCCCAATCTTGGCTATGCTCGTTTTGGCCGCAAGGTCACTATGGACAACTCTCCCTGGTTTGAGGCACCCGATCAATTCAACCAGAAACGCATTCGTCTAGCAGATATAGATGGTTCTGGCGTAGTCGACATGGTTTATTTGGGTAGCAAGGGCGCCCATCTGTACTTCAATCAGTCCGGCAACGCGTGGAGCGAACTGCGCACCATTAGTTCCTTTCCGCGCGTCGACGACTTGTCGTCTGTTAGCGCCGTGGACCTGCTTGGTAACGGTACCGCGTGCCTGATGTGGTCATCGCCACTGCCTGGTGATACGCGTAGTCCCATGCGATATATCGACTTGATGGGTGGACAAAAACCGCATTTGCTGATGAAGACGGCGAACAACCTCGGTGCGGAAACCAGAATCTCCTACGCGCCTTCAACGCAATTTTATCTTGCAGACAAGCAGGCCGGAAAACCTTGGATAACAAAACTGCCTTTCCCCGTGCATTGTGTGGAAAAAGTGACGGTAACTGACAACTGGCGGCAGACTTCGTTCTCTACGACCTATTCCTACCACCACGGCTATTTTGATGGGCGGGAGCGCGAGTTCCGTGGCTTTGGCCGAGTCGAACAAATCGACGTAGAAGACTACGGAATCTTTGAGTCAGCAAATACCGCAAGCCCCTATATCACTCAAGATAGACGGCTATATCAGCCGCCTGTTAAAACCGTGACCTGGTACCACACAGGGGTATTGCGAGATCGCCCTCACATCCTATCGCTTTTCGAAGACGAGTATTTCCCTAACTGGTTCGAGCAGATACGACGGGGCGACGCCAATTTGCTGGGCGGTTTCGGAGAAAATCCTCTGCCGGAGCCTGACCTCGCGGCGGATGATTTAAGTGCCGACGAATGGCGGGAAGCCTTGCGTGCTTGCAAGGGCATGACACTGCGCCAGGAAGTGTGTGAACTGGACGTACGAGCGTTGAAAGATGGCGAACATCGCCCCGTCAAATTATTCTCCACTGCCTATCACAATTGCCACATTCGTCTTTTGCAAGGTCAAGGGATCAATCCACATGCTGTGTTTCTGGTAACCGAGAGTGAAGCCATCACCTACCAGTATGAGCTGGATCTCAAGCCGGATAAACCGGAGCCAGACCCGCGTATTGCCCACACCCTGAACCTTCAGTACGACGAGTACGGCAACCTCCTGCAATCGGTGGCCGCGGTTTATCCTCGTCGCGGAAAATTCATGGATGAGAGCCTAGGTATTGACGGTCTACGGCGTATCCACGAGGTACAACTGGAGCGGCACTTGACCTACACCGAGACCCGGTTCACGGCAGATTTCGTTTCGGACGATGAGAGCGTAAAACTGGACAATTATCGCTTGCGGCTGCCTTGCGAGCAGATGAGCTTCGAATTGATCATTCCCGATTCGGCTGTCACTGGTTACTTAAGGCTAGAGGAACTGCGAAGGCTACGACTGAGCGCGTTTTATGTGCCCAGTACAACGGAGGCTGAGCCTCTTTCAGTGGAAGATATTTCCTACGAAACGATTCCCGATCGCAGCGCTTTTCAAAAACGCATAATCGAACACGCGCGAACGCTGTTTTTTAACGAAAACCTCGTCGATCCCCTGCCATTCCGCCAACTCGGCCGTTTGGGCCTGACTTACGAAGCATACAAACTGGCTCTCAACGATACGTTGCTCGATGCCATATTCAGGGACTCAACGGGGAAAAACAAGCTTGATGACGTTATTAATAGCGCCAAGACAGCACGAGACATACTTCGGGATGCAAAAGTCAGTGGTTACCTCAGTGGCCCCGATCTCATTAATCGATTTCAAGCGATACCACCCGATGTACCGCTTTTTAATTTGGCCGGACAGTACTGGATTCGCTCTGGCACAGCCGGTTTCGCTCCGGATGCCGCGCACCACTTCTACCTGCCGGAGCGATATACCGATTCTTTCGAAAACACGACCACGCTGGAATATGACGCCCGCGACCTGTTCATAGCGTCCACCACCGACGCGATGACCAACACTACGCATGTTACGCACTTCGACTTTCGTGTGCTGGCACCACGTGAAATGAAGGATATCAACGATAACCTGTCCGAGGTATTCTTCGATGTGCTGGGATTGCCCGCTGCAATGGTACTGAAAGGCAAAGGTGACGAAGGAGATAACCTCTGGGGATTTGACGATGCCTTGGCCAATCCGAAGCAGGAAGAGCTCGAAAAGTTTTTTGTTGAAGTAAAACCGTACGACGAAGCCCAGGCCCGGAGGTTTCTAGGCAATGCGACCTCTCGCCTTATCTATTACTTCGGGGAGGTAGAGGAAAAACTTCCAGACGGCACTTCCGTAACTCGATGGGGTCGGCACCCGGCCTGCGCGTGTGCTATTGCACGCGAACAACATGTGGCCCAGCTTGGGCCAGGGGAACAAAGTCCACTGCAAGCGAGTTTCGAGTACTCGGATGGCATGGGCGGCGTGGTGGTAAAGAAAGTCCAGGCGGAACCTGAAAAAGACGGGCAGCCCATGCGCTGGGTCGCCAGCGGCAAGGCCATTTTTAACAATAAGGGCAAACCGGTAAAACAGTACGAGCCGTATTTCAGTTCGTCAGAACATAGATTTGAAAAATCCGAGGAAGAAGGCGTAACTCAAATCATCTACTATGACGCTCTCGGGCGCACGATGCGTAACGAAATGCCCGACGGAAGCTTTAGTCGCGTCGACTTCTCTCCTTGGCACGTCCAAACCTACGACCCCAACGATACCGCGTTTGATCCGCACTCTCCCCAACGCAGCGATTGGTATAAGCGCCGCATGGATCCGTCGAATTCACGATTTGCAGAGTTTAACACGCCAGAAAATGTCAGTGCCGCAAAGGCAGTTGAGGCACACGGCAATACCCCCTCACTAACGATACTCGATAGCCTTGGCCGTGATGTGATCGTCATCGCTCACAATCGTGTAAAGGACGCCACTGAGATATTGAAGGATGAGAAATATATCACTTTTACTAGACTAGATGCCGAGGGCAAGCCGCTGTGGATTCGGGACGCCCGCAATAATCTCGTCATGCAATACGTTGCACCCCCCGTGCAGAACAACCAACCCGACGATCCTTTAGCAGGCTTTGTCCCTTGTTACGACATCGCCGGAAACCTGCTGTTCCAGCACAGCATGGATGCCGGTGATCGGTGGATGCTAAATGATGCTGCTGGTAAGCCTCTGCTAGCCTGGGACAGTCGAGGCCACGCTTTTCGTACCAATTACGATGCCCTGCACCGCCCGATAAGTTCATTCGTAAAGGGGGCCGATCCCTTAAATCCAGGCCGCGTGATCCAGTTCGAGAAGGTGATTTATGGCGATACGCCTACAAACGGCTTGGGCGATGCAAACAAACTCAATTTGCGCGGCAAGCCGTACCAACATTACGACACCGCGGGCGTTCTTATCAGCGCCGGCCGCAAGCCGGTTACCGGCGGTGATGAAGCGTTCGATTTCAAAGGTAATCCCCTGCGGAGCACACGTCAGTTGGCCAAGGATTACAAGAGTACGCCCGACTGGTCGCAAACTCCGGCTCTGGAGGAAGAAATTTTCGCTAGCAGCATCCGTTACGATGCCTTAAATCGCCCGATTCAACTGATTGTCCCTCATAGTGACCAACCGGACGTCAAATTCAACGTAATCCGCCCGGGCTACAATGAGGCGAACCTGCTCGAACGGGTGGACGTCTGGCTTGAACAAGAGGCGGAACCAACCGAGTTGCTGAACCCTGCTACCTCAAATCTTAAGGCCGTCACAAACATCGACTACGACGCCAAGGGTCAACGCAGGCGCATCGAATACAACGGGGCAGGCCATCCTATCGTCTCAGAGTACACCTATGATAAGGAAAAATTTCGTCTGATTCGGCTGTTCACCGCCCGGCCGATATATCCCGAAGCCGACAAGCGTACGCTGCAGGACCTTTCCTACACCTACGATCCGATTGGAAATATTATTGAAATCCGCGACGCGGCCCAGCAAACGGTATTCTTTGAGAATTCGCGCGTAGATGCCAGCAATGCCTATATCTATGACGCCCTTTACCGTTTAATCCACGCTGAGGGCCGGGAGCATGCGGTTCAGAATAATGTGCAGCGCAATGCCAAAAATTTCGACCCCATTATTGGCATACCCTTTCCAAATAGCCCCGAAGCCCTCCAGCGATATCGCGAGGACTACGAATACGACCCGGTAGGCAACATCCTGGGGTTGCATCATAACGGCGGTGGAACGGAACGCTGGTCACGCTGGTATCAGTACGCTCTTGACAGCAACCGGCTGCTCGCAACCCGATCACCGGCCGAGGCTAAGCTGTCGTTCTACGCGGCCGCGCCGGGCTATAGCGCGAAGTATACCTACGACGACCACGGCAACATGACGGCCATGCCGCACCTGCCAAAAATGGACTGGGACTTCAATGATCAACTGCTTACGTCGCAACAACAGGTTGTAAACAACGGCACCGGGGAGAAGACGTACTACGTCTATGATGGGACTGGTCAGCGAGTGCGCAAGGTGACCGAAACGCAAAACGACACGCCAAAAGACGAGCGTATTTATCTAGGTGAGTTTGAAGTGTACCGCAAGTACAGTGGACAGTCCGTCACACTTGAGCGCGAGACATTGCACGTGATGGATGACGAGCAGCGCGTCGCGCTGATAGAAACAAGGACTCGGCTAATTGGTAGTGATCCAGCACTGCCGCAACTCATTCGGTTTCAGCTTGGCAATCATCTAGGCTCGGCGATGCTGGAGTTGACCAATCAGGCTCAGGTAATTTCCTATGAGGAATATCATCCTTATGGCACGACCGCGTATCAGGCTGCACGTAATCAAACCGATACGCCGAAGCGGTATCAATATACTGGCAAGGAACGGGATGAGGAAACGTCGCTTAGCTATCATGGGGCTAGATATTACGCCGGGTGGTTAGGAAGGTGGATAGCCGCTGATCCGGCAGGAATTGCTGGCGGAATGAATTCGTATGAATACTCCGCGGGGTCACCGGTTTGTCTTATAGATCCAGATGGTCTTGCGCCGGTCGATAAACACGATATTTGGCAAGAGGGATCGTCTAAGAGCCCCAGCGTGAATGCTCCAGCAGAGCCCGACATTGTTTTGGAGGTTCCTATCACGGCCCCACCAATCGATGCTAGTAAAGATAACCGCGGGTATGACAAAGAAATGGGGAACATTGCGAAGGAAAATCGCGCGCGCATGATGAGAAAATTTGGCAGGTCTGCAAGCGATTATCATATTTCACATGAAGAAGCCCTTGGGGTTTCAATGCCTGGAACGAAACAAACGGGCACTCCCGAATTCGAACGCCCAAACCTTGTAAGATCTGGTAAGGAAAGAATGGAGCAGACAGCACGCAATAAAAGAGCACAAGCAGCCGGCAAAAATGCATACGAGGAAACTGATCCAAAAACCTTCGCACGACCCAGCGAACAGGAACATAAAAAATTAATAGAAGCGAGAAAGAATGCTGAAGAAGCGGGAGCACCAAAACAGCGCAGCCCTTGGCAGACACCAGAAGCAAAAGCGGCGAGAGCTCATGCAAAGGCTTTGCTAAAGGCGCGGAAGAAAGGCGCACCGCCTCCGCCCAAGCCCGTAGCGCCAAAGCCGTCCGGATCGAAAACGGGAGCTACGTTCCGTGCGCGCGCGAGAGCTAAGCAGGGTGGATTTGCACTCAGGGGAAGTACTAGGGGAAGCGGAAGTTTTCTCGGCAAGGCGGCGGGCGGCGTTGGCATCGCCCTGCTTGCATATGATCTTGCGAAGGCGAAAAGCAACGAGGAGCGGGGTGAGATAGTTAAGAACGCAGTTGTGGGTGCTGCGGTCGTCGGAGTTGTGGCAAAAATCCCTGTCGCAGGTCCGTGGGTAGCCGCAGGAGCCGTTGGCCTTGGCTTAGGAATAGGGGTTGGTACCTTTTTAGCCGAAGAAGTCATTCCAGACCCAGTGCACCGAGCGGTCGGAAAGGCCATAGTCGAGACGACTTTCGGGTCATCGGCGGATGATATCGAAATAATTGAAAAATTGGATGTGTTCGGCTGGCGACCTTTCGCACCATGAACCTACAGGCTATAAGTCTAGGTGAACCGCCTCGATCTATGTATCAAGCGTAATCGAAATTGTCCGCAGGAAGGCTATAGAAACAACAGGAAAAAGCAAGAATTTTAAACAACAAACCCTCTCATGGAGAAGTCCATGAGCAATTCAACTGAAGTCGGCTGGAACAAAGCCACATGGAAAGAAATTAACGAGGCTGTACTCGCGGACGTGGGCAAAGTAAGAATCGCGCAAAAGGTATTTCCATCAATGTTACTCGAAACAAATCCTACCGTAATTCTTAAGTAATTGAATTTTCCGATCCCAGCCTTAGGAAAGGCGAAACCAAACAATCGGTTGCAATTTACCGCAAGCTTTAGACAAGGATGCTGGAAGGTCAATTCTTGATACCCGAGAAACTCGTGCCCATCTGTTAGATTTTCATAAGAGGAGTCACCATGACTGTAAGCTCAAGAATCTATGCGAAGGGCACTCTTGAAAGGAATCGTGACACATGGTTGCTCGTCACGCAGGAGGGCACGATACTCGTCGAGGTGACGCTACCCGATCTGTCTTTGGATCAAAAAGCGGTCAGCATCATTGGCACTATAGGTATATCGTCAGGCACCCCAGGAACAGTTCGACTTATCGTGGAAAAGCTTGCCAGTCACGACGAGATTACTAAAAAAGCCTACGAGATCTATATGTCCGGACAAGGTGGGACTTCGGAAGAAAACTGGTCTCGGGCAGAGCAAGAACTTCTGGGCGGGCCAATAAGCACTGTATCGCCATTGATTGCAACCCCGGAGAAGCACGAGCTTATTGATAAACTCACGGTTGGGAACGTTGGCGATGAGGTCAGCCGATTGCATGAGGATCTTCAAAAGCAAGCATTCGTTGTACCGCCAGAAGAAGTAAAACAAAAAGTGTTCGGTCCGGGAACGTTGGAAGCTGTTCGAAAGTTTCAGCTAGCCAACAGTATCGGAATTGGTCAGGCCATATCAAAAACAGCAGCCGCAGCTCAGTCGACAGCGGGGGCCGTTCCGTTAGCACAGGCTGCCCAAGCAGTTGCCGACGTCCAGGGCAAAATTGCTCCTGCTGTCCAAGCTTCAACTGGGCAGAGGGTGGTTAAGGGTCGTGTCGCTCTAACCTATGGCGTCCCAGCAGAAAAACTGAAATTACGACTGTATCAACGCGGCTTCGGGGGTACGCAAACGCTGCTTAAGGAGGTTGAAACCGACGAGGACGGAAAATACGAGATACCTTACGCAAATGAAGCAGCAAACTTCGAAGTGCATGCTGTCGGATCAGACGGAAAGGAAATCCAGCTTTCCCAGACCAAGTTTAACTCTGCCACCGAGGAAAACCTTGACCTTATCGCACCAGGGAAACTTCAGCCACCCCAACCGGAGTTTGCGCGCCTAAAAACGGCCTTGTCTGCGCGGCTGCAGCAGCCAGAGATACTGAAAAACGCGATTGAGCGTGGAGGTCGTCGCGATATCAGTGACCTTGCTGCGACGACCAACTGGGATGGGCGAGCGCTTGTGCTTGCTTCCCTGGCTTACCAGCACGCCGATACAACCAAAATGCCAGCGGATGCGCTCTACGCGCTGTACCGCGCAGGTTTGCCAGCCACCCCGAAGACGCTGGCTAAAATCAGCCGTCATACTGTCGAAACCGCCCTCAACCAGGCAGTGCAAGCAGGGATTATTGACGGATCAGCGGTGGAAGCTGGAGTAAAAGCCTTCAAAGCCTTAGCGGAAACCGAATTTCTTAATTTTATCCCGCCTGGAAAACTCTCTAACCTTTCGGAATTTGTCGCTCGCGCTTCTGTATCGCCCGAGGATCGCACTGCGTTTACGAACATCCTGAAGGAAGGCAACGGTGAGAACCTTTGGTCACGTGCGAAACAGGCAGGCGTCTCAGAGCAGGGTATCACGACATTACAACTCCAGGGCAAGCTAGCCTATCTCACGCTTAATAATGCCGAATTAACGACGTGGCTGCTCGAAAAAATTGGATCGGGCGATGTGCTAAAGCTCATCGAGCTCGACTTTGATCAGGCAGCGACATGGGTTAGGGAAATCTCGGCTCTCGCCAACGGTTACGACGCTCGCATTGGCAGCCTCGTTCCGCCCGCATTTACTGGTCTCAACAATCAGGCAAGGCTTCAGGCGTACAGCGAAGAACTCGCGAGGCGCGTGCGGCAGATGGACGGCAACCGCGTGACCATGCGGCAACTCGAGCGGGGCGATTTGGACGGCATTTCCTCGGAAGCAAAAGCGGGTGTACAAGCATTTCTAGGTAGCGCTGCTTCTAAAGGTTTCAGACTGGGGCAGACAGCGATCAGCAGTTTTATAAAGGAACACGGCGAAGAAAATTTACTCCCCGACAAGACGCCGGCGGAGAAAAAAGCGGCGCTGGACGAAGTTAAATCTGTTCACCGCCTCTATTCATTATCGCCCTCCGACAAAGCTCTCAACGTTCTCCGCAAAAAGGGCTTTACATCAGCCTATGACATCACCGCCTTACCCTACCGGGACTTTGTGAATCTAGTGGGACCGGAAATCGGCGCGACGGGTGAAATCCCCCTCATTTACTGGAAAGCACAACAGCAATCGGCGACCGTCTTCAATGTCTTTGCCGGCGCGAAGCGGCTGGATGTTGCGCCTCCAATGGATAGTGTGAGCGGAAAGAAGGTTAAACGGGATGCCCAGGTCGCCAAAGCAAAGGAGAAGCTAACGGGCCGATATCCCACCCTCGAGGTACTTTTCGGGAGCGTTGATTATTGCGAATGCGAGCATTGCAAGTCAGTCTTAAGCCCTGCGGCCTATCTCGTGGATATTTTGCATTTTATTGATCCCAAGGAACCTCAGTGGGGTTCCCAGAAGATGCAGTGGAAGATGGCGCAAGCGGATCAGCAGAATGATTACGAGCCGGCCCATAAAAAGCCTTTTGACGCGCTTGTAGCAAGGCGCCCTGATATTCCAAATATCGCTTTGACGTGTGAAAACACGAACACGCCGATGCCTTATATCGATATCGTGAATGAAATACTTGAACTGCTGGTGGTTGGCGGCTTTGGCGGAATCAAGGCATTTGATACCGGGACGTCAACCTCGAAAGATCTGATTGCTGAGCCACAAAACATCACGTGGGAAGCGTATGTTGGGGGGGCAAAACCCGGTCTGAACACCTTGGTCTATCCCCTATCACTGCCGTTCGATCTACCGCTGGAAATGGTCCGCGCGTTTCTAACACAGCTGGACATGCCATTATGGAAGCTTCGGGAAGTAATTGGGCGTCCCAGCAAGCTGTGGGGAACAACCGGAAACGCTGAGGGATTGGTCGATGTCTGGTTTGAGCGACTAGGGCTCGGCCCCGCCGATATCGGCGTCCTCACAGGGGCTTATCCCTGGTACCTGCTTTACGGATATACGGATGAGGCCACTGCCCTTGCCGAACTGGGGAATGCCCAGACTCTCGCACGGCGTCTGGGGGTGACATATAAGGAATTGGTTGAGCTCTTCAAGACCGAATTTGTCAATCCGAAGCTGGGTAATCTGGTTGTCCTACACAAGTTAGACTTGGATCCGGATGAGGTCGAGCGTTATTTCAATCCGACAGACCAGACTGCATTAAGCCCGACAGAGCATTCAGCGTTAGAGGCCCGCGTCAAGACGCTAAAGATTAAACCTGAAGACATCCGATCGTTATGGAACGATGAAGTTCGAGAAAATGTATTGTTGTTGCGCTCGCCTGATGGTGGAAGCGATTTCTCAAAGACAACGGTTGCGTTTGCGAAATCACCTGCTAACAACTCATCCGCCCTCATTCTAGCGTTTGTCAAGCTTAACGCATTTGTACGGCTTCAGAAAAAACTCGGATGGGACTTGGCCACCATAGATAGCGCTCTACGCGCTTTTGTCCGCCCCAATGTGACCGCATTGACACTGGACAACTGGGGACCGAGTATGCACCGTGCATTGATCTATCTCGCACACCTCCACGAAATAGGGACTAGAACCAAGAATCGCGCTACCCTCGAAGAACTTCTTCTGCTGTGGTCACCAGTACCGACAACAGGTT
The DNA here is from genome assembly GCF_033095785.1 of Nitrosospira sp. Is2. Lineage (GTDB taxonomy): Bacteria > Pseudomonadota > Gammaproteobacteria > Burkholderiales > Nitrosomonadaceae > Nitrosospira. The sequence continues at coordinate 3,168,644 of NZ_CP137134.1, read as the reverse complement.
TCTCCAACCTGTACGAACGATTATTTCTAAACAACAGCGTGCTTTCGCGTGATTCTGTTTTCGATGACCCACTCGGGCGTTACCTGCAAGGTTCTTCAGGGAACGTCGATGACCACATCGACGTGGTAACGCAGGCCTTGCAAATATCACATGAGGACATCAGGCAGATCTTTGTGAGGACGGGCATGACAAATCCGAAGCTGACAATTGAGAATCTGTCCATTCTGATACGTCACTCAGTGTTAGCGAAAGCATTGGATATGAGCGTGAGTAACCTTCTGTCTTACCTAGCTCTGTCGGCGCACGCGCCCATGCGTGACCTTAGTGCCGCCCCCTTTCAGGAAGTGAAAGAAGATATTCCGTTTTCTGAGACTATTGCCTTTATCAAGCAAGTGGAAACCATACAAGAGGCCGGTTTAAGCATTAATGTACTTGAGGAAATTTGCCGACAGCTGGGTCAATCAGTCCAGGCAGAGGCGCTGGCAACATTAGCGGATCAGTTGCTTACTGCCCTCAGCGCACTGCCTAAGGTTGAGCCACTTCCTCAGGACCCTACTCCGCGAGTAACAAAGAAACATGAAGAAGCTCAGCAACGAGACCGGTTAGCCATTCTCCAAACCCTCTCCGCGCAACTGGGTACGTCTGAAGCCCTGATCACGATGCTTGTCACAGGCATTCTTACCGATCCAGCTGCCCATAAGCCGCTTATTGAAAGCATGACGACGCGAACTGAATCGTTGCCGAATGCCGGAACTAGATGGATTTTTTATGTCTGGTTTACCGCAGCCGGGTCCTACAAGTTATTAACTTCACCTGATTCTGGCCCAAGGCTTCGATTCGGAGTCGACGGGGACATGCGGGAGATCGCGCATCAGAATGGTAATTTCGACCTTTTGCAGATTGAAGTGGGGAAACGGTACCGGCTCGAACTTACGCTATCAACGCAAGGTACGATGTCGATTGAAGGGGACGCCATCCCCACCGGTGTGGCCGTGGAAAATTATGAGCGGTTCACAGCGGCGACCTTTCGCTTACGCAAGGCGCTCGATTTGCTTGTCACTCTCGACATCAGCGAAGCAGAACTTAACTATGTTCGATCGCTATCGGGCGCGGCGGAATTGAAGGGGTTGCCGCTCATTCCCGTTACGGACGACCAGACCGCGAAAGCTATTTTGTCGACTATCTGGACATGGGTTGATCTCGCCGCCGCCCGAGTATATTACCGCGCGGGTGATCGAGCTGTGAATGTACTTCAAGCAGCGAAGCGAACATTTGATGATCCTGACAAGCAGCCCGTTTTTGAATCCGATTTAAACGACGCATTAGTAGCGCTAACTGGACGGGAGGTGGAATTTGTGCAGGCGACTCGTGACGCCTTGGGATACAACATTACGAAAAGTACTGAAGGCAACATATCGGTCTATCAGGTGATCGGGTTGTCAACCGGAGATGAGTTGCGCCGGTTGACCAACGCGATAACTGGATTAGTTCGGTTGAACTTGCGCCCAGCTGACATTATTCAGTGGGCGCGGAAGCCGGTCGATGCCGCAGTGGCTACAAAAATACGTGCTGCCCTTAAAGGACGGTATCCGCCGTCTGCCTGGCGCGAGCTAGTGCAGCCAATTTTTGATCAACTGCGCAAGAAACAACGCGATGCGCTGGTAGCTCATCTGGTCAACCTGCCCAATAGCCCCTACGGTGCAACGCAGGAACAGCTCCTTGAGCGTCTGTTACTCGACCCCGGCACGGAGCCGCCCGTGCTGGCATCTCGCATCCAGCTCGCTATTTCATCGGTACAGCTTTTTATCCAGAGGTGCCTTATGAGCCTCGAAGATGAGGTCGTTCCCAGCATCATCGACTCAAAGCGTTGGCAGTGGATGTGCCGTTACCGGGTATGGGAAGTGAATAGAAAGATGTACTGCTGGGCCGAAAACTGGCTTGATCAAGAGTTCCGAGACGATAAAACACACCTCTTCCGCGAGCTGGAGGGAGCACTCCTGGAAGGGGATGTATCAGATGATCTGGTACGTACTGCACTGCATACCTACCTTCAAGGTCTTCAAAACATTGCACGCCTCGAGATGATGACGATGTATTTTGAGCCAGGTGTCAGTGCGGACGGAGCCACGGTGCATGTAATAGGTCGAACGCAACACGCGCCCCACAAGTATTTTTATCGTCAGTGCTCGCATCGTATGTGGACACCATGGGAGCCACTGGATACCGAGATAGAGGGCGAACATCTTGCCTTGACAATATGGCGTGGCCGAATGCATCTTTTTTGGGTAACCTTTCTAGAGAAAACAGAACAGAGTACGGGTAGTTCGGATATGACTTTTGAAGGGATGCGTGGAACTAAAACGGGTGATGTCAAGCCAGCTGTAACGATCCAGATTCAACTGAATTGGGTCGAGCAGGTGCAAGGCAAATGGGCAAACCGCTCCGCTACAAAAACTTTCGAGAACGCGCGTCAGTTTGCGAATAAGCGCGCCTCCGACCCGGAGTTACGGCGTCAGTTTTCCCTTCATGTAAAGGTCGACACAAGGGAAACGGAAGAGCTAGGTGATGACATTCTCGAACTCCATCTCGTACACAACGACGCAAAAGAACAGAAGTCACAGAAGTTTGTGATGATCAGCAAGCTGGCTCCTCCTAAGCTTGTCGAAGGTGGCAACCTTTCTATTCCCGGCCCTGTGAGCGGATTGACACCATCTGCATCAAAGTGGGTTGGATCCTCGCCTCTCTCCATTTCATTCATTTCAGATGTAACGCAAGATAATGGAGTTCCCGCTCCCAACTCGGGTGCACCCAACAAATATTCGATACTTGATCAAGGTGGAGAGTTCAGATTGCTTTTTCCCAGTAACGAAATCCGACTTGACCCCAACTCTACTATTCCGCGTGCCGCGGGTAACACCAGCGGTTATGTCTTTGCTCATCAAGACGCGCAGCACGTTGTCTATCGGGGTACCGACCAAAATATACATGACGTTTGGGGGACTCTGAATGGGTGGTTTCTTTCTACACCCACTGCAGAGGCGGAAGCAGAACCGGCAGTGAGTGATCCACATGGTTACCCTCTGGATGAGAAGTTTATGCATTGCATTGCCTATTGCACTGAAAGGAAGGTGCTGGAGCTATCCTGGTCATCTGTGGATTCCCCAGGGCTAGATGAGGACCAAAACGGGACAACGGGGTGGCAGGTTGAAACGCTGTACGAGGCGACCTCGGAGGCGGATCTGCCGGTGGGCCGCCCGCTAGGTGGAATCTTTACCCCAGACCGGGGAGTCGTCTATCGCGTTCAAGATGGGAGGATTTTTTCAGCAGTGGAAGCGGCGGCACCTGCAAGTTGGACGAATCAACATCTCAACTCGGGGTCAATTCCCCTTGCAGCCAGCGACCCCGTGGGCTTTGTAATGAGCGAGATGATCAACGATGTGACGACTGTGCAAAGCCGGCACATTTTTTATCGTGGAACCGATGGGCATGTACACGAGCTTAAAAGCGATCCTGCCGGCGTAGCTTGGACTCATGCCGATATCACGGCCACAAGCGGAGCGCCGGTTCCTGCCCCCGATGCCCAACCTGGGGCATATGCTTTTCTTTCTCAAAAAACGCTTCACGTCGTCTATCGAGACCAAGAAGGCGTTGTACACGAGCTATGGGGATTTGCGGGGAACTGGAACCATATTGCAATTGGTGTGGGGTATGGTAAGGCAGATGGGGATCCTACGGGGTATGCGTTTGAGGGCCAGGGTAGTCAACACGTGGTTTACCGAGGCAAGGATCAACAGATTCATGAACTCTGGTGGACCCTCTTTGGATGGCGGGAAAACATATTGACCCAGGCCGTTAGCAAAGCACCGGAAGCTCGTCGAAACCCGGCAGGCTATTCGTTCGAGAAGCAGGGCACCCAACACGTGGTTTATCAAGAGAAGGACGGCGGCCTTCGTGAACTATGGTGGAATCTAGAAGGATGGCATTTGGGCACCTACGAGCTCATGAAGCCTCTTATGGATCCCATCGGGCCCTTGATCGCGCCATTCTTCTACGAGGATCAAGGTGCTCCTCACACGTTCTTTGTCGAGCCCTCCCTGGCTGAAAAAACCGTTCACGACTGGAAGGAGTATGTCGTGACAACAGAAGAATATGTGCAGGAACACCCCAGCATAAAATTTGACTTCAAACCCTATTTTGAAAGGCAAGTGGAGGTGGTGCCCAGTGATTTAGGAATTTTGAAAAAGGAGGCGCGACATCGTGATGTGATGTTCGAGAATAATGTTCTACTGCAAACGAGTAAGGGACTCTTCAATTCACGCGGCAGTGTTCGCGCAAATGCAATGTCCGAAACGAAGACGAGCACCCACGCGATGAAGATTATCAATACGACTGCCGGGGCAAGGATGTTAGATAACGAGTTTGTTATGGACAAGCGGGTTTTTCGGGAGACGTTCAAATGAAACCGTTTGAAACATTTCATGGGTTGCTCGACACGCAGTACGCTTCAGTTGGACATTGGATAGTTACCAAAAGGGAACGCGTACCTCACCACATCGTTACCCATTCCCGAAGGCTGCTCTATCGGTTTCGTATGCATTTTCACCCGTACGCGGAGCGGCTGCTTACGGAATTGGTCGCGAAGGACATTGAGGGTCTGCAAAACCTCGATACGATGATCCCACAGCTTAAGGAGATCTTTTTCGAAGCCTATTACAAACCCAAGAAATCTGTCTATTTCCGAAGTTCCGCTGATATTGGAGACGAGCCGGCCGCTATCCTTTCGCAGGCGCTGAGCGTCGACGGGAAAGTCCTTCGCGACTATCTGCCAGTTAAGGATTTGGATTTCGACTATGCAGAAGGTGCGTATTCCGTCTACAACTGGGAAGTTTTTTATCATATTCCCTTTACCTGTGCAGTTCACCTTAGCAAGAATCAGCGATTTGCGGAGGCGCAACGCTGGTTTCATTATATTTTTGATCCCACGGACAATAGCGATGGTCCTGCCCCCCAACGTTTCTGGAAGGTTAAACCCTTCCAAATCGACGAGGTAGAGCACGTGGAAGACACGTTGTTGAATTTGTCTACCGGCGACAATCCCGATCTTAGAGAAAGAACTGTTTCTGCAATTGCGGCTTGGCGTGATAAGCCGTTTCGGCCTCATTTGGTTGCCAGGACCCGGCCTACCGCCTATATGTATGCGACCGTCATGGCATACCTCGATAATCTGATCTCCTGGGGCGACTCTCTTTTCCAGCAGGACACTCGTGAGAGCATTAACGAAGCCCTGCAGTACTACGTGCTCTGCGCCAATATTCTCGGGCCTACCCCTCAAGCCATTCCAAAAAAGGGGACACTCAAAACTCAAACCTACGCCAGCCTCCGCAATGATCTCGATGAATTTGGAAATGCCGCGAAGGAGCTTGAGGCGGAAATTCCGTTCGATTTGCTCGGGTCGGGCCTACCGACTGAGGGAAGTTCAGAAGATGTCACGTTGGAAAGCGTAGGACGTAGCTTGTATTTTTGTATACCGCGCAATGAGAAGCTTCTCGGCTACTGGGACACGGTCGCTGACCGTCTATTTAAAATTCGGAATAGTCTTAACCTCCAGGGAGTGTTTAGACAACTCCCACTCTTTGCGCCGCCCATTGACCCCGCAGTGCTTGCGCGAGCCGTAGCGGCTGGTGTTGACGTTGGATCGATCATCGCTGGCCTTGACACCCCCTTGGCGCCCGTGCGGTTTTCAATTTTGCTTCAAAGAGCGATAGAACTCTGCCAGGAAGTGAAGGCCTTAGGCCCCCAGATTCTCTCAGCCATTGAAAAGAAGGACAATGAGGAGTTAAGTATTCTGCGAGCGAAGCATGAGTCGGAACTCCTTAGCCTGATGGGTTCGGTGAAATATGGACAGTGGCAGGAAGCCAAAAAAAACCGCGAAAGTCTTGAGATAAGCCTTCAAAACACATTCCAGCGATTTCGCTATTATGAACGTCTCCTCGGCCGCAACGCAGCCGAGATCAAACTCCCCGAATATGTTGCTCTCAATGCCGGATCTCTAGATCAAAGGAGCTTTGGGATGACAGAGCCAGGGCTATATGCACCCGAAGCTGATGTGCAGATTGACTCAAGTTTTAGGGATGGAGGGCATAAGATTAATCCGTCGGAGGCGCACGAGCTGGATTTCATGGAGGCCGCCCAAATTCTTCAGGACGCAGGGACTGTTTTAGATGGAATAGGTGCCGTGTTAAATCTAATTCCTGACTTTGCTGCGCATGTGCAGCCCTTAGGCGTAGGTGCGACCGCCATGACTGGTGGGACAAAGCTTGGTCACGCGTTCCAGGGACTAGCAATGGTTTCGCGCGGGATAGGCGGACGTGTACAGCATGAGGCGAATATGGCGGCGAAAATGGCGTCATATGACCGCCGGGAACAGGACTGGGCCTACCAGCGCCAGCTTGCCGCTGGAGAGGTGACATTACTGTACAAGAATCTACGCTCTGCCGAGATTCGCGAGTACATTTCTGAACATGAATACAGCAATCATCAGAAACAACTCGAGCAGGCAAAGGATATCGAAGATTTTCTGATTAACGAAAAGCGAAAGACGACTAATGCGAATTTTTATTTATGGATGAAGCGGGAGGCTCAGAGCCTTCATGCGAAGTATTTCCAGTTCGCGTACGACGTAGCCAAGAAAGCGGAGCAACGCTGTCAATATGAGCTCGGAGACGCAAAGGCCACATTTCTTACAGCGGGATATCTAGGCGGACGCGAGAGCCTTTTTGCAGGAGAAAAGCTCTATCTCGACTTGAAGCGTATGGAAATTGCGTATGCGGAACTGAACGTACGCGACTTTGAAATTACAAAAAACATCAGCCTCCGCGATTGGTTTCCTCGTCAATTGCTGAAACTTCGTACAAAAGGGCAATGCGAGATCAGTATTCCTGAAGCGCTGTTCGATCTTGATTGCCCTGGTCACTTTTTCCGGCGAATTAAGTCTGTAGCTGTCTCAATCCCGTGCGTGACTGGACCCTATGCCAGCGTTAACTGTTCATTGACCCTCTCAGCTAGTCAAGTTCGGACCAAAGCTACCGCGGTTAACGGCGAGTGGTATTTTGCTGATATTGATAATCCGGATACTGAACGGTTTACTCGTTATTCCGTAGCAACGAACTCTATCGTTACGAGTAATGCGCAGAATGATGCCGGATTATTTGAACAGAATTTGCGTGACGAACGTCCTCTTCCCTTTGAGGGGGGAGGTGTTATCAGCAAGTGGTCGATTCAGCTTTTAGGAAAGCCGCGCCAGTTCAATTATGATACAGTTGCGGATGTGGTATTGACTGTCCGATATACCGCGCGCCCTGGGGCTCCGCAAGAGATTGTTTCAAACGCGGTTGAAGCATGGCTTAAGGCGAACTCCACGAGGCTGTTCTCTATGCGACATGAATTCTCCTCTGAATGGGCCCGCTTTAAAAATATCAAACTTGAACCGGGACAGACGGGAAGTTTTTCCTTCGAATTAAGAGCTCACCATTTCCCTTATCGAATGCAGGAATCGTTTTCAAACGCAAAGTCTCTTCATATCTTTTGCCGGACAGATGCACAGCAGGTCAATACAGAACTTATCCGTGATAACACATCAGTCGGGAAAACGACTCTTATGAAGGGAGAGGGTATTATTGTTCCACCCCCTCAAGGAGAAGAACCAGGAAGCTTCGATCCGCGAGGAAAGTTTGAGCTGCGGTTCGATACGACGGCGTTGGACGATATTTGGGTGGTGGTGGACTGGGCTGGGGGAAGCGCATAAAAGTGTTAGATCCTGTCCCGGTTGGGCGCAACCTCCAAAATTCCAGTATAAAGGTTGGTCAAGCGCAACTACCGCATTTTGATTTTTGGAGATAGTGAAGCTAGTGGCCCGATTGGCTGGCAAGGCCTGTCTTTCTCCCCGTCTCCGCTTATTCTAAACCCACCTGTATTTCCTGAACTTTGCCATAGGTTTTACCCCATTTCCACGGACGGTGTGGTTAAGCTACGTCCTGCTTCTGACGCATTTCCAACTGCCTTCTTTTTCTTCACAAAGCGGAGTAAAAACCTCTCCTGGGTAATTAGGTGTGGCTCTACCACTTGCAGCGACGCAGTCTAAGATAGCAACCCAAGCTCACATGTGGACTACGATGATTCGACTTGTTGGAGTCGATCTTATTCTCAGCAAACCCGGTCATAATGCCTTTTTTCTTAAATCTTCAACCGCTCGGCAAGAGCGACAGCTTTCGGTAGCGCTGCCCTCCTAAGAAGGAAAACTTCTTCTCAAACAGTGCCGCCACCTTCGTATCAGCGGTCGCGAAGAATATCTGCCGACGAGATTGCAGCACTATGGATCGCAGATAATCTAAGAAGGAGAGAACGTTTAGGTCATCAACGTAGGCAACGGGGTCGTCTATAAGAATTACAGGCGGAGCAGAAGATGCCGTCGAGTTCAATGCCAAAAAAATAGATAGTGCAAACGCCGCTCGCTGCCCAGTGCTGACCTGATTAAGGGACCACGGCGTCTTTGTATCGCGCGATACAAGCAGCGTTTTTTCAGATAGTGAAAACTCATACTGCCGGGGGGAGTGAATACGACTAAAAGCTTCGTTAATTTGATTTCCTATAGCGCCAAAAACCTTCTTACTTGCTATTAAAAGCGAATTATCGTGCAGGACACTGGTTAATACCTCATCAGCATGTTTGAGCCGCTGCATCCTCATCTTCTTATGCAGAAGCTTGACTTTCCCGTTATCTAAGGATTGCTGTGTCTGAGCGACCGCTAAACTTTCAGACTGCTCGGCCTGCGCGGCCTGCCATGCGCGATCGAATGCTTGGATAATATTGGCGATATCGTCCTCAAGTTCAGTTAATCGGCCGTTTTCGGGCAATTCAATGAACTCCTCGATTTCCTCCGTAAGGCTTAGGGCACATAGCGCGACTCAATTCTTCCTCAAGTAACTTGAGCACGGCCTCTGAGTTCACTATCTGAGCAAAGCTGTTTTCCAGTTCATCTCCGCGCAGCAGCAGCAATAACTTCTCGGAAGCCTCATCTGACGCTTTACCCGCCTCTGCAACTTGCTTCTCCAGTTCTGTAACTGTTGCCTTAACATCTTTCTTTGCCTGCTCGACGATAGTTAGATTCTCAATAGCTTCCGGGTACTCATACTGGGTTAAGACTTCCGTGCGCAGCTCCTCGTATCTGTCGATGTAGAGCCCAGCAAACTTCAATCCCTCGACCGCCTGTTGAGCTAGGCGCAGAGACTCTACTGACTTCTTCAATGCCTGTTGTTCGACCTTCAGAGTGCTCGCAACATGCTCTGCCGTCGTTGCCATTGTGTTGAGACCAAGCTGGGAACAAATGTCGAGCAGACCTCGGACCTCCGCCTCTCTTCGATCAGCTTGGGCCTGCCTAGTCTTAGCATCTTGTAAACGACTCGCGAGCTCGGCCACATGGGGGGGCGTTTCCGCCGAAACCAAAGCCTCAATCCTCGCATTCAACTCCCCTGGATGATGCAGAGTCTTACAGACCGGACAAATATTCTGTTGCTCGGATTGAGTTATAAGTTGGCGAGCAGCATCTTGAAGCTGTTTTTGAGCGATTTGCAGCGATTCCTGAAGTGATCTGATGCTGCGTTGAGCACTCTCTGCGGTTTTCACTTCCTTTTGAGCGTGTAACACTTCGGACGCACTTTGACGAGCTGCTGTGTCTAAATCCAAACGGTTATAGTGGCCGCAAAGCTGGGGAACCGGCGTCGATACAAGCGCACCAAGCCGTTTGCGTAGCACGCGCACTTCATTATAATGAGTTTCCACTTGGCGAATAAGTATAGGAGCATCGGCGACACAATATATGTACCACTCGGACAGTAGGTCTGCTTTATGTTTATAAAGCATTAGATCACGCTTTTGCTGCGCAAGAAGCTCAGCAAGACGACCACGTTCGAGCTCAAGTTGAATAGCCAAGTTTTGCCGGGCTCGTAAAACTGAGATATAGCTACGAAGTTTCGCTTTTGATATGGCCGAGACCTTAATCAACGTCCGGATGCGGACCAGCGAGCGGGATATTTTCTCGATGCTCGACCGCTCTGTTGATTGCACCATCTCCGCCGTGTCCATATCCTTTCCCTTCCATGCAACTTCACGAAGACGAGCCCGAAATGTCTTCGCCAACGATGTTGCTTGAGTAGGCGCTTGTTTAAGACGCTTAAGCTCGTTCTTCAGGGCGTCACAACGTTCAGCATCGAGGCGAGCCTCTCGGTTTAGCTCCCTCAACCGAGTGCCGAGGTCCTCTTTAACTTTTTCAAGGTAATCCGAAAATGTCGAAGCGTCTGGTCCAATCAAGAGTCGGCGTATGTCTTCATTTAGGGTACTAGGATCGAGCTCAGTAGAAATGCGGAAGGCGGCATCCGTATCGAGAAAGTTATATCGGGTAAAGCCAGCAACAATCCCTTTCTCAAAATGACCTTCCCTGCGATACCAATTGAAGTTTCTTGCCTTAACAGAAGAGGTGTCGGCTGGCGTCGTTATCGTTTGCGGGCTTCCCGCTGCTGCAAACTCAACCAATCCCTCCAGCTTATATGGGCCTGGTGCTTGATCTCTGCGATTATTGTTGCAATACAGGTACTCGATTGCCTCAAGCAGTGAAGTCTTACCTGATCCATTGGGGCCAACAATCAAATTTATGTCGGCGAAGTCGAAGGTACGACCATTGTGAATAGGTCTAAACGTCTTGATGTGAAGGCGTCTCAAAAAACCTGAAGTAAGAGATTTATCCTCCAGCTTCAGCTCGTGTCTTTTCTGCTGAGCGACCTGTTTTGACGCTTGCCCTTTCTCAATCAACTCTAGTGCTCTTGTTCTTGTCGGCTTGTCGAGAAGCATATTAAGCTGACCTGCTTCGAGGATCTTCGCCCAAGCGCCCACCGCGTCCACAGTATCGATAGGTTGCAGACCAGCGGCGATGGGCGCGCCAGTAAGCAATTCGCGCATGTCAGCGATCGACAATACATATTTTCTCGCGTAGTCACGATTGGCCTCAATGCAAGCTTTGGCCTCCTGAAATGCCGTCGCTTTGAGCGACTTTGGACCGGCCAAAATATACAGATAGCTGTTCCACCGAAGCTGGTCAGAATTGTTGAAATAATCAGCCCCAAGCAGTTGCTCTTGAATAGTTCGCAAATTCTCGGCTGTCCGAACAACGTCATCGGTGAAGTCAACGTATGCAATAGCGTATCGCCTGTCGTCGTACAGCCACTCACCGCGAACAACGCCAGATCGAATTTCTGTTATGTTATGAAATTTACTTTCTATCAGAACTTCCCTTACCGCTCTCGGATCAATCATTTTCATTAACTCTCATTCATCCTCTTGCGGCTCCATCACCTCTCCAAAATCAGTCAAATTTTCACTTACCGAATCAATGCGCGTGAGAGCAGGTAATGAAGCAAACTTAACAATGCCATGTTGGCGATAGGAGACTGCCAACCGATGCTTGTAATCTCGCCCTTCTCGTTGGAGAAGGTTTAATAAACCGTCGGCTACACTCCGAACCTTCTGAGGCCGTGGATGTTCCCCCAGATAAACGACAAGGGCTGGGAAACTGCCAGGCTTGGTGAGATTGTAATTCGGTTCATTCATCGACCAGTCGATTTGAGCCCCGTGAATATCGTCAACTTGAGGCGGCCAATTAATTTCCCCAAGGATTAGCTGATTTAAGGCGGCAATGCGTTGTAAGCGCTCATGCCTGAAGTTGGCCGCCTCCTCACATCCATCTCCGGCAAATGTAATACGGCGGACTATCTCATCCGAGTACATGATGCACGAGTCGAGCAAGTCAACATTAAACCACCGGTCTAGATGGCTTGCCGCACCGCTAGATAGCGCAAGTAGGCGCTCGACCGCTAAGGCATCCCTATGTGCATAAACAACCGCCAAAGCTCCTGCAACGTCCTCATCAGCATCAAGCAGGGCTTGCAGACCAGTATCTGGGGGCTCTCCAGGCTCTTTCCATGCGCTAGATGCTTCATCCCAACAGAAGCGTCCAACCATCAATGGGCCAAGCTTATTCTTCACCACGCCAGAGCCGGCCACCAGTGATTTTGGAACGGTAAGCTCAAAGGCAGCCTCATCATAATGAAAGAGCAGGACGTGTCTCCTCTCACACATGTAGCAATAGTACAAACCCTTGCTGTGATTTCTGAGCACTTCCGTATCATTGGTGGAGCAGCGTTGCAGAGGCAAATACCATGCGGACCCTCCAATATTCTTCCAGGGCTGCATTTTTTCGCTGCTAACGTCGTACTGCTCTATGAGTTGCGCCCAATTCACGCAGACAATGTCGCAATTAGTAAACTCGGCGTCGGCCCCAAAGGTACGTGCGCGATAGCCTCGATAGGCGGGATGACGGGGATTGGGATTAAGTTGAATATGAATTAAAGTAGACCAGCTGTTGAGTTGTTCCAACAACTCCGGTGAGTCAGCTACAGTGAATGCATCGGAGCAAATGATAACGGCTAGGCTAAGCCTTAGCAGGCCATGATAGTTATCAAAGCGATAGATAGTTCTGCCGCGGAGAAGATGCTCGTTCTCTAAAAAGTGGGGGTCACGCGACGGGCATGTCTTGAATTGAACAAGAGCAATTCGCTTCCATTCACCCTCCGTATCTTGTGTCTGAAAGCAGAGCGCAACGGGGTCATAATAAACTCCATGCCCTGCGGGATTCTCATGGATCACCCTGCAATAGCTTGCCGTAGTCTCCTCGAATGTCTGAAGCTCCGTCCGCGTGATACTCTCGCACCCGAGTACCCACAGCTTTCCCGGCTCCGGGAATAACGAACTCGTCACTGCTTCACTCAGCACAGACCATGGGAGGCAGTATTCGGGTGTAATGGCAAGGTCGACATGTCGTGCTGATGCTAATTGTAGGAAGGTTTTACATCGTTTGGCTGCAATAGCACCATCATAATGACCAATCCGATCTGCACCTGCATAGATGGGACCGGACGGCTGCAGGAGTAAACAACGGTAGTTATGATTATCGGGTTGTAGAACGTTAAGTTCTGGTGGCTGAAGATTTTCACCGAGTACTTCATGTACCGGCCGGCATTTCACTTGCACCTTCGCTTTCCCCTTATTTTTTTCCGTTATAGGTATTTTCGGTAGCGAGACCACCGTGTTCGAGCGTCACCATATAGTGAACCAACAGGGCCAGCAACTCAGTCAATGAACCTCTACTCGGCGCATGCTATCAGCTTGCTACGATTAGTCTACCGTTTGGCTTGCAATATTACACTAGCCGAATTTGCAGCCCAACAGCAATTTACAACCGCGGACTCTACTAAGCTATATGGCTGATTCCCCGCGGTAGGGCGTGCCTTCGTAGTAATCGGACATTTATTTCCGACAAGCGGGTACAGGCAAACGCTGGTCGCTCAACAACAGCGGATTGACAACTGGTGATGGATAATGAAAAGGGAGCGATCCCGTGTGACACAAGCATGCGTCCACTACGGTCCATTCGTGACGATTCTTACGAGCATTGGACACATAGGATGCAAGTTGCGGAAGTATGACCACGGTTCATCCCCACCGGGTATTTACACACCAGTGGCGGCACTTAGGTAGCCACCGCGGAGGCAAATCTGTTGTAGGCTCATGGGGCTTGCTATTGCCCGTTTTCGGATACGGGGGCAGATGCGGAAAGCTGTTGCATACCGTGTGGAAATGCAAGTTACCATCGATAGAAGGCTTGATTCGCAGATAGCAGAGAATCTGCTGATCGAAAGCGCGAAGCAGCTCTGCCGAACGCCAGTGGGCAGTCCCTGTTGGTTGGCATATATTCCAAGGGACCATTATTGTAGAGACCGGTTGGTCAAGTCCAACACGGCGCTTGAAATGAGCTTAATCTCCGTCTCCGTCACCCCCCTCTGCCAATTCCGCGCGCATCATTTTTTGCCTTAGCAATCGGGTTCCATTTCAGTACTCGTTGACTTTTGACCCACCATCCCCTTTACCCTACTGCTAGGCTGAGCGTGGGTCGTCTTGTTGCTCATAGTCGTTGATATAAAGGTCCTACTTGGCGCCCCCGAAGTTCTCCTGCGCGCCTTACTGTAATTGCCCACGATAAGTGAAAAAACCTGAAGTGGATAACAGCTTCCTATAGGGTACGTATTGCCGCTGAGCTGCAATGTGGTGTCTATACCTTTCTCTTCTAGCCCCTAAAGCAATGCCAGGAATTGTAATCAGCAAGCGGTATTTTCTTTGGAAACAGCATCTGCTTTGTTCCTATCGGTAGTCACATCGGATCCGGTTGGCCCATCTTTTAGGGCCACGAGTGCTAGTTGCCCTGATCGGCGCCAAGCAACTCTGACCTTCATGCCGCATAGTTTCTCCCGCGATTTCCAACGGACCAAATCCCTTCGCATCTTCAAAAAAATATTTTGCCAAGTGCCAGACTGGGTGCCCTCAAAAGGCTCAAAAGGGATTATTGAGGGTTTTGAGGGTGTCTTTGGGGGAAAACAGAGAACTGTTTTTATTCTCAAGCTATTTCATCTGGCAAGGACGTGCTCATAACGCCCTGGCTTTGATCCAGTGGTAATACTTTGTTGGCCGCCCCCCGGTGATTACCTCTTCTTCGCTAAGGTGGTGATATTCCAGCAGCAACTTAATTGCGGATTGGACTTTTGCCGGATTTTCTAATCCCGTCCAGCCTTTTTGCGATATGTCCCGTGCCTTGAATGGGTGGGGTAACTTGCCACAGACCAGCCGTTTCAGCAGCGTTTTTGCCGCGTCAATATCCGGTCGGGTGGCACAGCTGTATATCCGCTGTGCGTGGCTCTCAAGGTACTCACTAAAAGCAATTGCACTCTGCAGGGCGGATTCTTTAACTGGCCCTTTTCCGGTATCACATAAGTGGTTTATTAATGCCAGCGAGGGTATCAGCTTCCGGTATTTAGAAAGGTGAGACACGATAGCCGGATGTTCGTCGTCAGATCTCAATCTTTGCTCCAGTGCTGACCGCCACTCTGAAAACATCGCTTGTGCTGCAGGCTCCAAGCGAAGGTATGGCACCTTTCCATACAAATCATCTTCTGCGCCGATTGCAAATGGATTTAAGTTATCTAATCTTTCGGCCAGCATGTCCATGGCTTCCCGCGCAGTGCGGTTTGGACAGCGATCAACCTCTTTCCAGTTTGGAGAGATGTCGGGGTACACCAACATACTGAAACGTTGCAGCAGGCCGTCCGCGCCCACTCCACCACTCGTGGCCTGCCGCACATATTCAGCCAATACGCCGGGCTGAATGCTACCGATAATCGAAAGACAGAGCGCATCAATATGCAATCCTTTGCCGCGCATGATTCTATCAAAGGTATAGGAAGCGTCCCCATTGGCAGCTGTCAAGTAAAACGACCTGGCAACCTCTTGCCCATTTGCATCGAGCTGTTTCAGCAAGCCAACAATCTCGTCGGCTTCCACCAGCAACCCGTTCGGGTTTTCCATTAATAATTCGCCTAGAGCCTCGTAACTGGCATTGTTGGTGACGAAGCGTTTTAGGGTGGGCGTATCGTCAATCGCGCCCGATTTCAGAAATCTCGAAGCATCCACCCTTTGATTTTTTTTTAGCGATGCACGCGCCTTGGTTTTATTTACCGATTGTTGCAATTTTGCAAGTTCGATTTGCGCATCATGCTCTGCTTTAGCTTTGTTAAACCCATCGAAGGCTGTTGCCTGGAGTTTTTTTATCGGGGACAACGCCGACTTCAATGTCGGGCTTTTCATGACGCCTGAATTGCCGACCACAGCTCCCCATAGATTAGGAATAACTATCCAGTCATCGTTCTGCATGGGACGTATTCCAACCTTGCGGCCAATAATTGATCCCATCATCACCATAACTGCCACTCCTGCAAAGTCGGGAGGGCACTGCATCCGTTCGGAAATATCCCGCACATAGTCGCGCAGCGTATCAGGTACGAAGGAATAATCGAACAATAAAACGCTAGGCAATTTAGGAAGAGGTTCCGGTGGAGGAAGTACTGTTGTGGCATTAACGGAAATGTTTAAATCGCTTATAGCGCTTCCTATGCGAGCAATGGGAGTACGCTGTGCTTCTGTAAAAGCGGCTTGTTGTTCATGAGTCGCCTCAACTGCCTCAAAGGGATTCATGATATCTCCCTTGCTAGAATATCTCGAGGAGACTGAATTAACGTAAAAGCCGGATTGTCCGTCCCAGCCAAGTCTATGGCGAAGGTAGTCAACGATGAGGGTTTCACTTTCATAATCGCTTCAACGACCGCGTGTACCCTGTGAGCATCTTTCCCGCGATAGACGATCTGTACTGCCAATCCTGCAAGGTAGCCAAAGTTCAACTCCGCGACCGGGAGCTCATCCGTAATTACGATGCGTGGATAGGCGCCGCCTATATTCCATTCAAACGAGACTATAACCGAACGGGCAGGAACCATTCCATCACAACGCATTTTCATCAACCGCTTGCCATAGGCTGGCATTCGCTTATAATTCGAGTTCAGCTTGGTTTCAAAAAACGCCCTGGTTACCGCCGGGGCGTTTTGTTTTAGAGGGTCCGTCGTGTCGCTCATGATTTTGCCTCAACTTTCATCAAGGAAAGGCTTGTTGCGTGACTCCTCGCGTCCTCCACGGTAGCGAGGACGGTATTCCTGTCCTTGCCGCCTTGATGCCGCATGAGGCCCCGCAACTTCGCATAGTGAGACTTGAGAGACGACCAGCAATTCGGCTTGACCGACTCGGCTCTCCTATGCCCGCTATACTCTCGAGTTTGGGAGTCTTGAATGGTTTTTAGAAACACAACTGCTTTACCGTTACTGATAAGGTCAGAGTCAAGCGGCCCGATGTAATCGAGAATCAATTTTCCTGGTGCTACAGTACTGGTGATTACGATGGGTTGATAGGCGCGGATTGTGGAAGTCATATCAACTCGTCTCCTCTTGCGAGGTGGAATGACGAGTTTGCCTGCTGATATAGGCGATCAAATCGCTCTCGACATACTTGACGAGACGACCTATCTTTCTAAAACTGGGGCCTTCGCCTCGTATGCGCCAGCCTTCTAATGTATTGGGTTTTACGCCGAGGATTTCGGCGGCCTGCGAGGTTGTTACTAACCTGGTTGTCATGACTGGGTCCTTTATTGAATAAGACCCAGTAATGATAATTTTGGAATACTGTTAGCCCGGCTAACGAGATTTTAAGTTGGAAACAATTGTGGCAAATCGACCGAATGTGATCGGTCTACGACTCTCGTCCCCGTTGTCATATTCGTACCGCCATTTATCGATTTGATCAATAGCTGTTGGATTTAACCCTTCTTCATCCAGCGCACTATAAAGGTGCGGCCAGAGTTCTTTTGCCGATGTTTCCGGATTCTGTCGCATCAGTGCTTGTATGATGGCAGTTAACCTACTTCGTGGTTTTCTTGCTCGTTTGGTCTGTTGTGCACTATGCTTTTTGCCCAATATGGCAAGGGGGCGGAGAGTGTTGAGGTGAGCCTCCCTGAGTCGTGACAAATCTGCATGCAGTACCGCGACACACGCTTTTTCCAGTTCCATTACCAGATTGCTGAGATAGAGCCTGTCCTTGGGATCGCTCGGCACGCCTGCAGATTCATCAAAGTGCGTCAGCAATAATGTCAAACACTCCGCAAAGGCGTACTGCCACGTATCTGGAACCCCTCATGCTGCAGCCACAGCTGGCCACGCTGGTCGATGGCCCTCCCAGCGACCCCTCCGAGTGGCTATACGAAATCAAGTTCGATGGTTACCGCATCTTGACTCGAATAGACGGGGGAAGCATTCAGCTCTTCACCCGCAACGGCAATGACTGGTCCCACAAGCTCCCCCACCTCGTCAAAGCAGTAGACAAGATGGGCTTTAAGAGCGGCTGGCTGGATGGGGAAGTCATGGTGCTCAACGAGAACGGTCTTCCGGACTTCCAGGCATTGCAAAACGCCTTCGACAGTTCCCGTACGCAGAACATCATCTACTATGTGTTTGACATGCCATTCCATGACGGTCGTGACCTGAGGTCCGTCTCCCTCATAGAACGAAGAGAATTCCTCGAACAGTTGTTTGCCACACGTTCCTCGGAGACAGTACGCTTCAGCGCCACCTTTGATGTGCCGGCTAGCGAAATCATCGTATCTGCCTGCCGCATGGGGCTGGAAGGCGTGATCGGAAAACGCAAGGACTCGACCTACGTCTCGCGGCGCTCCCCCAATTTGGATAAAGCTCAAATGCAGCCAGCGACAGGAATTCGTGATCGGCGGCTATACCGACCCGCAGGGCTCCAGGATAGGGATCGGCTCGCTCCTGCTGGGCTTTTACGACGAAGAACAAAAGCTGCGGTATGCGGGCAATGTTGGCACGGGATTCAGCGACAAGACGCTGCGCGACCTCAGGGCGCGGCTGGATAAAATCGCAGCTACTGCTAATCCCTTTTTCAAGGCCACTGGTATCGGCCGCAAAGTACATTGGGTCAGGCCCGAACTGGTGGGTGAAGTCTCCTTCGCGGAATGGACTCGGGAGGACCATATTCGGCATTCCGTATTTCATGGCCTGAGAATTGACAAGAAGGCTGCTTCGATCACGCGGGAAAAACCGGTGCATGCTGCTCCTAGCAAATCCAAACCCATAGGCGAACCGAAGGCGGGTCGAGCATCAACCCCAGCCGTTGCATCCCCGCGTATCACTCACCCGGAACGAGTGATCGATCCATCCAGCGGCTTCACCAAGCTGGATCTTGTCCATTACTACGGGTTAGTGGCACCTCTGATGAGGGAGCACCTTTCTGGGCGTCCTGTCTCCCTCGTGCGAGCGCCCGACGGAATTGCGGGTCAACTGTTTTTTCAGAAACACCTGGAAAAATACAAGATGCCGGGCGTGATCCAGCTTGACCAGGCTCTGGACCCCGAGCATCCCCCGTTTCTGGAAGTCGCAACACCTGAAGGGCTTGTGGCTGCGGCGCAAATGAACGTGATCGAGTTTCATACCTGGAACGCCACGAAGAATGCGATCGACAAGCCCGACAGAATGGTATTTGACCTGGACCCGGGAGAAGGAGTGAGCTGGAGGTTCATGCAGGATGCCGCCCAGATCGTCCGCATATTCCTGAACGAACTTGGGTTAGTGTCTTTTCTGAAGACCAGCGGAGGGAAAGGCTTGCATGTCGTCGTGCCCATTAAGAGGCTGCGCGACTGGGATACCGTGAAAGGTTTCTCGCAGGCCATAGTCGAGCACTTGGCCAAGGTAATACCGCCGCGCTTTGTCGCTAAGAGCGGCCCGAGCAACAGGGTGGGAAGAATCTTTATTGACTACCTGCGAAACGGTCTCGGGGCAACTACTGCTTCTGCCTGGTCGGTCCGCGCACGTCCTGGACTGGGCGTATCCGTGCCACTTGCATGGGAAGAGCTGGAGGGGCTCACCAGCTCCGACCGCTGGACCGCTTCCAATATCCAGGAGCGTCTGGAAACAGGGAACGCCCCATGGGAAGAGTATGAAGCTTCACGGCGATCAATATTGTCAGCAATGAAAATACTGGGCTTCAAGCCAGACAAGGGATCTTGAACGAAAGGTTTGTGTCGAGGCTGATTGTTGAAAAGCTACGGCCTCCTTCGGCTTTGCAGAAAGAAGTAATAAAGAATGAACAGCAGGAGCGGGTTAACCATACAATTTTTCGCGGAAGTAAACCAGTCAACCCGTTCCCCTGTTTTAGCAGTGTTTCCGCACGCAGATAGAAGTTCAACTCGACCCCAATCGAAACTCGCTTATCGGTGTTAGCAGGTCGCTGCTGTTGTTATTCGGGTCTGGACGATTTACCGCCCTATCGACTTTCCACCAAGGGAAGGCATTGGTTGGCAAAGAGCGTGTTTGGGCGATGCGCGGCTTCTTCAACCGGGGTGTCGGGGTGCATCCAGGTTAACGCATCTTCCGGCTCCAACACTACGGGTCGTCGGTCATGAACATCGACCATTCCGGCTCCTGAGTCTTCCGTCACGATCACGAAACCTGTTTCGACCGTTTGTTGAGGACCTGGTCGAAAGTTCGTCATCCCAGCCATGAATATCGGTTCGTTCACTTTCCGGGTTATGTACCAGGGCTGCTTCTTGCCATTCTCCAGCGACTCATACCATCCACCCGCCGGAATGATCACACGCCCTTCGCTGAACATGTGCCGAAAATATCGTCCTGTTAGAGACTTCTCAACTCGGGCGCATATCCATGGTTTCTTCTTCTCAGCGGCTTCGTTCCGGGTTCGATACCCCCAGTTCATACCAATGAACAGCAACTCGCCCTTGTAAAGCATGATCATCAAGGGACATTGACCCCTGCGCATTTAACCCTAGCGACGATGCGCTGGTAGCGGTCTTTCATAAATCGGATGACTTCAGCTTCCTTGTTGAAGCACAGGTCAGAGAGCGACTCTTTCGACTTGCTGCCGAATGACTGGGCATTCTCAGGCGCGTTAATTTCGGCCAGGCGTATCTTGTGCTGCTTCTTCGATGCGGCCAGAACAGCCAGAGTGTTCCCATCCGCTATGCCCACAACCTTCCCACTCAAATGATATCAATCGTTAATACTTGCTATTTGTTGTTTGCATCAATCTCTATGAGTAATGAATGCAACTTTTCTATTTTGACCGGTTTGGTAAGGTGATGGTTGAATCCAATATTTTGCGCTCGCCGGCGGTCGTCTTCGGATCCCCATCCCGTCAAGGCTATAAGGATCAAGCCATTCATGATGGAATCGGAACGGAGTTGCTCCGCAACTTCGTACCCGCTCATGCCCGGAAGGCCAATGTCGAGGATCATTACGCTAGGTTGAAAGGCGTGGGCGGTCTTCAGGGCGTCCGGCCCGGTGTGAGCCGTCTCTACCGTGTGCCCGGACAACATAAGCAACATGGCGAGTGTCTGAGCACCATCCACATTGTCGTCCACTACCAAAATGCGACGGGGAATAGATAGGCTACGGGCGCAGTGCTCTCCCGCGACCAGCCGCCCTCCGATTTTTTGCGTGGTCGCGAGGGGAAGACGGACAACGAACGCGCTACCTTTCCCTGAGCCTTGACTTTCGGCCGTGACATGTCCGTTATGCATTTCGACAAGTCGCTTGACGAGGGCCAACCCGATCCCCAATCCTCCTCGTGAGCGATCCAGCGTTTTCCCGACTTGGCTGAATAATTTAAATACTTTTGGCAGTGTCTCTGGCGCAAGCCCGACCCCATTATCTCGCACCCGAATAATCACTTCGTTGCCGTCTCTCTCGGCAGATAATTCGACTCGCCCTCCTTCAGGAGTATATTTTGCGGCGTTATTCAGGAGATTACTTACCACCTGGGCCATACGCACTGGATCGACATCAAGCAGGAGCGTTTCTTCAGGAGTCGAAACCAACAGCTCGTGCCGGCTTTCCTCAATAAGAGGCCGGCTTAGTTCAAGAGCTGTATTCAATACTGTGCGCACATCTACCCGCTCTTTCTTGAGCTGAATCTTTCCGCTGGTAATGCGAGAAACGTCAAGCAGGTCGTCGATGAGACGGACCATATGTTCGACCTGTCGCTCCATGATCTCCCGTGTCTTTACTGTTGCATCAATTGAGGATGCCAGCTTGAGTACAGCAAGTCCGGTGCGAATAGGAGCAAGAGGATTTCTCAGTTCATGAGCCAGCGTGGCGAGAAATTCGTCCTTCCGTTGATCCTGCTCCCGCACCTGCTCATAAAGATAGGCGTTTTCGATCCCAACAGAGGCGATCGCAGCAAGCTGTACGAGAATCGCTTCGTCCTCTTCGGTGAATTCGCCTTGAGCCTTGTCCGTGAGCTGGACTAACCCGAGGTTCTTCCCTCCGTGACCGATTAGCGGCACAGCGAGCCAGCCCCTCATAGGTGGATGATCTTTGGCATGTTTTCCAAACCCTTTCCATGCTGGATGGGCTTCCAGCTCTTTTTGGGTCATCCTCATTGGACAATTGGTGCGACACACTTCGATGTAAATGCCGGATCCAACCGGCTTCTCGGAATAGGCCCGGTAATCGGCGTACTTGTCTGATAGTGACACAGCGGTAATACCCTGAGCCCAGTTTTCTGAAACAGTCAGGGAGGTGACTGCTTGGTGAGCTCCAAGCATCGAGCGAGCCTCTTCGGTCAAAGTCCGGGCAATACTTTCCATTGACAACATTACGTTTATCGACTTGCTTGCATTAGCCACCTGTGCCAGAAGCGTGGCGCGCTGCTTCTCCGCCGCGAGGAGAGTGGCCATCTGCTCCTCAGATTGCTTGCGTTCGGTGATGTCGAGTAGGTTTCCGGCATATCCGAGGAATTGGCCACTCGGGGAGAAGCGAGGGCGGCCTCGGTCGATGATCCACCGGTACACGCCATCGGCCCGCCGCAAACGATATTCAATGGAGAATGCTTCATTCCGCTCGTTTGCGGACAGGAAATGTTTGCCTGCTGCCTCCCGATCGTCCGGATGTACGGCATTGAGCCACCCCAAACCCAGGCCTTCATCCTCGCCCTGGCCAGTGAACTCGTACCATCCTTGTGAGAGGAAAGAGCACGAGCCGTCTGGCTCGGTCACCCAGAGCTTGGCGGGGGCGGCGTTGGCAAAGTCACGGAACCGTTCTTCGCTTTGCTGGAGGGCCTGCTCGGCCCGCTGGCGCTGCAACACCATGGTTGCCTGGTTAGCAGCGAGCCCCAGCAGCAGCCGTTCTTGCTCAGTTGGGAAGTTTACGCGCTGGGAACCAGAAACTAAAACGCCATGCTCTTCGACCAAATCGAACGGAGTGACAGTCGTTCGCAGAGTGCCGGGTCCAAACGGATCACGCACTGCAGTAACCGGTGCCAAAGCAACACTCGTCAAGAACGACGCGAGCGGCGCTTTTGCTTCGGTAATGCAGTGGTCGGCATCAGGTCGATGCTTGCTACGAACAGTCTCTGTAAAACCAGAGCCGTCCGGCTGGGGAAGCCGAATGTAGACTAAGTCGAGATCAAGAGTACTTAAGAGAACCTTGGCGAGGCTCTTGGCAATACCGTCCGGTCCTAGGCCCCACGCCGCAGGCAGGGTCGAGAAAGCTACTAAATCTTGCATTGTTCGCCGCAAGCGGCGTACTTCGTCACTATCGTTCTCAGCTATATCCATCGAGTCGTTGCTCCTGGGGTTGCCTGCTTGCGATTACTTATCAGCGTATCGTGCCTTAGGTTCTTAACCATCTGGAAGGTGGGACAAAGAAAAGACTCTCCTGGAGAATGCTGTCGATGATGCGCATGGGGTGAGTACGCGTGGCGTGCACTACACGACGGCATCAAACGGGACAAGTCGTACGTGCAGATGATGTACGTGCAGATGATGGATCATGGTGCTCGTGCAGCACGTAATTAAGGGTATTGTCTTCGACAACAAGTATATTCATGGTTCAATGACATAGCACGATGAAACACCTAATGTGCCCTGGAGTCTCTCCAAAAGAACCAAGATTAACCATAGGCCAAAAATATTTGTCTCAATCGGCTTGGAAAGGTATCTTTGAAAATTCATACCCATTGCTCTGTTTTCATTTACTAGAGATTGAGTGAGGAAGAGAAACGGCTGGAGTTTGGATTTGATACAAGGTTTACCATGAGTGCATTAAAACGGAATAATGTCGTTGTACGAGGCAAAGGTTCAACGGCTATGATGTTCGCCCATGGCTTTGGTTGTGATCAGAACATGTGGCGTTTTGTGGCGCCAGCTTTTGAAGAGAGCTATCAAACTGTTTTATTCGATCACGTCGGGGCGGGCGGTTCCGACTTGGCGGCCTATTCTCATGAAAAGTACAACTCTCTTGAAGGATATGCCGAGGATATTATCGAGATAGCCCGCGAACTCCGATTGGAGGATGCCGTGTTCGTGGGACATTCCGTCAGCGCCATGATGGGCATTATTGTGGCGGCCAAAGAGCCGAAGCTGTTCAAGAATCTTGTCCTGGTGGGTCCTTCACCGTCTTATATTAATGACGGTGATTATATCGGCGGGTTCACCAAAGCTCAGATCGAAGAACTTCTGGAATCGCTCGACAGCAATCACCTGGGCTGGTCGATGAGCATGGCCCCGGTTATAATGGGCAACCCCGACCGCAAAGAGCTGGGTGAAGAATTGGCCAACAGCTTTTGTCGTACCGATCCGGAAATCGCCAAGCATTTTGCACGCACGACTTTTCTTACAGATTGCCGTGACATTCTCGCTGACGCCCGTATTCCAGCGTTAATCCTACAATGCTCAGACGACGTCATTGCGCCGCAGGATGTCGGTGAATACGTCCACCGTAAAATGCCAAACAGCAAGCTTGTTCTGATGGCGGCCACGGGACATTGCCCGAACCTCAGCGCGCCGGAGGAAACCATTGCTGCAATCAAGGCCTTTTTGTAAGTGGCGACTCCAGTCGATCCCTCTCCCCAGCCTCCTCTCCATGAGGATTTCGAAGATTTCTTCGAGAATTCTCTCTGCGGATTTATAACAACGAACGCTCATGTCGAGATTCTGCGGGGCAATTCGCGCATAGCCAACTGGCTGGGGTATTCAACTGAGGACCTTAAAGGCGTTCGCTTTTCTGAACTGCTTACAATCGGTGGAAAGATTTATTGCGAGACGCATTTGTTGCCATTGTTGCGGATGCAGGGTTTCTTTGATGAAGTAGCGCTTGAGCTGGCCTGTCAAGGTGGGGAGCGTCTTCCAGTCCTGGTAAACGCGTATGAACGCCGGGATCAGAACGGCACGCCGCTGTTTATCCGCCTGACCGTTTATAAGGCAACGGACCGCCGCCTCTATGAAGAAAATTTACGCTATGCCCGCCGAGTTGCCGAGACTAAGCTGGCAGATGAGCAGGCAACTTCAGTTTTGCGCGAACAGTTCATCGCTGTTTTGGGACATGATCTGCGCAATCCACTGGGAGCGATAACTGGCGGAGCTGCTATGCTGCTTGCGCGTTCTTCACTGAGTGAACGGGACGCCAGCCTGGTCAGTTTAATGAAAGACAGTGGGTCACGGATGGCTGAGCTTATTGAAAATATTATGGACTTCGCGCGTGGACGTTTAGGTGGCGGTATGATGCTGAATCGCCAGCCCGTGCTTTTGGAGCCAGTTCTCTGTCATGTTGTCGAGGAGCTACGTACAGCATGGCCTGAAAGGGCAATTGAAACGGATTTTCGCTTGGCAAGACCCATCGATTGTGACGCCCCTCGTCTTTCACAAATTCTATCGAATCTGCTGGCAAATGCTCTAACGCACGGTTCGCCGGACGGGCCTGTCGTTGTCAACGCGTTTCTTGAGGAGGACGTATTTGAACTCTCAGTGAGTAATAGCGGAAAACCGATTTCACCCCAAACACTCGAAAGACTGTTTCAGCCTTTTACCCGAGAAGATGTTCGCTCCAGCCAAAATGGTTTGGGGCTCGGACTCTACATTGCATCGGAAATCGCACGCGCGCACGAGGGCGAGTTGACCGTGGCATCGAGCGAGGAAATAACTCGCTTTACGTTTCGTATGTCTACAATCATATAATTACTATATCTTACACAAGCATGGCGGGCCAAAAGAAGCTGAAGCGGCGTCAACTGCTGCTCAGTGGCGGCATAGGCGGCGCCGGAAATAATGAAGCTTTGTAACGCATCCCCCCCGAATTTTGCCCCATCCTCATCCGCCGTAGCCGCGCAATAACCTCCCCCATCCGGCCTCTCACGGCAATGGATGATTTCGCAGGCTACGGGTGCGAAAGCAACAATTCCCAGCTGAGTAAGTGTTAGAATTAATACTGTTACAGAGTTCAATAGAGGCAGGAGCATGAGTTCACGCGGGGGCAGAAGGGAAGGCTCGGGTCCGAAGAAGTCGATGAGTCCTTATGGCGAGAAAACATCGGTCATCCGGGTGCCAACCAGTCTTAAGTCCGATGTGCTGGTCTATCTCGCGCCCTTTCGCAAGGCATCCAGGCAGGACAACAGTAGTACCGGCGCTCAGTTTCCCCAGGCCATTTCCAATCCACGTCCCATGCCCCGTCCCATCTACAGTGGCAAGATACTCGCAGGTCAATCCCGCTTTCCCTCCCCTGCGCAGGACTACGAGCAGAAGACGCTGGATTTGAACGACCGCTTCATCGCCAATCCGTCGGCTACGTTCTTCTTTACCGTCAAGGGCGATTCCATGGTCGGAGCCGGCATCTTCGATGGCGCAACATTGATCGTCGACCGGTCGCTGCGGCCCAAGTCTTCCAACATCGTCATCGCCGATGTGGATGGGGAATGGATGGTCAAGCGCCTTTATAAGCGCAGCGGCGTTATCAAGCTCCTGTCCGAGAACCCCGTCAACGAACCCATTACCCTTAAAGAAGGACAGGAACTGGTCATCTTCGGTGTGGTGACCTATGTCATCAACGAAGCCAAATAGGCCTGTCTTTGCACTGGCGGATGCCAATTCCTTCTATGCATCCTGTGAGAAAGTATTCCGGCCTGACCTCAGGAATTCACCCGTAGTCGTTCTCTCCAATAATGACGGCTGTGTCATTGCCCAAAGCAGGGAGGCCAAGGCATTGGACATACGCATGGCAGGACCATGGTTTGAAGTGGAAGAGCGGGCCAGAGAAATAGGGGCGGTTGCCTTCTCCTCCAATTATGAGCTGTACGCCAACATGAGCAACCGCTTCATGGCAACGTTGCGTCAGTTCAGCCCCAGGCTGGAAGTCTATTCCATTGATGAGTGTTTCCTCGATCTGACGGGCATCAAGCGTGATCTCGTCGCATATGGGCATGAGATAAAAGAGACGGTAACGAGCTGGACAGGACTGCCGATATGCGTGGGAATCGGCCACAGCAAAACACTAGCCAAGCTAGCCAATCACTACGCCAAGAAGCAGCCTGAATTAAACGGCGTATGTGACTTCACCCGCATGCGCGATGACGAGCTGGATGCTGTTCTGGAGAAGCTACCCGTCTCTTCCGTCTGGGGAATAGGCCGCAGGCTAGAAAACACCCTAAACGCATTGGGCGTAGAAAACGTGCTGAGGCTCAAGCGAGCCAATCTGAGAAGAATTCGGGACAAATTCGGTATCACAATGCAGCGCACCGTCCAGGAACTCAATGGCAAGCCCTGGCTGAAGCTGGATGACGTAGTACCCGTCGCCAAGCAGGTCATGAGTTCGCGCTCATTCGGGCAAAGGGTGGAGAGCCTGCAGGAGCTTCGGGAAGCGATCAGCTATCATGCCGCCAATGCCGCACAGCGGCTGCGCAAGCAGGGCCTGTTTGCCCACGCGGTTTCAGTATTCATCCAGAACAGCCCCTTCGATCAGGCCGAGTTTTATGGCAGGACCGAGACCGTTGCCCTGCCTGCGCCAACGGAATGCAGTCTGCAAATCACTAATGCTGCGCTCTGGCTGTTGAAGAAGATGTATCAGCCCGAAGTGTATTACCAGAAGGCGGGCGTGATGCTATCGGAACTGGTGCCCCAAGAAGGGCAGCAGATAGACCTCTTCACATACTCATTCTGCAGCAACAAATCCGGCAGGCTGATGGATGCCATGGACAAGATCAACGTCAAGTACCGGCGCAGTACCATTCATCTTGCCTCGGAGGGAGTCGACAGTACGTGGTCCATGCGGCGCAGCTTCAAAAGCCCGAACTACACGGGAGAATGGAGCGATTTGCCAGTGGTGAGCTGACGCCAGGAATAGACCGTTCTAGATGGAAGGCAGGTAGCGGCTACCAAAACTCAAGGGCCGCGTTTAGATAGGTAGAAATCGCTTGAAGTTGGTGGTTGCTTTTTACACGTTAGTGGCGTGAATTACTTTGTCGTGTCAGTCCTTATATCGCCAGCAATCAATGCACGATTTTTTTCCGTAAGTGTTTGGAGTAATTTCTCCACTCCACCCTCGCGAACCTGGCTATTGAAAGTACTACGGTAAGTGGTCACCAAACTGACACCCGCTACCGTGACATCATAAGCCTTCCAGCCATCGGCGGTTTTTGCCATGCTGTAGTCAATTGGTACAGGCTGCTGGCCCTGACCTCGCAGTACTTGGGTCCTTACTGTGGCATCACTATCATCCGTCTTGTTTTTTAGCGGTTCAACCGTAATAGTATGGTCACGATAGGTAGTAAACGCGTTGCAGTAGGTGCGCACCAGGAGGGTTCGAAACTCTTTAACCAATTGTTGCTGCTGCTCAGGCGCAGCTTTAGACCAGTTCTTGCCCATAGCGAGCCGGGTCATCCGCGTGAAATCGAAATGAGGCAGTATCTTGGCTTCCACCACCTCGAGAAGTTTGGTTTTACTGCCAGCGCCGATATCCTTGTCCTGCCTTACGATGGCAAGCACTTCCTGTGCGGTGTTGTCTACTAAAACATCAGGCCCCACAATTTCCATTGCCCAAGTAGGAAGTGCAGTGAACGACGCGGCAAGCATTACAAAAATACCCAAATATTTTTTCATGAGCTTCTCGTGATGATTATGATGGCGCCAAAAGCAGTGATGTTATTGGTCGGTCCACATTGATGAGGCAGTACAGCTAGCATCTGAGTAGCTCGTCAAGTTTCCTGTCTGCCCAGTTCAGTGCCAATGGCATGCTCGTGGTAAGGCTGTTTTTGCGAGAACATCTCAGGATTCTGTCACCAACAAGTCTTCGTCCGGCTCAAGGCTTGCACTTCTTGCACTAGGGATGTGGCGGTATAACGTAGATGCGGCCACGTTCAGCCGCTGGGCAACAGCAGCAACAGTGATATCGCAATCCTTCAGCATCGCTCTGGCGGCCTGTAGGTCCTTGGCGGAAAGGGCGGGCGGCCTCCCACCCACACGACCTCGTTCCCGAGCGGCTTTTAAGCCGGCAGTAGTTCGCTCACGGATGACGCCACGCTCGAATTCGGCCAGCGCAGCAAAAATATGAAAGACGAGCTTGCCGCTGGGGGAGCTGGTATCGATGGGGTCCTGGAGGGATTTAAGCCCTATCCCCCGGTCCTGGAACGATTCGATCGTCTCGATCAGCTGTTTCAGTGAGCGGGCAAGCCGGTCAATTTTCCAAACCACTAATGTATCCCCCTTGCGCATGTAGGTAAGGGCGGCTTTCAGTTCTGGCCGATCCCGCTGCGCACCTGATGCCTTTTCTTGGAAAATCTTCTCACACCCCTCTTTAGCCAAGGCGTCGAGCTGCAATGCTAAATCCTGCTCCTGAGTGCTTACCCGCGCATAACCAATTTTCATTTCACTCCCTCTACCAAGCAATCGTTACTCTCTCGAAACTCACCTGAACTATAACTTATAGGAGAGTTAGTTTCAAGAGATAGTTTTAGGATAAAAAAAGGTAGGGAAAAAGAAGAGTTTTTAGTTCGGTCGTTATCTCCGAAAAACGACCGTTTTTCGTAGTAAAAAGAGAAGCTCAGCTTTCGTGAGCCCGGTGTGAGATGGGATTTCGGTTTACCGGTAGCAGCGTGGTTGAGCGCTCAGCCGGGGTTGGCAAAATGGTTCGCCTGCCGGCATCCCTTTACGGTGGACCATTCACCGCATTTACTTTCAGGGCGCTGGAAGCTTACGGGATGACAGGGCGATGGTGCCACTGCAACAAGTCTGGCCCGAGTACGACTTCCCAACGGTCAATGTCGTCGCCCCCGTCGGGGCGCGGGCAGCGAGTGTGCAGGACGAAGTGGGAGCGGCCCTGCTGGTCGCACTCCCAGGCGGGTTCCGCACCATCTACCTCTAGGATACGGCGCGGTCCGTAGATCGTCTCAGCCCATTCGGCCACCAATCGGGCCATCGTCGCGCTCCCAAGTCGTTCCCCCACATTCCGCCAGAGACTCCGCAGCCCCTCATCCGTCGTCAGGGAAAACAGCTCCTCATTTGGCGCGACGGCAATCAGCAGAACCTCAGACGCGACGTCCGTAATCGCGCTGGTTACGATAAACATATCCACTCCCTCGTCACGCACACTGGCAACACGTTCCACACGGAATTCATCGACTTCGGTCAGCACGATCGCAGCGTCGTGCCCCGCCCTAATCTCGACATTCGTCGAGCCAGCTGGCAGGCAGAATTCGATCACAATGCGCCGGGCGAGTTCGGCGATACCCGTGTTCACTTGCGGCTCTTCAGCGCGTTGAGGATCCATTCCGCGGACTCCTCGAGAGTTTTAAACGAGGCGGCTCCGAATTGCCTCCCCCTATAGAAATCGTCGATATGCTGCACGATAGCCGCATTGTCGGCCGTGAGCAGCCATGAATAGGCCTTTCCCACTTTGGTCGATGGGATGTTGAGATTACGCAGGAACTGTTGGGCCGCGTAGAAGGCCTGGAACTCTTGGTGTTTAGTGCTCAAGAGCTGCAGACCCAAGCGCAGTTGCTGTTCGCGGTGAGCCAGTTCATGCGCAAGCGTGGCGGCCACGGAGGCGCCCGACCGATTACCCTTTACGATGATGACATCCAGGCCGGGAACGTAAAGCCCGTTGGCTCTCTCCAGCTTCTCCATCAGGTTCTTCACCGCCGCCTCGACCGTACCCACTTGTGGTGGGTGTCGGCGGACCAGTTCGGTCAACAGCCGCTCCTGCTCAACTAGAGAACTCCCAATAACAGTCACTCGTCCCTCGGCGATTACCTTGTTCGCAGCTCTCAGGAATGCGTCAGCGAGTTCGGCGTCTACTGCTGATTTTTGAGCCTGTTTGAAGACGGCCATGATCCGCTCAATAGTCATGGTCACCTTACGCTCGTCCGCTGCATCACCCATCGCGGCAGCAATCAGCTTACTTTCCAACTCTGCAGGTAGCCCCGCCTTACGGCTCGCCGCCAAGAGCTCGCTAGTCTTCTCGAGGGTCTCGGCGGCCCTAGCCTCAGCTATCAACCCTTTGAGGGACTTAAAGGCCGCAGACGCCGAATGGATGTCGACAATAGCAGTAGCGATGTCCAAGGCTAACCAAAACCATTCCGGGGGGTCACCCTGGGAGATCGCTTTCGCGCGATCGAACGTCGTTCCTTGAGCAGCCGACTCGAGGGTATGGTCTTGGTAATGCTCATAAGCCCCATAGACTGAGAGGGCCATGCTTCCAATCGCTGCGGCAGTAATGGCGGCCGCGACACCGAGGCTCGCCCCTGCGGTCGGAATGGCTGCGATGAGACCAAGGCCTATCGCTACGACCGAGATAAACATCTGCGTTTCTTGCGCCTTCGCGGTGACCTGTTTCTCCTTCTCCTCCACAATTCGGCTCTGCCAAGATGTGCCTTTCATAGCCTTCTTGGTGAGATCCCGCAAATGCGGGACTTTCCAGACTGAGAATCGGCCTCCAATCTCCTTCTCGACGGTGGCGACGTTGTCGAGTTTCTCTTGGATGATAAAGGCGAGCCGGTTGGCGAGTTCCTTGGGTTTCCGGTTTACTAGGTCGGAGAGTTGTTGCAGGGCATCGGAGCCGGGGGTGACGGTAGCCAACACCGGATAGGTTTTCTGCTTCTCGGCCGCTAGCGCGTCGTACTCCCGTGCCGTTCGAAGCCCTTCAGCTTGCGTGGACTGCAACCGTTGGTTCAATTCCGGGGTGAGAAATAGTTCCGGCAGGGTGGCGGCAAGAGACGGGGCATTGTTCCGGTTGAATATTGCATCGGCTTCGGCCTTAGTCTTAAAGAACGCATTCGCCGCGGCCTCAGCGACTTTGCGTTTGGCGATAAGCTCCCTTCCCGCAGCCTGAAGTCCCTCGGCCCGCGAGGTATCCATCGTCCAATCACCGGTCTTGGAACCTAGAAAGGTATCCTCCTTGATGCCCAGGAATTTCGCCTGTTCCTTGATCTCCTGCTTGCTTGCGGCCAAGACATCCCGGGCGATCTTGGTGGACTGTTCCTCGAAGTCGATGAGGAATTTCTCCCGGTCCTTCGCAAGTGCGTCGAGCCGAGTGTTCAGGTTGTCCCGAAGCGATTTAAGGGTCTCCGGCGAGATCCCGCTTAGCTGGAAGGTCAACTCCTGCTTCAGGTCCATGTTGATAAACCTGACGGCCCAGCCTCGAGCTGCGTCCCAGCCCTTCAGTGTGACCTGTCGCTCCAAAGTCGCTCTTTGTGCCGCTGGATCGGCCGGGATGAGGACGCCTTCGTGAGTAGGCAGAATGGCCCTTGGGGGCGATGCCGGGTCCCCCGTTCCGTCGGATTTGGACGTATCTCTTTGAACAACGCTTGATCGCAGCGTGGGGGTAAAGGCGTCATTTTCCATTGATGCTCTTAATGAAAATGCGACTGGTGCATACCGTTTTCGCAAAAGTCGATCCCCGCCTGTCTGTTGCACCACATGCGTTAACTCATGTGCCATAAGCTTTCGCCCGTCTTCTGACTCAGGTGCGTAGTGGCCGCTACTAAACGCTATGTTATCCGGCGTTAATTTCGCTTGAACATGGTTTTCTTCCTTTTCTTCTTGTACGTTAGCCCCAGTTTCGAGCTGAGGAGCAACTTTTTCTTTGTCTTCATCCTCCTCCGGCACAGCAACCGGCGCCCGCTGAATTAGCGATTTGGTGGCAACGACGGTTTGATCATCTACACTGACCTCATCGGCATATTTGGGTTGTAACGACGTACCTCCGGTCTGCTGAACCACATGAGTAAGCTCATGCGCAGTCAATTCCATATTTGCGGGATTGCTACCAGCACCATAGTAAATGTCAGATCCATGAGTGAACGCTTGAGCTCCAACTTCGCGGTTCATCTGTATAGCATTGCTGCCGGTATGAATACGTACATGGTTGAAGTCGACTCCGAACCGGGGTTCCATGTAGGAACGAATATTGTCCGGCAGTGGACTCCCTTGGCCCTTGCTTTGGCTGAGGCCCGCTTCTACTTCCTCCCCGGCATCGAAGTTTTTACCTAAAGCTTCCTGGGATTTGACTAAGCCAGCCTTCGGCTTTTCCTCCTCTGCTGTTAATTTTTGAAGGGAAACGGCTGCCGAATTATTTAAGAACCGTGCCTGGAGCAGTTCTTCGTTTTCATCTTCACTATTTTTTTCTTCTTCTGCTTTTAACTCCGTTGCCTCAGTTCTTCGCTGAACAGCAGGTGTGATGGAAGCTGCCAGAGGAAGAGGTTTGCTCTGCAAGATAAGTGCCTTGCTTGCTTCTGCATCTATCTGTGGCTGAGGCGTTTGGATAGATTGAGTAGCTAGCGAATCGGGCATACGCACTACGTGTCGTGCAACACGATCGGCTTCCTGCTCATATTGGTCGTCGGCAGCACCAACAGTAAGTTTGGGCTGAAGAACCGTAATCTTGCCCTCAGGTGTTAGTCGCTTGGCACGGATTAACTGAGCAACACGTTGATTGCCCAGAGTGCGCTGCAGCTTAAGAATGGGACTGGCACTCCCTTGGAATGATGCAGTCGCTTCTGATCTAGACCGGTGGGGCTTAGCCAGTTGCTTTGTTTTCTCAGGCGAGGCCGGCAGAAGGGGTTTGGACATTAGCGTAAGCTCATTTCGGTGATTGCTCTCTCAACACGCAAAATGAAAGTGTTCTCGACATTTTGACTGCTGCTTTTTCTAACAACTTCATTTTTTCTTTATTTACTCCCTGTTCTGCATTAGCAATAACCCTGCCACTAGATGGAATGACGCAACGAAGGGCGATGGAGTGTCACTCTGAGTCGTATATCTCGTGCACGAGTGGGTCAGGAATAACCCAGCGAGGGTCAGATTTGATTTGTTTGCTCTGATCCGATTTAATTTCTGCTGAGCTATGGCAAAGCTAGGCGCACCTCTAGGGACGGATAAAAGCGATTTCGAAGAACCTCCGTGACCTTTGGAATCGAGGCTGCTTATGGGATGGGTACTTGTGCCTAATGGCCGATGGTTCGAATGGACCTTCGAGGAAGGTAGAAAGCAGCCTTGGTACTTATCCCGAAAAATGAATGAACCAATCTTCATGGCGGGCCTAGCCAACTTCCGACCGCCGTCCCCCAAGAAATGAAGTTGGATTCGTTGTAATTATTGAGGATGCAGAAGGCGGCATGGTAGACATACGCGAACGCAGTCAGTTGTATTAGAGCCAGACGACGCGCTCCGCTGCATGGACTGGAAACGTCAGTTGAGGAAGCGGCTCATGTAGCTCAGACCCGCTCCTTCCTTCTGCAGCATTCCAATGGTAGCGCGTAAACGCGAGGCGTCATCCTGCCCGATCCGGGCAATAACGGGCGGGATCTGTTAGAGCGGTGCCAGTTCACCATGTCTGAGAGCAAAACGAAAATGAGTGAAACGAAAAAAGCTGAGTTCACCAAACGGCGCCCGGCACGAGTCCGATAATTGTCGGTGCTTGGCCAAGTGGGACTGCCCACCGGCTGAGATCCAGCAGGGCGATGACGTGGCACCGGTCTGATCAATCGTTTCTTCGTACCGTGCGGCAATCCACGGATGCCCCTGCAGCGTAAGGCGGTCATGACATTTCAAAAGCCCCAACTGCCATGCTTGGCAAGCAAGTCCTTGAGATCGTCGAAGCGATAGGTGATGTCTCGAATGGAATAGGAGTAGGCCATATTGGAAACTAGCTAAGATCTACCCACCGCTGACGTGGGACTCATGGGTCTAGCTGATGAAGATGAAGGCGGTATGGGGGCCTACGGGGGAACTGTGGGTCGAGGGGTAAATCCTGACAATCTTCGCGAAATCACATGTCTGGAGCAGGAGTTGTTGGTTTCAACTTAAAGTATCAGGGAGTAGCCGGATATCGCCAAACCGGGAATGGAGTGGTAGGTAAAAGCTTAAAGACTGCCGGCGTCGTTGGTAGGAGTGAAAGCGAGGCTGGCGTTATGAGCGTGCTGGTAGAAGATGGGGGAAGACATACCTGAACCTCCACGGGCTTATTTTGAGGTCTGACATCTTCTTAAAGAACTATCACGCTGGTGTTTACCATTCCAGTGTGAACATCAGGTACGGATTGCGAGGCTAGTGATCTGGATCATCCACATTGCTAGGGGATTCACCAAGCGACCACGCAAGTAGAGCGAAAAATATTAGACCGAGGATAAAGCACACAGCCACAATTGTCGCGTTCAAATCGATCGGAATATTTAAATTCCCTCTCTCCATATATATGTCTTTAATCTGTGCCGCATCCTGAGCCAAGTATGGCAAGGAGCCCATCAAATTCGCGCCGGCAATGATGGAAACGAGGAAAAACCCTATTGAGGTTCCTGCGAAGCGTTTGCTTCGTGGGTCTAGCCGATCGGAAAGCTGCTTTCCCACGAGCGCAATGCCGGCACTTTGCATCGTCAAGAGATAGTTCATCCAGTCCTTAAGTAAGTCGATGGCATGAAGTACTCCTTCCATGGAAATGATCCCCTGATGTCCACAATATTGTGACCCCACCGATGGTGGTATATGCGATACGCGACAAGTTCCAGCACCTTTCAGCCCGCCGCCTCTAACGTTGGGTTAATGGACAGGTCTCGGGGACGTTGTAGGCATGATCGGGCGATTCCAATAATGCGGAAGTTGAGGGGCGCTTAAATTCTTTTCTTTACAAACGTCACAACTGACGAAATGAAGTCAACTGCCCTACTCGCTCAATTTATTGGCGTTCACGTCGGTATTGTTTATTACTTATGTGCATTTGGCGGCTTGCGCGTGCCATGCAAAGCCAATGTAATGAAAAAATATAGAGCACTTTATTAAGCTTTGGTCCTGGGTAATTCGCGAAAATCCATGGCTATCTACTTTTACTCCGGGTTAGTGAAGCGGAAGACAACGATTTTTTTATCATTTTCTAAAAATCCAATAGGGCCCCCTTCTTGTCTTGATTTTTTCGAGACCAAATCGATCATCAGCTCTGCGGCCCTCCATAATCACGTAGAACATATCTGCCAGAATGGACCTCCGTTCCGCGTAGTATGAATGACCTATAAAGCTCGTATCCGTATTCGTTGCATCAATCGTTTCAATTCCTGGAGCTATTACCAATCCCCTTCCCGAGTCCCCTGCTCGTGGATAGCCATTGACTTTTTTTGACATCATCAGCGCCAGGTCGTTAGAGGACGCGTACAGCGTAACAGGACGTCCCCAAACAGCGAATGCAGGGGCAATGTCTCTCCGGAATACTTCTGCATCAATATCGGGTGCGGTAAGAATGATCTCCCTGAGACGCTCTTTGAGATAAGGCTTTTCGGTTAGCATAGCCGTAATAGCCTGTGTAAGCGCCCTGTTACCCATGCTGTGCGCGATCAGATACACGTCTTGAGCATCCGAATTCGCAAAAAATTCTTGAAGAAAATTTCGCAAATTTTTCTGAGACCACTCCATGGTCTGCCCATCTTTTGTATAGCCAAGCGGTGTGGGTAATCCTAGAGATGGCCAACTATAAAAGATGGGTGCTCCATCGAAACCCAGATCGTACGCTATCTGGGCGGTTCTTCTCGCTGCATCCTCGAACCTAACGTTGTAACCGTGGACAAAGACAAAAGCTTTCTTTCCGCGGGACGCTTTAATACGAGCAGCCACATTTGAGTAAAACTCTTTTTTTGGTTGCACCGTAACGCTCTGCAACATGACGTGTTTTGCGGGGTCTTGATGAAATTCCAATTTTAACAACGAAGGCGCTTCGAGCGCACCCATCCGATGGTCTCGCGGAATGCTAACCTCGCAAGTCCCTAGGGTGAGCCCCCCCGGGTTTCGTTGGATACTAAACACCTCGCTAGCGTTCTTGCTGTTCGAGAGCTTCCTATCCGTGGCAAAAAATACCTTTACCAAGGCGAACGCCGGTTCACCATGTTTTCCGGACCGTTGTTCGGGCTGTTTTTGGACTACCTCGTCAGGACTTTTCTCCTCTACAATCTCTACGAGCGGATCACCACGCTCCACCCGCTTTTCCTCCAACGTCTCACATCCCGCGATTAAGGAAAGAATTGCGATAACCGAAAAAAACCGAGCTGATATCATCGCTCCATCGCAGCAAAAGTTGAGCTTAGAGGCTGCGCGCACGGCTAGGGCTCCCTCCTACTGGGTAAAGTCTCAGAATGCGGCCCTGTAACTCGCGGTAGCCCAGTAGCTGGTCACTGGGCCTTGGGATGTGGCGTTGAGCAGAACACCAACGAAATTTTTCCCCAGTTTTCCCTCTATGCCCACTGCACCGCGAACCCAGTCCTGTTTATAGGCGAGGCCCGCGAAGCTGAAGCCCGCCCCATTCATGTCTCGTCCGGTGATATTATTACTATGTGCCTCAAATCGATGAGCGCCCTCTATCCGCCCGAGCAAGTTTATTCTTTTCGTCACCCCAATTACCGCATCCAGTCCGTACCTGGCAGTATTGACCTCATCCGAATGCTGGTCCCAATAAAATGGGGTAGTTTTGTCCATAAAGCCTTTTATACTCGTGTGGATATAGGTGTAGCTCGCGTAGGGCGTGAATCCCGTCTTTGATATCTTTACCGCATCAAGCCAGTCTGCGCGAACCCTACCTCCCAATGTTGAGACATCAGGATTAACCTCACCCGGAGAATAAAGACCGGTGGCCGTTATGTGAACTGTCGTCCCCGGAATCTTGGTGATGACTTCGGGAATCACGAAAGCGCCGCGTATCGTCGTATCGCCTCTAAACGCGTCGTTGTTCCCCCCCCATAGACCACCGGCTGAAACATTAAATTGTGCAAATCCGAAATTATGTGCAAAACGCATTTGCCCATTGCCGAGATTGCCGTTAATGCCCTGATGATCATTCCGCCCGCCGCTGCCAACAGCGCCCACGCTCGATTGCCCTGGAGAGAGCAATGTGCGCATCGGATTGCCATTGTTGCCCTCCATAATATTATCCGCGTTGAGAAAGACGAGCCAAGGAATCTGTGGGGGCGGCGGGACCACTGGGCCCGCTACTACAAACGTTGCGGTTGCGCCCAATGGATGGGAAACCATAAGGCCCAGTCGATGGGCGGTCGGCGCAGAGGTGTCGAGTTCCGTACTCAAAACAGAGGCTCCACCCGACACAGTCATAGCATTGCTGTGGCCACGTATGCTACTCCCGTCGGGCATGCGAATATACGTGTCGCATCGTTGGTCGCATCCCGGACCCAGTAGACCGTTCACGGTAACAATTTCTGTAGGGTCCGCTAGGGAGCCGCTGGGAGAAAAGTGTATGTTTACTGCCGTTCCCTGCTGTACAGCAAGGTCGGTAATAGAACCTCCGGTATGCGCATTTAAAAGCTCGATGTGACCGCTTCTTATTGAGGCACTAAAAGAATCGTTTGGGTTGGGGTCCAACTCGCCGTTGGAATTTATAAACGGGTGCCCGTTAACGCTAGTAACGGTTCCGTCAAGGGTGGACTCCAACCGATAAGCTTCCTGGAGCACACCGTTTGTAGTGCCCGGCCATGGAGACTTCTGCTCTCCCGTGGTTCCGGCACCTGGATTTAGGTATGGTACAGAAGTTGCTCTAATCTGAAAATTGTCCCCCGCGTTGAGTTGCCCATCATTTCCAAGTTCAACAAACATCATATACCGCTCTCCATTAGCGCTACCTGAGGGTTGAAATGCGAGTTGAGGCACTGAGACAAACGCTCCCGTAGGCGTGCCACTCTGGTCCAGATTTGCCCAAAGAAGTGTGTTTGACTGCTGCGGGAAAGATTGTGCCTGCAGTGGATTGAATACAACAACCCCTGCTAATGCCACTATCCAGTGGCCAAGCGTTTTATTCATACCAAAGCTCCCTCGAATTGGTTTCCGGCTGCTGATCGATGATTTTTTATTAACCCTCGGCTTACCCGTTTATATACAAGCTCAA
Organism: Nitrosospira sp. Is2; assembly: GCF_033095785.1. Classification (GTDB taxonomy): domain Bacteria; phylum Pseudomonadota; class Gammaproteobacteria; order Burkholderiales; family Nitrosomonadaceae; genus Nitrosospira. The sequence continues at coordinate 3,129,885 of NZ_CP137134.1, read as the reverse complement.
CAACTTTGCAAGCTTAGGAAAGCAGGAAGCGGGCCAATGAATAGGCCATTGAAACCAGAAGGAATTTTCTTGAGGGTGACTAACGTTGAGGTAAAATTTGACCCACGTATGCTCCGTGAAGATACCGTTGTATTACTTGAAACGTTCTTTTATCGAAGGACTAGACAAGAAAGTTCTAGAAATCGTCGGGGCGGATGCCAAGCATCGCTATAGTGTCCCGAAGATTAGGAACAGAATGAGGGAATGTGGACCAGCGGCGATTTGGATGTCGTAGGCCGACAGTCGCTTTAAATCACGAAAGCGGAGTTGAGTCCCGTTGAAACTTTTTTAGCAGTAGCGACAGGTATTAAGGGGAATTATTCGCCGAAGCCAATCCATGAACACGTCTTATTCGTCTGTGCTAGGAGGTTTAGGCGTGGCCAATCTGAAAATTTTCTTACCGCCTGTACTGATATATTCAACAACTCCCTGCTCCACCAGATCGTCCAGAGCCTTGCCGACATCCTCCTTTTCCATTTCATAAAGCCGGTGAGGAAGCCACCACTGAACTATCCCCTCCAACGTGTCAGCGGCCGAAGGGTGCGCATGAAGGTATTCCATGATCTCCTTGCGTAAATCAGGCGGTAGGGCGTCTGGAATCAAGGCTATGAATGTCCTGAATCGAAGGGGCAGTTAAGTTACAAATGCAGTAATGCGGTGTTTGGAGATGCCAAGCCGTAAGCTGATAAATATCATAGCACAAATCGTGCCATATTTTAGAGACGTAAATTATCCACAAAATCAATGACTTTCCAACTCTCGTGTTTTACTAATCCCTGAGCTCGTAAAAAGTTCCGACGCGAACGGGAAATGGCCCGGAGGTGAGCCATAAAAAGGATGAATGAGCGAGGCTGGACTGGAAGACGAGAATTTGAAGCCGCTTTACCTGCGCTTATCGCGGCCGACGATTGGGAGCGACGCCAGCGCCATCGTCTGCGCAACGTACAAATGGGGTAAAAATACCCCAGGGCGGGTTGGAAATCACAGGTGGCGTCCGGTAATGCCGTGTTTCTTAAGAAGTTTGCCGAGTGCGCGGCGTTCTTTACCTGCAAGCCGAGCGGCCTGACTGACATTCCCACGGGTGCGCTCCATTAGCGCGCCGAGATACTGCTTTTCAAATTGTTCCACCACGGCCAATTTTGCGGACGTGTATGTTCGATCACACAACTCGGCCGCAGCGTTATCGGCGGGAGCAGTCGGCTCGGGAGAGAGACTGGTGGACGGACAGGTCAGCCGCAAGATTGGATCGTCACAGATCACTGCTTCTCTGAAAATGAGACCTTCGAGTTCCCGAATATTGCCAGGCCACGCATATCGATTAAACCAGTTACAACTATCCTGATCGATTTTGGTTGCACTGCAGGGGAATTGAGCTTTGCATCGGCCGAAGAAGTGGTTGGCCAACAACATCGCGTCATTGTCTCGTTCACGCAGTGGTGGCAATTTCAATCCAAGGATTCGCAATCGATATAATAGATCAGGACGAAAGGCACGCGATGCTACAAGTTCATCCAGGCGGCTATTTGTCGCAGCAATAATCCGCACATTTACTTTTCGTTCAACTCGAGCTCCAATTGGGCGGTAACTCCCGTCCTGGAGGAAGCGTAGTAATGCCACTTGTGCTCTTGGCGTAAGGGCATCTACCTCGTCGAGAAAAAGCGTACCCCCAGCCGCGGTTTCTACAAGCCCCGGTTGGTCCGTTCTCGCATCCGTAAAAGCACCTTTCACGTGTCCGAAGAGTTCACTCTCGATCAGGCTGTCCGAAAATGAACCGCAGTTGATGGGCACGAAAGCATGACCGCTGCGATCACCACGATAATGTATGGCACGGGCCACCATCTCTTTTCCGGTTCCCGTTTCTCCTTCCAAAAGGACAGGTGCGTTTACTTTGCAAAGTTTTTCTAACAGAAGAAGCATCTGATTGAAGGCTGAAGAGTTGCCCAACAGGGTAAAACTGTTCTTCCCAGTGGCAACTGCGGGTATTTTTCTTAAGGTACCGAGGTACGATTTCCGTTCACCGGATTCATTGCAAGTATCAAATTCGTCTTGACTCATGTCTCGCTCTTGGGGAATTTTTTTCCTTTTTCTTCGAACTCGAGATTATTAGTCTCGAGCACAAGCAGGGTTGTTGAGCCAGCTTCTAGATTTTCGAGGTATTCATCGGTGCGGCACCGAACAGACTTTCAAGTCGCTTGCTTAAAGGATGAGTTCAGTAAATTGTCCCGGCATGGCTACGTTTATTACCCCACCCCACATGCAATTGAGGGTACAGGTATTATCGAGAGAGGGCTGCTTTCCCAGCAGAACCGTTGGCGCGCCAGCCACCCATGGACTAACCGTCACGGGGATGCATGGCTGAGGCGTGAGTATGCCCAACGCTGCAGTGGTCGCGGCGGCTACCATCGGATTCGCTATGCTGAAGCAAGCGCCGAATGGCGAGACATTCACGAGGGGTTGATAGTCCATGATAGTCGCAGCAGGCTGGCCGCTTGTCATCATCCTGTTGACGGGCAGCACAGTCAGTTGTCCCGGCGCAAGACCAAAGCTGCACTTCAATGCAGCCCCATTGCAGACATGTTGTGGCATGTGTTTTACCTCACGTTGAATGTCTCGGTGTTTGTGTCCGACTTTCCCGACCCGGCATTTAAATGGATAAGTACTGTGTGTTGACCCTCATCAAGGCGGCCCACGCTTAGGTAGGCGATTTCTCGCTCGCCGGGGCCAAGCTCTTTGGATTCCCAGTTCGCCACAAAGGTATCGTCCAATTCCACTCGCACGCTGGCGTTGCCGCTATTAATGCCGACGTTTAACACTTCAAAACCGATTCTCGTCCCCGATCCATGATGCGGGATCACGTGGCGATCCGGATTGTCCGCAGGGTCCGGCATCGCGTTCACCCCCTTGCCAACCAGCTCAAATATTGCAGACATACTCTGCCCTTTTTACGTTAATAAACATGACTTCAACATAGATCATGAAAGCCGCAAAAGCGAACCGAGGGAGAACCGGTTCCGCGCGGACTGGTCGGCTGCCCATCCTGATATCTTGCTCAGGAAAACGAATACAGAGCTTCTACGAAATGACATGAAGCTTGCCTGTGGTTACGCGCCTGTAAGCTTCCGCTGCGCTCGTGATTTTGGCGGCATAGGTAGCCGCCTGTCCAGTCCCGTTATACCCTCGAGCGACAGCAAGGTAGTCGCCCCGAGCTAGAGCTTGTTGAAGATGGTTGGTACGAATAAAATCGAAAATTCCCGTCACCTGAGGCCGCTCAGATCGGTTAAAGGACGCGGCCATGTCGACCGCGGAGTCATAGCCGCCCACGTGCGCATTGAAGCCCATTATCTGCCCGGCTCCCCATGATGCTGACCTGTAGGCGGGCTCTTTGCCACTCAGGCCGGCAGCGAACTCCATTACGCGCCACTCCTGCTCCTGGCTGCGGTGGCATTGCTCCCACGTCCCCGTGGGGACGTCACGGAAACGATGTTGGGTAAACCGTTTGCCGCCGCGCGCTCGATCGAAATCGAAATGCGCATTGAAGTCGGCAACATGATGTTGTCCCCATTCGTTCCAGAACACGTGGTTTTCGAAACGTATAATCGCCCTGCCGGTAGCTTCGCTGAACGTTTCTCCACCGGATTCCACCTTCATGATCCCGGCCGCGGCATGGGTGGGCACACCGAGGTCATGAGCCTGTTCTTCTATCAACTGTCCCCGCAGGTTATAGATTGAAGCCATTGCGCGGTTGAGGCCAATTAGCCCTTCGAGGTCGATTACGTCGTTCGCTTGCATGTTTGTCGCCGTCCCCAACAGATCGGCGATAATATCGGTAAACTTGGCAACATCTGCAGCGGGGGCCTCGGAAAGCCTAGTTTGCAGCTGGGCCAGCATCGCGCGAGGGAGTGCCCGAAGCATGCTGGTAGCCCCTACCCGGGACTTGCCGGCGAGCAGGGCCCAGACACCCGCAAACGAGCCCGCTCCTGCGTTGCAAATAGCGTCGAGTATCTCAAGCCCCGCGGTACCTCCTTTCTTTTCTCCCCAGGCTGCCGACCTTAGCCCCGACTCCAGTCTTGGCCTGTCGAACCGACCCTCGGCATCGCCTATGTGGGTGAGGAGCTTCTGGCGCACGTCTTTGCCACACAGGCGAAGCACCTCCTGCATTTCCGCAGGATCGAGGCCGTTCAACATCCAGAACGCGCCTCTTGGCGAGGGAGGGCCGGATTGACCTTCTGGAAGAGATACAGAAGGGTCACTGAAACGCCCCAACGCAACCTGAGCCTTAACGAAATCGGCCTTCAACTGAGCGCTAGTCTTCGTCTTGGCAGGTGCTTGGCGTGCTCGCGGTTTACGCGCGAGACCCGTTTGCTGCACAGTGTGCGTTACCTCATGCGCAAGCAGGCGCTGGCCCTCCGCGCTCCCCGGGTTGTACTGACCTTCGTTGAAATGAATGTCGGCTCCAGTCGTATAAGCGCGCGCGCCTATGGCTTTATTGGCCTCGATGGATTGCGGACCCGTATGCACCCGCGCGGCACTCAGATCTACCCCAAGCCCTTGCTCGAATTTTCTGCTTAAACGGGAAGGTAGGGGCTGGCCGGCTGAGCTGCGGTTGGCGGAAACCGCTTCCTCTGCATGGGATAAAACGCCATTCGCGATTTCATCTTCTGCCGTTCGTGAAGCGGCGATCGTTTGGTCAGTTTTTTTGTCTTCCCTATCTTCTTTCTCCGAGGATATTTGAGCGGACGAACTGGCTATTCTCTTCACAGAAACGGGCTGCGCCAATTCCTGTTTGTCCTTTTCCTCCTCTGGAACCGCTTCTCTTTGAGCAACCGGTTGCGTCGACTCCGTCGGCATCCTCATGATGCGATCTGCCACCTGGTCTGCTTCCTGCTCGTGCGGATCTTCCGGATAGCTTACCTCCAGCTTTGCCTGGATAATCCGCTGCACAAAGCGGTTCCCGTGCGCTCGCTGCAAACGCAACAAGGCGGCCGTGATCCCCTTACCCCGATACTGCTGTGCCAGGTTCCGCGCTACGGCTCGCGCTGGTGAACCCGGATAGCGACCAAACTTGTAATTATTGGTCGCCGAAGCTAGTTTAGTTTTTATAGCTAACTCCTCAGTTATTTTGGGGCCTTCCGGGTGATTTCGGGTAATTTCAGTAGATGCGTTGTCTTACTCAAAGATTCGGTTATCCCAAGCTGGCATGATGTACTTGCTTCGCCTGTGTTCGTTTAGCAGCCCTATAAACGCTTTCTGCCAATAGTTGGCACAGACCTAAATTCTCGCAAGGGGAAATTTCGGCCTTAGGTGCTTGTCCTTACTATCATGCCGCGCTCTTCAATCTTCACTTTGATGGTCCGAACTGGTGTTCCTCTGCCATTTTTTCGGCCTTTTCCAGATATTCTTTCTCTCCTGCCATCTGAGCATTGCGTAGCCCGCCATGAAGTTCACTATCGATGACATTTTCGGATATTGTCTTCTGCGATCTGGTCATTCCTAACTGGAACGTCGCCTTACCCTTCCACGAGCCAAAAGCTGCCATCATCGCCTTGAGCACGTTACGATGTAGTGAGGTTTGATGGGGATCGCGAATTCCGAGCATACTGACAGCCGTATCAATGTTGCGATCACTGCCGATCTTAAGTAACTCCCACACACCTTTATCGGTAGCCGCCAGCTCATTGAGCTGAACGGGAATGCGGCCGTTGAGACGAACAATTGTAGCTGACATGGCGTTTTTGATCTCTTCAGAGAGGCTGTGCACCGAAGCTTTAAGTCCCAGCTTTAACGCGCCGCCTTCCTCTTTGATCCCGCCCGCGACAATAGCCTTTCCTCCTCCTACCACGAGACCTGCCGTAATACCAACGAAAGCCGCAGGTGGAAAAGCGCCACCAATGACAGCGCCGACCGCTCCGACAAGAACCGGCACCAAGTCTAAGGTTGAGGATGGATCAAGATCCATTCCGTCAATTTCGACAATAGCGTAGCTCTTAAAACTGTCGACTGCCATCATTACCTCGGTCTTCGTTGTCTCAAGATAGCCGATAGCGCGCGTTCGGGCGGCTGCAATATTCGTCATCACCTGCTGAGTCTCTGGGTCGGCTTTGTTCGCGGAGAGCTTGTCTTCGGGTATGTGGATGACGTTAGGGTCCTTACCAGAGATCCTTTCTTCGGGCATGTTCACGACGTTAGTGTCTGGCGCTTCCTGTCGTTGCAACTTACGTGTTCTCTGTGGTGATGTTATACCAGCTGTTTGCTGCATCGTATGCGTCACCTCATGTGCGAGCAGTCGCTGTCCTTCCGAACTTTCTGGATCGTACTGACCCTGATTGAAATGAATATCGCTGCCGGTCGTATACGCACGAGCGCTAATTGCGTTACTGGCCTCAATGGAGCGTGGCCCCGTATGCACCCTGACGGCGCTGAGATCAACTCCCAGTCCTTGCTCGAATTTGCGTTGAAGATTGGAAGGCAAGGGCTGGCCGGTGGAATCTGATGCTGCAGAGACCGCTTCCTCTGCGTGAGGTAAGACGCCGTTCTGCTCTTCATCCTCTTCGACCCTTGCCGCGGTGATCGTTTGGTCAGGTTTCTCTTCTTCTTTTTCTTCTTCCTGAAGGGGCATCTGATCGGACGAAACAGGTACTCTCTTCACAGCGACCGGTTGCGCCAATTCCTGTTTGTCCTTTTCCTCCTCTGGAATCGCTTCTCTTTGAGCAACCGATTGCGTCGACTCCGCAGGCATGCTCATGATCCGATCCGCCACTTGGTCTGCCTCCTGCTCGTGCGGATCTCCGGGATGGCTCACTTCGAGCTTTGCCTGAATAACTCGCTGCACAAAGCGGTTTCCATGCGTTCGCTGCAGCCGCAGCAATGCCTCAGCGGCACTTTTACCTGATTTATAACCCAGGGCCTGCTGTTTGGTCACCGACTCCTGCTGATGACCCGGGGCAGGGGTGGTCTTATCGTTACTGGGGGGGGGAACTGTTTTCGTTTGCATGATCGTTGCTCCGTTTGCACGGCCGTTGGTGCGTCTTATTCGCCTCGTCTATTGCTTTGAACAAGCATTACATCCGCTTCAATCAATTCAACTTACTCAAGCCCAATCCGATCCGTCGACATCTAATCGCAAACTGATCTGCATATTGTTTGACTTTTCTTATTCAAAGGTTTACTTACCGGCGCGTTGCTTGCCGGGCCGCCGTGCGCCACCATCTTTTTGCTATGGCCTAGCTGCCAGAACTAAAATCACGAACTCCAATAAATTCCCCTGGAACTCAATAGGCGGACGAAACTTTTGCCCAAACAAACCATCCTCCGCCTTTAGCATGCGAGTAGTCGACATCCAGTACCTGCACTACCTGCTTCTCTTTGGCCACGCCGGTTATCGGAGCCGATGCCCGGGAATTGGATGGGCCATCTGCGCGCAAGTACGCGTCGGTCCGGATCTTGAGTTTTGCACCCTGTTCAATTGGCGCGGGGACAGGATCTACTGTTTGGGGTGACCCGGGCGCCCAGGCCGTCTTGTTTTCAGTTACCCTGCCGAGAAACATCCATCCGGAATTAACAACCGCTGAAGGAGCAATCTTGGCAACGAATTGCTGCTGCGTTGCCAAGCTACTTTTCAAGGTTTGGTCTGCCTTGGTAAGTTCGGCACGCGACGCCTCCGCAATTTCACCCATATTTTTTACCTGCAACTTCAAGCCCGGATCAGTTACGTTCTTCTCCAGCTCATGGAGATGCTCGATCAGGTCGTCATAATTCTCGGTTGCCTTCTCGACGGTCTGTCCAATGTCCTTGGTCTGTTCTGCTACAGTCTCTGCCTGCGCCCTCCACATCAGTCCGCCAAAAGATCCTTCAGTAAAGCCCGCTTTGCTCAACTGCTCTCTCATCATATCCGGGGAAAAAAGCAAGAGAAGAAAAAGGATGAAGAGCACACTGTCCCTTAGAGTGGAAACAATGTCCTTGCCAATCGAAACGGACGTCTCGAGTGAGCCTTTATTAGTCACCACGAGGGTCAACCTCCATCGCGTCGGTCACTTCTTCCAAACAGCTTTGGTTCCCGAGCTGTCACGGCTACTCCCTTTATGAAATCGCTGAATATCGAACGCAAATGCTTAAATGAGCCAGTAGTGATGGCAATCAATATTTCTAAATGGCAGCAATGTCTTGAAGCGCCGTTCCAACGTCGCTTTCTGCTACGAGTTTCCCCATTTTTTGGTATTCACGTTGAGTTGCCCGGATGAGATGCCGCATCCCGACTACCCCGCCGTCATCCGCCGCCAGAAATGCCGCCGACAAAGCGATATTGCGGATGTTGCCGCCCGTAACAGGAAAACTTCTTGCCAGAGATTCGATGTCGAGATTCGCTTCACGCGGCGTTTCTTTCGGCCACACTGCTTCCCAGATCCTGCGTCTATCCACCTCGCTGGGAAATGGAAACTCGACGGTGAAATGCAGACGCCTGACAAAAGCTTCATCCATGTTCTTACGAAAATTACTTGCGAGAATAACGATGCCTTCGTGCTCCTCCATTCGCTGCAGCAGGTAACCGGTCTCGATATTGGCGTAGCGGTCATGCGAGTCCTTTACTTCGCTGCGCTTCCCGAACAGCGCATCGGCTTCGTCGAAAAACAGGATGGCATTGGAAGTTTCCGCCTCGTCGAAGATACGTGAGAGGTTCTTCTCCGTTTCTCCAATATATTTGCTCACGATCATTGACAGGTCTATCTTATAGAGATCAAGTTTCAGTTCTCCCGCGATAATGTCAGCCGACATTGTTTTACCCGTACCTGATGGCCCGGCAAACAGGACGCACAGCCCTTTGCCCATCGCTAATTTTTTGTCAAACCCCCAGTCGCCATACACCTGGTCCCGATATTTCACTTGGTTGCAAATTTCGCGCAGCTGTTCGGTTCGATCCAACGGCAGAACGATGTCATTCCAGCGATATTTGGACGGGATCTTATGAGCCAGCGATGATAACTTATGGTTCGAGTGCGTTCGGCATGCGTCGTAAAGTTCCAAGGCGGAAATCCTCTGCGAATTCGGATAGCGCCAACGGGCCATACTCCATGCCGTGGCGGATGCATCATGAATCTGGCCCCGGGAAAATTTAAATTTGACGGCGAGTTCTGCAATGTCATTTGGCTCAAGGCGGGTCTCGTATTCTCCCAATGCGTCGTGCCATATTTCAGCTCGTTGCCTGGAGCTCGGCTGCGGGAGTGTAACGTCGAAATAAGTGATTGCGCGAAACCCGGGGCCCGACTCGAAGGCGATATCGGCATCGACAAAAGCCAGCGAAAGGCCGAGTTCCAGGTTGTGCATGAAATGGATGAGCGTGCTGCGGCGTTGTTCGCCACGCAGAGCTTTCACACCCTTCCAGAACAGCGCGGCTTGCTGAAGGCGGGCATCGCGCTGAATCAAGGACAGGCTTGTGTTGAATCCAGCCTCCGGTCCGGCAATGAGCCGCTCCAGGTCGACCACCAACAATCTCGTGCCCGCGTTGTGACATACCGCCTGGGCTACGCTCTGTTTATCCGCCCCGCTCGGGCCATTCAGATACACGACGACTGTCTGCGTATCCGACATATCAGCTGCAAGGCGCATCAATCGCAGCTTGATGTCATCATTTAACGGGAGGAGATCGAAACCTTGACCGGCACCCGCAGTCTCGGTGAAAGAGCGGATGCGCTCATCTAACCCTTCGGCTCCCAGCAGGTACTGGACAATATGGTCGTCAACCTGGAGGTATCGTGACAGTAATGGCCCACGTGGCTGAGGCAGGTCTTCCACGATTTCGATAAGGTTGAATCTCAGCAAGGGAGCGTCTGCGGACAAACGCCGCCTTGCGCTGATGCTGAGTTCTAGCGACGGAGCGAGCAAGTTTAATATCAGCTGGACGCCCGGGACTTTTTTGGTGACGTCATCCTGGAGGTAAGCGTAAAGCTTCTCATAGCGCAGGTCAAATTCGGCCGCCAGGCAGATCAATATGACATCGACGTCAAATTGGGTCAGCTCAAAGAGCTCTCTTAGCCTCTCCAGCCGCAGCTCCATGCCTCCGCTTAAGCTCTTTTGTTTGCGTTCCCTGATTTGTTTTTCCAGCGCGGCCAGATCGGGGCGAGCTTCTCCGGTCGCGGCCGTGACGAGCCATTGAGGCAATCCGATGGGCTTGGCCAGCAATGCGTCAATTTCCTGCTCGGAAATGTACAAACCATGGAACTGCTCATCCGCACTTCGCTGGATGTTTCGGTGCGCGATCTGAAAACGGATCAGCAGATCGATCCGTTCCATTTCGGCAAGCAAATGTGCCAACGAGTCTTTGTACGGTTTCGTCACTTTGTGTTTGCCTGGTCTGATTGGCTCAACTGACGATTTAATCCCAATAGGAGAGTTCGACGGCTACGAGCGACACCCGTATGTAACCTGTGCTACGTATGTCAATAGAAAGCGTACTGCACTCCGGATCGAGCTCCCCATCTTCGACCTCATACGTCCGGTCATATGCACCGCGTGCTATTTCCTCGTCCAGCAATTTACTCATGGGATTGTCCCTGCCGCCGAGGTGCTTCTTGTTCACAGCGTCCCAGCCTCCCCGAAACAGCGCGACTGACAGTTTTTTTTCATTCTCCTGCCCCGCGATCCTAAGGCGATGCAAGTGTGTAACACCGGGCGCAAGCGGGAAAGCCATGGTTCCTCCAGCACCGTTGGTATTAGGACTACCGTTATAATCTTTATGCGATCTCGCCTCGGTACTGCCAATCCTGAACGGGGGCGGCGCGCCCCCGGCCTGGTCTTGTGGAATCGTGGTGGGACGAAATGGCAGTCGCAACCACCCCTTGCGGAGGCTAGGGTCCAGCGCAGAGGCGGTTACCGAACCCGGCGACAGTACTGTGCGCAAATGTCGTCGATTAGTGGTGCTGATCGATTCGGCGGTAAGCTTTCCCGCTTGGTCCAGTTGAACTGTTGCCAGCACTACAGCAGATTCTTCTATGCCTGTGGAGGCGGCAACAACACCATAACATTCAATACGCCGCCGCTCTTTGGAAGGCTGTTCAGTTTCGTAACTCAACGTAATCTGGAGCAGCGAAGATGGCGCGAAAGCAGAGAGATCAAGAACCTCGGGCTGATTAATGGGTATCTCGCGCCCCCTGGCATCGATTGCGAAGCCGGACCCCACGTTTATGCTGGTATCGCTGCCACGCGTGACTTCAAGGCCACGAAGAATGCCCCATCCGTGGAGATTTAGACTGTGCCGGGCAAGCTCATTCATGTGATATTTCTGTTCGTCGATAAAATCGTCCGCCAGCAAAAGCTGCCCCTGAAAATATGCAGGTTTTTTACCGATAAGTTGTTTTTTACGCACTTCGATTCTCCCTTGGCGGCTGGCTCTTCCGGTCACACATTGTCATGCAAAAATTTGTCTGAGCGGCTTGCCGCAACCCTTCTTGTCTCACCCGAATAGTCATAATCACTCTCATAAGTCCCGCTGCCCGCTGTTCACGCGGTCGATCTGCTTTCCTCCAGGGACGAAAAAAGCAGATGAAGTTCATAAGCCGTGTGCCCCGGCTTTGCAAAATCGACAATGGCTCGAACCCGTTGTTCGAATTCACGGCGTGAGCCGGTAATTTTGGCATCGCCTCCCCTGCTGTTGACATTTACAGTCACCCGAAACCAAAAAGGCCTGTCGTCCCCGAATAGGGTGTCACTGCCTATTTTGGCAAAGCCGATAATAAATCTCTGCTCCGGCTCATCATGGATTTCAACCGCAGAGATTTCGTTAAAGCAAAGTCTCAACAGTTCTTCCAGATAAGCGCGCGTACCACGTCTGCCATAAAGCGGAGTAATTCCTGAAATAATTTTCCGCAGCTGCTGTGGTTCAAATAACGCATGGGGTGTGAACGCTACCCAGGTGGCAAGCCACGGCAAAAACCGGTCCGGGGTTCGCGCAGCGTTGTTTTGTCCCGGCTCCCCTGCCCCCGGGGAAAAGAGGCTCGGGATGTCTTGAATTTGTTGTTCGATGCCTGGCGGAGGCATGTTGCTCGAAAAGAGTATTTCTTCGAAGACGCCTAGCAAACGGTGAAGGTCGCCTGACGCGTCAGAAGCTCGATAGATAGCCGGGAGGCTATCGAGTAGCCGCTCCCCGGGCTTACCCATTGTTTCCCCCGCTTGTCTTCTTTTTTGCGATGGGGACGATGTTTCCTTCCGCTACCTGCAGGCGCAGTAGTTCCCACGGTCTGAGCACGATGGAAACAAGTTTGCCCTCATCGTTCCGTTGCAGCCGACCTGGTCCAAGGGAACCCGGTCCTCCAAGCAGAGTATCTACGCCGATAGTCGAATGACGGTCGATTTGAATCCCCAAAGCGGCTTCGGTAGAGTCAAGGTTCTGACTCTCGGTCGTCATCTGGAGGATAGTTATATCGTCAACGAAATCGACCCCCGGGGTAGCATCAATAGCTCCGACCACTTCGGACACGTGCAAAGGCCGACCAAATGGCCACCCATTGTCCTGCCGCCCTTGCCCGAAGCCGTCGCCAAACGCGCCCGTCAGGTTATCTCTTATGCGACGCGAGACATGCTCCATCAAATGGCCAGGCTTAAGAGCCAGGGCGATGCGAATTGCAAGATACAGATAAATGGGCGCAACCACATGGATGCGCGTGGTGAGCAGGCATCTTGGCAGCAAATCCTTCTTTACCGTCTCATTCACTTTTGCCGCTTGATGAGGTGTAAGTTCTCGCTCTGGCGCGACTACGATACTGACATGAGCGCGGTTATCTGACGTTCTGGATGGGGGACGACCGGTTTCAAGATCTACCCCGGGTATGCAAAGCGTCCGAACCCGCGCCGATTCGAGATAGCGGCTTGCTGCCGTCGCCGCAAATCGCTCAAAATCGGCAGCGGTGACAGCACATTCGTTTTGCGTTACGTCATGAACGATATATTCAATTGCCTGCGAGAGTTCGTCCGGGCCCGCCTTTACTAGCGCATACTCAATCGCCCTTTTTACGTCTGCGGGTTCTGCTGTTTCAAGTTCACCTGAAGCGTCCTCTCTTGCTCCCGCGAGTAATCGCAGGAATCGGGATCTTTTGTCCTGGGCCAGCCCTTCCCAGTTCGACCCAGTAAGCAGTTTCAGAAACTGTACTTTACTGGCTGGCGAAATTCGTCCTATCCGGTAAACCAGGATCTCCGTGAAATACGCCAGGAGCTCGATAATGGTTACGCCCGGGTCCGACGGATTGTGGTTGGTCCATTGGGGTGCCACGGTAGGCAATAGTGCAAGACCTTCTCGTACGAGGTCATCAAAGCTACGGTCGTCAAGATCGAGCGTTGGTATGCTCATCGCGGCATGCCTAAACCAGTGTTCCCGTGCCGTCCGTACTGAGCGTAGCGGAATAGAGAAGTCCTCGGCCTCCCCATGTCATGCTTATGGAGGCGGGTGTGAGGAACTTTCAAACCAAACATCGAAAGTCGCATTAACATAGGCGCACCTCGTGCTTGCCTGAGCATATGAGAAACGTTTCTCCAAGCAACAATCCCGGGCGTTCTTCCTCGCTTCTTAGCGTTAACGTACGAATGTGATCCAGTCCTTCTATTGCCTCGAAAGAAGAATAGATGTCCGATACATGCGGCCGCTCCCCGAATTGCCATCCGCCGCCGCCCTGCCCGCCAGTCAGCGGATGGAGAAAATCGCGTAATCGCTTTTCGCACTCCTCCACCACCCCCACCGTTGAATGGCCGGGCAGACAACCAATTTCTGCCAGTACACTGACGCGGACGTATTCGGGCCCGACTACAATCAAATCCACTCCGACGGGTCGCCTCGCGTCGAGAAATGCCTTAACTACCTTCACCAGATTATAGGAAGGCCGTGGGCATGGATCCGCAATGCGAGGAACAATAGTTACACTGACGACACCGGGCTTTAGATCACGCTCTGTTGGCACATCCAACAGATCACGCGTTGCGATACATTTGGCATACGCAACCTCAGGCGAGGCTTTGCGCGCGAGTTCTGCGTAGTCATTAATGCACACTGCCCGATCGCGATGCCGGAGGCCCGCGGCGGTGCCGTCGCTTAGCGATTCAAGCCCCTCTGTATCCTGCCCGCCCATGGCAGGTTCATAATTGGTGGCCGATTCAACATAGGGAATCGTCGTATGAAGTCGAGTGATCGTTCCCACAGGCCGGTTTCCGCGCACGCCTCCGCCGGTACGATATTCGTGCAGCCGGACGTTATTTGCCCCCGGCGGCGGAATTCGACCGTTCCTGCCATCCCCGAATTGAATGCGGCCCGTAAGACGGTCAATAATAAAATGGCGAGAATGTGAGTCCGAAAGAGAAAAATCTTCGACGCAAAACCAGCGTGTCCATTTCTCATTTGTGGGACGACCCGCGTCAGTAAATGAATGGGTTTTTTCCTGGAATTCGCTTTCCGGCCATGTTTCGGTATGGCCGTTGGCACTCGGCTCTCGCACTTGCAATGTCACCTCGCCTATGACAGGCAAACGCAATGCATAAAATATCTGCCCTGGTTTGCCGTTACTCGATCCCAGGATCTCATCCGCCAGTCGTACCGTCTGTGAGGCGAGCACAGTATTAAGCAGCAATCTCCGAGGACAGGGACACACCCCTGGTCGCGTGGAATCCCAGATGACGCGCAGCCACAAGAATTTTTGTTGGGGATCAAGTGCCGAGTCGTACCATTCAGATATTTCTGCAGGCAGATGCATGTCAATTGTGCCGGGAGCGTTTAATCCCTGGGTCTGGTCCTTGATGGCGCAATCACGCCAACCCGCTGCGGTGCGTGCCTGCCAGCGAGGTATAGCAGACGCGTCGGAGCGAATATCGCGGCTGAACACCCGTTTGCACGCTGCATCCGGCACGAAATAAAGCGTTATGGTCCGGCCTGCCAACGACGTAAGAAACCCTCCCCTATTCGGTGTGACCACATCGGACGTTTTCGTCCCGGGGATGGTTAAGCCAAGGTAAAGCAAAAATGCGCCTTCCTCAGGGAGCGGGAACGGATTAAACGACTGGGGGAATGCGAAGTCTATCTTTTTGAACTGAAAATTGCTTTCTACAACCAGACTCTCGGGCTCCACGGGCCCGAGCTTTTTGACCGATGTCATTTGCATTGTTGCGATTGAAGGCGGGGCCATTGGGGGATATGCTTCATTGGCAGTCGACCGGTCGGCGGAAATGTAGCTGCCTCCAACCAGTCGTACCCGTATCCAACCGCCCTGCTTCCCATTTATCGCTGTTGGTATGACATCATCCGGGAGGGCAAACTGGAGCGCGCCGTCCTGCGTCAGCGCACGTGTACCGTCCCTGCAATCCACCATCACCCAACCCCGCCTGGTGGAGCATTCCCAAAGTAATTTGGGATTGCCGTGATTGCTGACCGCCGGGATTGGGGAATCTTCACGGCCCATAGGATTAGTGAGCTTTATGTCGAGAGAAATGTGAGCGCCGCTAAGTGTAAAACTCTCGGAAAGCGCGAAAAAAACGTCACCAAAACGAGGTCTTTCTCCAAGGGGGAAAAAATCTCGGGTAACATCTAGTGGAATAGTCCCGTTATAAGCGGCCTCGATCGGCGCTGATGCGGGACGAGCAAATCCGGATATCTCTATTCCCGTGATTCGAATGAGATGCGCGTTTCCCCGTCCAGTCGAAGTTTGCGGAGACCTGAGTTGATTCAGACGGCAGGTAAGCCAACGGGCTGACATGGAAGCGATTGTCTGATTCGGCCATTTTTCGGGTGGGGCAAAGGTTATTTCGCCGCTGCGCGTCAGCCCAACCGTCGTGTCTGATATTGCTGGCAATAAAACGGATGCGTCAGCGGATTCCACGAACCACTCAACGCTGATATCCGGTGCGATTTCGCCGGGTTGGTCCAGGGCTATCTTGAGTTTCAATTCCGTCAGATTGGACGTACCAATTACCTGACTCTGACAAATGTGGAGGGAACGCTTTAGCGGAATAGCGCCAACCATGAAAAAAGGCTCCTCGACGTCAGCGGAGGACGCTGGAGAGGTTATGCTGCTGACATCAGAATGGGCAAGCTCTCGAGTATCGACAGCTACCGCTCGCACGAGTGCAGCCTGCACCAGTGGAAGATCTTGGACCGTCTCGAACACAACCGTGTCGCTATCCGCCGATGCAGAAACTTGTGTGAATCTAGGTACGACAATTCGAAGATTTGGCGTCGCTCCGCTCACAGCCTTGAATGAAAGTGCGACATGTGCTGGAAGTGCAGGCGCTGGCGTCGCACCAAGCATGCTTAGAAAAGCGCGATGATGGCTTTCCGGTACTCGATTCAGCCGCTCGATCAGGATTCCGCAATAACGTGCAAGGACCCGAACCAGTCCGTCTTTCATAAGATCTCCACCCTCCTGTATGAAACCGACCTTTTCGAGGCGACTCATGGCGATGGCCCGGATTTCTTCTTCTGAGCACGCCTGCTCGCGGATAAGGGGCGGCCCGACGGTACTCATGTAAGAGGCCTGTCCAGATAGAATGGGTACACCATGTTATAACGGTTGTCGGTGGTCCGGACCCGATAGTCGATAAAGATCATCAGTTGCTCGCCTCGATCACCCCCGGTGGAACTTTCGACGCCCAATACATCTATTCGCGGCTCCCATTTCTCCAGTGCCTCGCGCACCTCGAATTCTGCCATGGCCCGAGTACCGGCGTTATTGACAGCAAACACCAATTCGCTCAGCCCGCTACCGAAATCCGGACGCATGACTCTTTCACCTTTGGCGGTGGACAGGATAATGACGATGGATTGCCGGACGCTTTCCTCATATTCTGCGATGACAAAGTGGGCCGATGCCTGCGCCGAATCATCCGCCCGCTTAACCGGGAATCCCCAGCCGACTCCAAGAACCGGTATGGACATGCCTTTTTCCTTTTTGAATTTCTCGTATCGAAATGACTATGATTAATTGATATTGACTAAGGCACCCCTGATGTTTACCTGCGCATTCGCGGAAATATCCACGCCTGCCTGTGATTTCATCTCGATTCCGATACCGCTGAACGTGATCTTCCCGGTATTGGAAGTGATTTCGATGTTTCCTTTCGCCTCAATAAGGATTTTGTTTTCCGACGTTGTGATCACGATTTTGTTGTCACCGCTTTTATCGATAATCTCAACGCTTTCTTCTCCTGATTTGTCGCATAGCCGCAATACGTGGCCACTACGCGACTTGATGCCCCGATTGTCGTTTGCTCCGTCTGAATTACTCTCATGCGGCTGATCCTTGCCACCCCACAGCGAGCCAACTATATAAGGGTGATCGATGCTCCCGTGCTCGAACGCGAGCAGTACCTCGTCGTCAATTTCCGGCAAAAAGTAGGCGCCTCGGCCTTTCCCCGCCATGGGGCTGGCGACACGGGCCCAATTGCTTTCGTCACAATGACTGAGCCAGGGAAAGCGAACCTTGACTCGATGCATGTTGTCGGGATCACGATTATTTGTGACGATACCCACCACAACACCGAAACATTTTCCACCGGAATCGCGACGGGCCAGCAAGTCATACAGGAGATCAGCGTCCATCATGTTGCGTTCCTTTGTGCTGAAAAGGCGGTCCGATACCCCTTTTTCCGTGAAAAACGGTGTTCTGTAGAGCAAACGTAATAGAGGCCGCTGAAGCGCTTTCCGATACCTTCGATTTTTACCACGGTTCCGGGTCGTAGCTTGGGGTCGCCAATACATACGCCCTGTGCCTTGATGTAGCCAAGGGCGATTTCTCGGAATTTCTGTTTGGCCATTTGATCGGCCTCCGCCTGGCTATGCACAGGATCAGTAACCTTCGTGCTTGCAGTATGTGAAAACAACTTCTTCACGTTGGATGGGCCGGAAACATGTCCTCCCATTAACGTTGATTCATTTCCGGCGACGGCCCGTCCCACGATTTCCTTTTTATCGCTAGGGTTCCAGCCACGAACATTGAGTTCCTGAACCTGCCCCATCGTTGTCATCCGGGGGCGGAATTCTAGTAATTCTATGTCACGCCTTAGGGTTAGTGCGGCTGTATCCTTGATTTTGCGGGGGCGGAATAACAAAGAACGATCTTCTACGACGACTTCATAGTCAATACGCTGTGCCCGCCCAAGCAGGAACTCGAGATCAGTCTGGTTATGCTGCAGTACGTACGGCAAAGTCACTTTGGTATCCACCACCTGAGGCCTCAACCCAGCGCTTGCAGCCAACTTGCCTGCTATATCGCTGTCCTTTAGATTGGTAAAGGATAAGGTTTTACGCTCCCGCATCAGTCTGTGCCGGCGATCGTAGCCGCGAACTGTCAAAGTGGGAGGACGTGCTTCCGGAAAGTCGGGTTCAAGGCCCGTAATTTCGCCGCTCAACACAGGCTTCAAGTTGTCGCGATAACCCAATTCAATCTCGACGGGGTTGCCCTCTCGAAACAAGTCCGCGTCCATCCATTTCACCTGCATATTGGCTGAATCCCATCCTGGAACCGTAATAGCAAACATACTCATCGCATCCACGTCATCCAGCACATCTATGGAAACAATATCGGCAACAGCTTCGTTAGGGAGCGGGGAGCCATTGATATGAACCGCGAACTCCGGCGCGAGGGTATCAAATTGGTCTCGGGCTGCCATGGTAAATTTCGAGTTCAAGAGGCCCGCAGGGCGGGCAAGAGCAGTACGGACCCAGGGTATAGATCTGTAGGGTCCTCAATACCATTAGCACGAGCGATGGACCGCCATTTGCGTGTATCCCCATATTCCTGTGCCGCAATAGTCGCTAGGGTCTGCCCCCGCTTGACCACCCACACCTTTGCAACATCGGACGATAATAAATCCTGTTTTTGCAGATCATCAGAATTTTGCCGCCACTGCTTGAAGGTACATTTCGCTGTTGCACGCACCGGTATACCCTCTTCCGTGAAGAGGGTGAACACCAAATCAAGTTGCTGCAATACCCCTTGAAAAAAAATTCCCATCTCGCCCCACTTGAGCCGGCATAAGGGTGGGCGATGCTTGGTGCCGTGCTTCTCAACAGTAGTAAGATGATGCAACTTGCTTGTGTAGTCCTTCACAACGCTACGCTTTGGTAAATAAGGACTGTCATAGGTGTCGAAGAACAAATCGACGCCGAGCGTACCCGGCTCAGATCCAGTGAACTGCAGCTCAGGACAGTCGCGTTTTGTGACAGGCTGTGACTTCCATTGTGCGCTGCGGCTTGTTGAAAGACGATCGGGATTAAATTTAGCTTCGATAAAGCATGCGGGGTTCTTCTCATCAAATTGAAATTGACCGCCCGGCAGTTCTATCAGTATTCCGAGTCTTGCTAAAGGTCCCATTTACGCGTTTCCTCGTATTCTCTCTGTGAGAACTGGCAGGGGGTGGCCCCTTTCCAGCCTCACCTTCGCACTATCGACTGATGAATCTGGGCAGTTTTCTAAGGCCATTTTGCTAATCCCCTCCGTTCCCGCTCGATAACAAGCCGCTCAGCCATAATGCGCCAAGCCCGCTCCGCAACTTCATCAGCATTGGACCCGCCAGACGAAGACTCGGTGACTCCTGATGCCTTGTGGCTATGATGATCATTATTCATATTGCTTGAATGATCATGAGGAGCGGGCACCACGCCATAACGCTCCCCATCAGAGTCCGGCCGTTCTCCGGTACTGGTTTCAGAGCGTCGCATGACTTGGTTCTGTCTCTGTTGTAAATTTAACAGCGGCCTTTCACGGAAGCCGAACGGCCCTTTACTGTTCAAAGAAGTCATTCCAAAGGAACTAACGCTAGCCTGAGAACGATCACTGGGCTCCTTGGTACTGGGGCCACCATTACTCTCGATCATATTGAGCCTACGAAATGGAAATCTGGCTAGACTCATCTGCGTCGCGATAGGCAGCCCTACTGATGTAGGGCGAGAGCTTACATAGGAACGCTGCTCCAGGTGAAAGTTAAGTTCCGTCATAGGAGGTTTCAAAAATGTTGAGGTCGGATGAAACGTCGGGCTCGGAGCCCTGTTGGCGGCAACAGCACCTGTGCTGCTTGCATCAAGGTTACCGGAAATGGTAGAGATCGGCGCTTGCTGGGAATGCTGGGAGTGAAACTGTCTGGGAGCGACCGGCCCCCAAAGAAGCCCAAACTCCGGCTGGGCGGCGAAGTTGCCAGAAACGGTGGGGGCCCCGCGATTTTTGCCTGAAGTGACACCGACAAGTCGGGCAATGGCGGGTGACGTGGTATGATTTTTTACGCTAGCGGTGTATTGAGCGCCGTCATTCTGAGGGGCGACAAGCCTGTGGAACCGAAGGGCTTGTCCTGCCAAGCCATGCAGGTGTGCCAATCCGCGCCTCGACAAGTGATCTGCTGGCGGCGGCGCAATATGCCGACGGAGGTAGGGCAGTGCTGAAGGGTCATACGGTGTAAAACCGACCTCTAAATGCGTCAAACTCCGAATTGGAGGGGTATGAAAGCCTGCACGGAGAGGGTTAATGGTTTCGCGCCACGCTGCATTGAGGTCTTTTTTGTCTACCTCACCATACTGCCGAGGCTCCCCACTTGATAATCGTTGATTGCTCGGCTGCTGTTGTGCTTCTGGTGACGACGAATAACTAAGCTTGGTCAACTCGGAGGGCCGTCGTACAGCCTCGCCATTCTCGGCCGTTGCCCTGTTGATGCTCGATTTTAAAGGTCGATGGGATTCGCCTATTGACTTTGCCGACACCGATAATGTGGGGCCATGGGGTAAGTGGTCGGATCGTTTTGGAAATGACCATGCGGTAAGGCGATGAGCCTCAGGTTTTTTTAAACCGGCTCCGGGCGCGAGCGGCCTCAAGCCCGACCTGATGAGGGTGTGTACCGGGTATGCCCGGTGCGTGCTTTTTAAGGCAGCCCGCTGCTCAAAAAAATTTGATAGGCTTCCCGAATAATGATCGGTGCCGAGCCGCGCCGCCAAATGTTTAGAAGAAGGCGGTATTAGCTCACCAGCCGCCCCGAAGGTTGTGGATGGGGATTTGTTTGTTCGCCTAACAATTGAAGCCTCGGGAAGCGAAAGCTCGACATTTGGCGTTGAATCGCCATTGGTTTCGCCGCCCATCTTTTCAAAAGATGATGTTACGCCGATCTCGGGTGGTCTCGATTTGCCCGTGTCCATCAAGATGGTGCCGGAATGACTGTGTAGCGACGACGTGGGCATCGAAATTTTGCGGCTCGCCCTGAGCACATCTTGATGACCTGGTTCCAAGCTTATGGCGCGACTCAGGGGTAATGAACTGCGGGCAAGTCTATTTGATCTACCAACCGAGGAGACATTATCTCGTTTTATACGCGAGAGCTCTGCCGACATCGGATGCCCGCGCAGTCGTGTTAGTGAAGGTGCTGGCAAGACCGTGTCAACGCCATGTGGGGAGTTATGCTCAATATCATCACCATGAACTTCTCCTTCTGCACGTCCGCTGGCGTGGGAGTATTGAGATAACTCGAGGCTTTCCGCCGCCCTTGGCAGTGGTCCAGGTCTGGCGGAACTACGCCCTGTTTGAACGGGAATGGTGATCGGTGGGTTCTGCCTTGTCCGGGGCGCTTGTCCCGCTATATATATGAGGTTTACGTTATCTTTTCCACGTAACCCCGTTGACCGCGCCACTGATAGTCCAGCAGTAGCGGGTAGATCAGCGGCTGCGTCAAGCCCCATTAAACCGTGAGCTTTCTTCGAACTGAGGTGTATAGCCCCACTGCCAAGGGTATCTTCAGGATGGGCTCCGGCACTCGCGAAGCTGAGTTCAGACGCCAACGCGAGCCTTGACAGTGGGCGAATACTTCTGGCTGCCCTCATGGGAAGCAACGGAGCAGCACTTACGGTATCCTGCCGGGTGGTGTGATCCATTTCGTCAGGCTTCCCCCACGGCAACCCCACTCCCCTCTTGGCGAGCATCTCAGGCTGACCACCTTCCGTATGGGCGCATCGACGCATCCGTTTCCAGAAGCGATTTACTCGAAATATAAGATCGGGTTTGCCCAAAGAAGGTCCGGAATAAGGGGTTGAGCGAGCAATGAGATTATTTCCAAAAGACATACGCTTGTTAAACTGTTCCCGAAACAAATATTGCTGAGGCTGGATGAGTGTCATATGTGCGGACGGCGGATTTCCCACATGGCGCTCCCACGTGGAAAGTCCGAGTGAACCTGGTGTCTCCCAAGGGTCGGCTCGATTAAAGGTTTCTTGTATGTTTGCCATGTTTAGAACCTTGGAGATAGATGGCTCTAGGTTTCGGCCAAGCCGCGGTGTACTAGTTCGATGGCTTCAAAGGCAATTGCTGAGTTATTTGCACGCAACTCTGGGCCAACCCATTTCACGGGGCAAGCTTCCTTGAAGTTCCAGGACGTCCGCTCAATACCTTGTTCGTTGTTGAGTTTGATATGAATACCCCTCCTGACAATCTTCCCGGTTGCTATTTGCTGATACCATTTCCACAGGAAATCAATGTCTCCCAATCCGCGTTTAAGTACCAGGCGAGAAGGAAATTTTGATGGGCCGGGTAGTTGATGTTCGAATGCGTTCATGCCTCCAAACCGCAACGTCTGAACTTCAATCTCGAAAGTTAAGCCCGAGACTTCGTTGAACCCTCCCACTTTGTCTCCGCCATCAATGTGAACGGAAAACAGGAAAGCAGAATACGGATCATGGGGAACCCTGTTTTTGTTGTCGTATAGTTTCATGGGTACTCAGGAAGATTGTCTTCTTCCTCGCGATTTCGGCGCTCGTTAATTTTCACTATTTCCTGCATCCAATGGCGACGTTCAATATGGTCAAGGTTCATCAAATCGCTATACGGCCAGTGAAAGTGATAGGCGACATAGGCTACCTCCTCAAATATTTCGGACGAGGGGTAGCCTATAGCTCCCCCGTGCTTTTGACCTCGACTTCGAAACGGGTACTACAGTCAGGGCAAACCGCGTCGATCCGGTTGTGGCCATTTGAATTGATGCGCCTGTACATATCTTCAAGAAATGCAAAATCCCCCGCAAACATTTCTTCAATTACTCTGGGGTTGATTTGCGGCAATTCCCCCAGTCGGGTAACTACCCTGGATAAAAGAATGATTGCCAGATACCCCGGGTTCGATTGGACACGAGGATCCTTCATAGGAGAAATCTCGTCACTTGCCGTTGCAAGCCGCATCATCCCCGTCTTATGGATGTTTCCCTCTGCGTCGCGGTAACCGTGCGGCAGGGTGAAATCAAACTCCGTTTCAAGGTTCATTTGGTGCGATCCAATCCTTCATGGGCGATTTCAAGCGTATCTATCGCTACCTCGTTGGCCGTCGCGTTGAATGTCGGTCCCGTCCACTTCGTCGGCCAAGCCGCAACAAAGTCCCACTGGGCCGCGTCATTGCCTTCGTCGTCCATCAAGATTATGGAACCATTCTTGCGGGCATCTTTTACCTTCCCATCCATCACCTGCTTGCGCCATTTCCAGAGGTCCAGATCGTCGGTAATCCCCCGCTTGAGAGTGATGTTCGAGAATTTCTTTAGGCCTGGCAGCTTTGAGATTGTCATCGTCTTGTCATCCCCCACGCGGTAGTCAATTGGATCTGTTCCGGAATCCAGCCCCGATACCTCCCGAAATCCTGCTCGCTGTATCCCATCAATCTGGATTCTGAATTTGAATCCACGCAAAGGATCTCTGCGCTCTCCCGTACTTGCCATATTGTTACCCTCCTAGGTTGTTATAAAGCGCTATACTCGGTCGCGACGGTTGCGCTAGCGCTTTGCGTAATACGCACGATAATAAATTCTGCAGGAACAGCAGGCGCAAGACCAACGTCAGCGACTACCAGCCCTGCTTCCCGCGTTTCCCTCGTATTTGTTTCAGAATCACACTTTACGAAAAAGGCCTCTGTCGGACTGGTTCCCATCAGTGCCCCTCGGTCGAATAAATCGCGGCAGTAAGCATTCAGACGCTGGCGAACTCGTTCCCATAAAATTCCATCATTTGTTTCAAATACTAGATCGTTCATATTTAGCCTTGCCCATCGTGTCAAAGTCAGGAACAAACGTAGCACGTTGACGTACAGCCAGGAGGGCTGCCCACTCAGGGTTCTCGCCCCCCAAACACGAATTCCATGTCCGGCAAAGCCGCTCAAGCAGTTGATGCCGGCCTCATTAAGCGTTGCCAACTCATCATTCGTAAAATCAATTTCCGCTCGATGTACGTCTTCTAGAAGTTCGTTAGCGGGCGCCTTATGAGTTCCAGTCCTGGAATCGGTCCGAGAATAGATGCCAGCGATGTGACCACAGGCAGGCACAAGCTTGGCAGTCTGAGAATTGAGAGACTTGACCACCGGATTGGCACGCTGCATTGCCTGTCTGTCGCCTGCAACGCCGACTGGCGGCCACACCTCGGCGTCACTCTCAAGCGAAACCTTCTTGACCCACACCCAAGGGTAATACAGCGCCCCATATTCCGGCGGCAACGACTGCCAGTGCAAGATGGCGGGGGCGACGTGATCCTGTTCCAAGCTCCGCCCTTTACTATCGTTATCGCTGGATAAACCATCCAGTATCGCAAAGCGATCACCCATTCTGCGCGTATGATCGACGACTGCTGATTGGATTTCGATTACCTTTTCCCGGTGAGTTCGAATTACACTTACCATTGCATCAGGCACACAAATGAGATCGATCTCGTCGAAATCTTCGAGAACTCCCCCGGGAATGAATGGTTTTGTCAAAGCCTCAGCCATTACATCAGCAAGTTCCTCGGAAGGACTATTCCTCTCATATTGGACAGGCAATACTACGCATCTCCGTCCGCCATTTTCGAAAAAACCTCGAATCGCATAGACGAGATAACTCTCGGAGAAAGGCAAAGGCTGGTGCAACTGCTCGAATTGCTCCCATCTGTCCACCTGATACATTTCTGGCCCAATCTGAGCTTGTGTGGGCTGTCTTCCCTGTTTTTTTTTCTCTGCAAAACCTATAAAAACGGGAATGCCCGTATGGAACTGTTGCTCCTCGCGGCGAGGGCGAGCCAGCGTTTGGTAATACACCCCTGGCCTGCGAAAGTCGCTGCGTATCGCACTTAGATCAGCTTCACGATTCATCGGTGATCCCATGCTGGAGGTTGCTCAGCTTTTTTCTAAACCGGTTGATTGCGAAATACGGAATATGACGAACTCGGCCGGCCTTACGATCGCCACACCGATCTCTGTGATGACCTGACCCAAATCGCGCACCTCAGGCGGATTTAGTTCTGCGTCGCATTTGACATAAAACGCCTCTTCTGGAGTCATTCCAAACAGTGCGCCGCTGCGCCAAATGTTGGTAAGGAAAGCCGTTACATTCAAGCGAATTTTTGCCCACAGTGCATAATCGTTAGGTTCGAACACCACCCACTGCGTACCCTCGTCAATAGATTCTTGCAAGAACAGAAAGAAGCGTCGGACGGGTATATATTTCCATTCGCCATTACGGTCTCCGCCGATAGTGCGCGCGCCCCATACAGTTACCGCGCCGTTCATCATGCGGATTGCATTGATTCCGTTAGGATTGAGCTGTTCCTGGACAGGCTTGCTGACGTAATACTTTACGTTAATGGCACCGCGAACGACACAGTTTGCAGGCGCCTTATGAACGCCGCGCTCTTCATCAGTTCGGGCATACACGCCTGCCATATGCCCGCTGGGCGGGACATGGGTTCGCCCCCGGTATTTCGCACTTACCTGGCGAGCAGGATCGGTATCTTGCAACTGTTTTGCCGGATCAACTACCTCAATGTGAGGAAAATAATAAGCAGCGTTTTTACAAATGCGCGGTACACTTCCTGTCCCGGGAGAGGAGAGCCGGTCAATGTCGAAATCATTAGTATTCTCCTTATTAACCACTTCTGGACTATCAAGGATCGCAAACACGTTTTCGTGTGTCTCACTATAGTCCGCCAACGATGTCCAATAATCCTGCTCTTTCGGAAGCCCAGGAGCGGAGATTATTGCGACATCATCGATAGACTCGAAATTTGTCAGGGTGTCTTTCAGTTGGGCGACGGAGTTGATGCGGGCAACAAAACAGCGAGTACCACCGTTATTAAAAAAACCATATACGGCGTGGGTCAATGCATGGTGCCCGGGGTATTGGGGTCTATATTGCCAAAAATCGGGGTTGGGCGGAGGCGTTCCATCTTGTGGTTCGGGGCGTTCATTGAACATGGAGAATGGCCCGAACCGATTTGTATATTCAGTAAAGTTTGTACAAAACCTTGTGTCAAGCGGTTCGGCCCGAACATCGAATTTGACCAGCATATAAGGGCGGAGAACCGACTTCTTTAACAGATCATCCGAAGGTGCCTTACCAAGATACTCAGTAATTTCTTGTTGTATCAAAGGCCCTGCTTTAGTCTCAGACGTGGAAGTAGGACTACTTGTTGCAACCTTCTCCGAATCTTTGAGTCTGACCGACGCATCGTTTAAGGCTTGTTGTTTCTCCGTTACTTTCGTTCCCGCTTCGGCAAATGCACCTCGCTTAGCAGTAACTTTGAGGTTGGCAGCTCTTCTTTTCGCTTTCTGATCATCGTTTTCGCTGTCTGTTTCGGGCCCGAGGTCTGTAAGCGCTTTTTCAGCATCGTGGAAATCCTGTTCCGCCTTAGTTCTCTTGGTCTCAAGGCCTGTCAATTCTCGCCGAAGTCTGGCAAGGGTTTCCTCTAAATCGCTTCGCACTTTTGCAATTTCCGTATCAACCGTTTCGAGCTGCTTTTTATCCTGCTCATTATCCGACGCTTCTAATTTTCCCTTTTCGATAAGGAGGAGCTTAAGTCGTAGCGCAGCGTCAGCTGCGACAGGGTCATAATCTGGATTTGGTACTGGATAGTATATTGTGTCAGGGACAATCCCGATAAATGCGGCAGTATTGGTTCCCACACCCGCGATCGGCTGTCGGGCAGAAGGTACTTCTTCCACGTATACGCCAGGAGCTTGGTAAGTGAGTCTCGCCATTTTGTATCCTCTTCTAGTGAATTATCGTTAAATTGGTTATGCCGGCCGTCTGCCGGCATAAGTTTTTACTTAATCGACTTCCTTTCCAGTCCCTCGAATTGGTTCAGCCGCACCTTATTTTTCAGAACGAGTTCGATCTGATATCCGTCTTTTAATCCGCGCTCCTTCACTGGCTTTTCCCTTGCTCGATCGGAGAGAGAGACCAACTGTTTCGCCTCCATCGCGGTTTGAGTATTCAATGCGGTTACCTCACACTCCCCCTCAGGGCAATCAAGTAGGAAAAATATCCCGTCTTTGCTTGATTGAGTTGTTTTGGAAATTTTTCGAGTTTTCCCTGTAACTTTTCCCGTCTGTCCATGGGCCTTTGTGGCGCGGGACACGGATGGAGCTTTGCCCGGCTTCGTGTCTGTAACCGTACTCAACTCGACACCTTCCAGCGGGCGACCGTTCATGTCTGATACGCGTCCACAGATACTGACGAAGTGGCGACACACTTCCCAGTCTGTCCACGATTTCACAAGTCTTCCCCTATTTGCATCCGCAGTTTGATCACCTTTTCGGTGACGAGGTCAACCACTTCCGGCTTCGCTACCTCCACTGCCAGTGTCACTGTATAGTTCAGCGCCGCCTTTGGCTTTCCCCCCAGGGCTTGCCAAAATTCTCCAAGACTCTGGAGACGTCCGGGTTGGAGCGTGCTCACCGGCAAAGGAAGGTCTTGATCCTTTAAAGACCCCTGCAGCACATCTTCGGGTATCGTCCGGTAGCGCAATAAGGCCTTTATCACATCTCCTAGCAAACGATGTTCATCTTCTGAAGGATCCACCACGCTTTGACTGGGCCATGCTGTTATCAAGTAAGAAGCATCTATCCGTACGGGGGAGCCAGTTTTAGTAGCGGTGCCATCTGATCTGCGATTCAGATATACCTCGTTGCTTCTAAGCTCCAGGTTTTCGCGTATGTCGTATAGGAAAAGGTCTATAGCGGGCAAAGTAACTGAAGGCGGCGGAAATTGATCATCGGGCGCACTAAAACTTACTTGCACCTGCTCGGCCAACCTTGGGGGAAGCTCGCGCTTTAGAAGCGAGGCCAAGGTTTCGTCCAAGTCATTGATCATGTTTCACCATCTCAAAAATCGCTGATAAATTGGTCTATGCAATGTTCATGCCATTGTTAAAAATCCAACGAAATTGGGCGATTACAGAGAGTTATGTATCGGTAAAAGGCCGGAATGCAGAGTTACGAATCCACGTTCCTTGGCAAATAGCAGTTATGAGTTATGAAGATAGGCAAATATATGTCAAAAACGTTTTGATTTTCATAGAGCTGTGCTTCGCATGGGTCAGAAATAACCCAATGGGTTGCAAATGGATGGCTGGGAGAAGCACTTTGACGTCCTTTCGTTTTGTCTGAAAAGAGGATTTGTTTTTTGGGTGAAATACGGCGGCAGTTCCCGGAGAGGCGTGATTTGCTGGCGAATATTGTGAAATATACGGATCTACTATTAAGGGGAGCAGAGTCGACGTAAGAAGGAATTAATGCTCGCATTCATTCTGTATGCTTAAACTAGCTACTATTAATTCCCTTTTCTGGAAAGAGGGCCGGTAAAACTCAACAGATGATATTAATCCCGCATGGGTAGGTTCTTACCCATACGCGTGTACTTACCCTTTAGGGACTCAATTATCTGGTTTCTCGTCAAGAATGTATCTTTATCAAAAGCAATTGATTCCCGTAGCTTTCCAGTCTTTTTCGAGAAAGGCATTGAATAATTTTCTCCTACACCCGCGGGCTTTCCCCCCTTCCTCGGCACAGTCCTTGCTCGTGTACTTATCCTAACCGTGCTTTTTGCGGAAAAGGGGAAGCGCTAGCGAGCGGTTGGGAAGACGAAGCGTATCGTTCGCCGCGCCGGTACAGGGGCAACGCGGATATCAAAGGACATCCGGTGGGGGGGGTGCGATGGGTAGCAGATTGTTGAGCGTAGCGATGGGGTGTATGGCTCTTGGGGCGGTGGGCTTTGGCCATGCCGAAGAGCTACAGCTTTTGTCGCTCCAAGAGGAGCAACCCGGGCGTATTGTTGCCACTACAAATGTTTTTGCCGCGAGCGTACCCGATGCTTCAGCTTTTCAGCTGAGATTGGATGAGAAGCACATCGTTCCTGCGCAGGAGGTAAAACTTTCTGCCATTGATTCGCCCAGGCCCAAAACCTCCATAGTTTTTTCTGTCGACTCAAACAATCCTACTCGGCTCCAAAAGCAATATATCCGGGACTCACTCACAACATTACTATCTTCACCTAGCCCCCAATTGAACGTGGCACTGTACGAATTTGGAGCAGAAGTAAAGAAACTCCATGATTTCTCTAATAACTCTGCAGAGCTCATCAAAGAAACGGCGCGCTTAGGGCTTACGACTGCCCACGATGACAAAACCAGACTCTACGATGCGTTAAAGGAAGGCCTTGCCGCCTTGACTAGTCGCCAGGAGGGTTCAAAGCGCCTGTTACTCATTACTGCCGGAAAGGATAAAGGCAGTAGTGTATCTGACCAAGTGATTATAAGCGGAGCCCAAGCACAGGGCCTGGTTATAGATGCGGTTGAAATCAGCAATGGCGCGCGCAGAGATTCTGAATTGCTTCAACGTCTGATAAAGAAGACAGGCGGTCAATATTTGATTGTGTCAAATAAGCAGGAGCTATCAAAAGCGCTGGAAGGTTTGCTCAGTTTATCCCCTGCGCAAACCGCGTACGCAGTGGTTTTCCACTATGCACCTTCTAAAGACGGCCGTTTGGCAAATTCTGTCAGGTTAGATTTCGCACCTCCAGGTGCAGGTCCGGTCATATCTCGTACAGTCGACAATCGTCTTTCTGCGCCGGATATCGGTACCGGTTCGCAGACCGATTCGTCCGTACCGACACCTGGAAACAAAGTTCTATTGTGGGTTTTGGGCGCGGCTTTGGCATTGGGAGTAATTTATATGCTCTATAAAGGGATGGGCGAAAAGCGCCCTCCCCCTCCACCCCCTCCACCCCCGCCTCTACCGCCCTCCCCACCTCGGAAGGAACGAGACGCACCAAAAGCACCGCGAGGAGGCACAAAGGTATTGGATACGTTTCCGCCGCCTGGCCAAGGTCGACCAGCAGCGTTATTGCACTGCATCAGCGGACCCACCCGCGGTCGTCAGTTCCCTATTGATAAAGCGGTTTATCACATAGGCGCTAGCGAAAAAAATGAATTGCAGCTAAGTGATGAGCGGGTATCCGGGCGGCATGCTCGCGTCACTTATGAGTCGGGCCATCTGTATCTGAGCGACAGCGAATCGCGTAATGGAACCTTTCTGAACGGCACTCGCATTGTTGCACCAACCGTACTCTCGCCAAATGATCAGATCCGGGTTGGAAGTACTATTTTTGAGCTTTTAAAACAAACGAATGAGCGTTCCCAAACAATCACTGGCGCGGAGCCCTTCGTTCCTTAATTTCGTAAGCAAACGCGGTCGGATGGATAAAAAGTGGTTCGACAAAGTTACATGCGATGGTCAGTCGGCGCTTGTTCCGATATGGGGTATATTCGGAACGAAAACCAAGACAGGATGAGCCGTGTAAATGCCATATTCGGGGACGTGTATATCGTTTCCGATGGGATGGGTGGGCATGAAGGCGGAAGCGTAGCGGCGGAGTTAACGGTTGAAATACTCAGCGCAAGGTTACGCGATTTTGACCCTCGTTCTTCCATTCAGGAAGCAACCCAACATGCGTTTGAAGAGGCTAACGCGGTCATTTACCAACGCGGGCATGCAGGAAATCCGGCAACGGAAAACATGGGTGCAACAGCCGTCGTAGCGTTAATTGCAGACTCACAAGCTATGGTTGCCCATGTAGGCGATAGCCGAGCCTATTTATTTACCAGGGAAGGAAAATTAGAGCGCCTTACCCGCGATCACAGCCGCGTTCAAAGAATGATTGAGGACGGCCTCCTCACTGAGGCGGAAGCAGCTCTGCATCCCGATGCAAGCATCTTGGAACGAGCAATTGGAACCTCTGAGTCGGTGCCTGTGGACATTTCGCCATGGATTCACCTGTATCAGGGAGATCGAATTCTTCTGTGCTCCGATGGGCTTCACGGTTATGTCTCGGATAGAGAGATCGGGGATGTTCTTAACAAGAAAGGAGGACCCCAAGACCTAGCGAACCAGTTGGTCCAGCTTGCTATGGAGAAAGGTGGAGAGGATAACGTGACGGTGCAACTGATCGAATACGCAAACTCAAGAATGAATCAACAGCGATGGAAGCGCGCGCGGGTTGTAGTCCCCGCATTCGTGGGTGTTTCAGCCGCAGTCGCCCTAGTGGCATATCTTAGCCAAAGAACCAGCAGCTTCAGTTCCAAAATTACCGGGTTATGGTAAACGATGAACCGCTGCACCGCCTCGGGTGCTCCACGAACATACAACGACCAAATTGTATTATTAGCCCATTGGAATTTTCCGATGACCAATAAGTCGGCCCAAGGGATAGTCGTGGCGTTATTCAAAAAAATTTTGGGCATCCCTGCCTCAGGCACGTCAACTCGCTTCTGTGAAAAAGGTCATGCAATGGACCCAGAATGGCAGACCTGCAAATATTGTGAAGCAACGAAGACTATTGGCCTAGGTAATTATCTTAACTCGAGTGACACTTTACAAAGGAGTATGAATATGGGACGGACACCCACTGTAACCGATCACGGAGAATCAAATGATCCGGACTACACCGAGTTTGATCGATCTGATAAATCGGAATCTCCCATAAGCGAGTCCAGCAAAAGTAAACGACGACTTGCTGGAGCCTTGGCAACATTCAACTTATTCCCTCAAGGTAAGCTATTTGTACTTTATGAAGGAAGAAATCTAATTGGCAAAGCCGAGCATTGTGATATACGCATTGCTGCGGACAGGAGCCTTTCTGATGAGCATGCCGAAATCGTTTGCCGCGAACATAGGGATGAATTAATTACCCTTATCACAACAAACTTGACTGTACTTAATGGAAAAGAACTTGGAAGCAATTCGTCGACAAACCTGGATGACGGCGCAAAAATAAAAATGGGAGCGTCGGTATTTGAGTTTAAGAGGATAAGCATTGGTCGGGAGAAAGTGTCGAGCGGTGGCAACCGGGACAGAGACGAATATGACGACTTGTCTTGAGAGCGACCTCCGGAGGCAAAGAACATCCCATAGGGGTTAGGCCTAAGGAAACTTCTAGCGCGAGATTTATATTCCCCTGCGACTGAAAACAGTTAGCGATCTTCGAATGGCATCAAAAAAAATCCGAGAGGGGTTTATAGAAAAAGGAGGAAAGAATGTCTCACTCGCTAAAAATTTTCTGGCGACGTTGACCGTATGTTTGAGAGGCGATTATGAAAAAAAAAGCTGTGATGTTGCTACTCGTCTCACTAGTATCAGGCTGCGCCACGCTACGTGATCAAATTGGGACGAAAAATGCCGCAGCAGTGGAGTGTGCCGCGGCGGGGGGCGGCCTTGGCTATGGAATATGCGATGTGGCGGGAGGCAACAGCTTGATATGCGCCCTTATTGGAGTCGGTGTTGCAGTAGTCGGCGGAGGAGTCTGCTACGGTTTAGCTGCGAAATATGAAGAGCGGAACCAAGAGCTAGTTGGAAAAGAGAACGACTTGGATGCCAGGTTAGAGTATGTGCGAAAAATCAACGAGGATACGGAGAAATCCAACGAGGAACTGAAGAGTCGTGTTGCCGAGGCATCCGATCGTACGGATAAGATTTTAAAAAAGATGAAAGAGGGTAAATCTTCCCCGGCAAAGCGCGATGAACAAAAGAAGAAACTACTTGAGGAAGAGGAAGCAGCAAATCAACTGGTTGTGCTTGAGGAAAAGGTAGTCAAGGACATGAGGAATTTCCAAACGAGGAATTTAACCAATACCGGGGAAAAAACAGCAACTCAGGTAGAGCTTGATAAAGAGATTGAGAAACTGGAACTATTGCTTGCCGAGACGCAGCGACAAACCAAAGTTCTGGCCTCAAAGCGCCAGAGCATATAGAAGAGGCCGACCAAAATCGGTACGAGAGCAATACCAGTCGTGTGTTTTTTGTTGTATGGCTTATCAGCCTGCACCATCTCGTCATTAATAGGTGAGGTAAAGCAAGGCGAAAAACGGATAGCTATCAAGGAAGGCGAGTTACAGGCCCAACAACTACGACAAGCACAGATTCAGCAGGACATTGAACAATTACAAAAGGAACTCTCCGTTCGACAGCTTTCACTGGATGATTTGGAATTGAAGCTGAAAAAATTGCGAGAAACAAATATAAAAGCGGCGGAGAATTCTAAGGAAGAGAGAGAACAGAAGCGACATCGAGAAGTGGTCCTGAAGAAGCATCAAGAGGATGTAATGGTGCTCCGGCAGAGCAGAGAAGAAAAACGCGAAGAAAAAGCGGAAAAGGAAAAAAAAATTTTACACCTCCGGAAGGAGCTCAAGAAATCGCTCGAAATCCTTAAATACTATTGAACTATTGAATATTTAATTTCCTAAATTATGAGCGGTGGGTTTAATAACCATAGACTCGCAGTAAAGGTAACTGTTATTTTTCTTAGTGGCGTTTTGGTAGGAGCGACCCTTCCTTGGTTTACCCCGAAGAAGGGCGCAGATGGAAGAGAATCCCTTCGGGTCGAAGAGGTTGGACCGCAGATTTTTGCAGAGGTGCTGGAAAAGATAGATCAGTACGCGGTGTTTCCTCCTCCCCCTGGGGGTATGGACGGGATGATAGCAACATCACTGAAAACGTATCTTACGAAGCAAGACCCTTATTCGGATTATTTAAACCCAGCTGAGTACGTCCAATTTGGGAAGGCTTCAAGGAAAATTCCGGGCAGTATCGGACTCGATGTCGAAAAAACACGTGATGGCGATGTAATTTGTTACCCAACTGTGGGCGGACCAGCGGCTCTCGCGGGAGTTAAGCCGGGCGACTTACTGCTCGCTATCGATGGGGTGTCTACTCAAGGAAGGTCACTTCCTGCCATAGTAGCTCTAGCGCTCGGTAAAGCCGGAAAAAGTGTAGTGCTCGATATTGCCGGATCTTCTGGAACGCACAGGCAACTCAACGTCACCCGTTCGCAGCGCGCAATTGCCTCGATAACCGAATATGCGTTTCACGATTTACGCATCATTAGAATAGGAAATTTTACCGCTGCCACTCGGCAGAAGCTCGATTATATAGTTTCTCGTTGGCCCGAGAGCCGTCCAATAATTATTGATTTTCGAAGCTGTGGGGGAGGCGACTTCAACTCGTCTGTAGACTCAGCAATGCTTTTCCTTGGGCAAAATGAGCGGATTGTTTCGGTAGTGGGACGTAACAAAACTTCATTATATTCTTCCACGATGCGTCGAGACCGGCAGCGACAACAAGTATTTCTGTGGCAAGACGAGTTTACCGCGAGCGCCGCCGAGGTGTTTATTGCGGCGCTCACCGAGAATGCCCGAGCAACTTCGATTGGGAAGAAAACTGCGGGCAAGGGAACTCGTCAGGACATTATTGAACTTCAATCGGGGGGCGCATTGTTTATCACAACAGGGTACTTGGCGACCCCCAACGGGCTGCGATTCGACGGCGAGGGCTTATTGCCTATGTATTTCCTGATGGGACCCAATGCTGATACAGATTCTTTTTATAACCAGACAGTCCAGTTGCTTAAAAAAGCTGATGGACGGTACGAGATCGAAAGCGGTGACAAGACAAGTGGCCATTAGACAAACGATTTCAGAGCCGGATAAAGTCGAAAACACCGACGTGGTGGGAAAGTCTATCTATAGCGTTTACTCGGTTTCATCAAATAGCAACCAACTTGAAAACGCGGTCCACAGCGGCTATTTCATCCGATCCCGGCTGGGTGAAGGTGCAATGGGACAAGTATTTCTTGCTGAGCACAGCCTAATCAGGGATAAAAAATATGCGATCAAGGTCCTCAAGCGCCAGCTAACACTTAGCCCCAACTTCAGGAAGGATTTTTATAACGAAGCCGCGCGACAAGCTCAACTCTCCGATCCAAACATTGTTCAAATGTACAACTACTTCAGCATTGGCCCTGATTATTTCCTCGTGCTCGAGTATGTTGACGGTCGCTCTCTTGCCGACATTATAGATACATTACGTGGCCCAATGGTCGAGAAAGAAGCTCTGCAAGTATTCAAAGGCGTTTTAAGGGGACTCAGAAGTGCTCATAAGAAAGTGATAATACACAGAGACGTAAAAGCATCAAACGTTATGGTCGACAATACAAATAGAGCGCTCCTAACAGACTTTGGTATTGCACAACAGATTAGCGATGAGCAAACAGGTAACCGGGGGCGTGTAATAGGTACACCGGAATATATGAGCCCTGAGCAATTTATTGATCCGGATAAAGTGGACCACCGATCCGATATTTACTCAGCGGGCATTCTTCTATTCGAGATGTTAACCGGTCAATTACCGTTTAAAGGCGCTTCTCTAGCCGAGCTTAAGGAAGAGCATATCAACAGCCCCCTTCCAGATCCTCGAGCAGTTAACCGAAAGATAAAAAAAAGAATGGCGAATATTATACGTACTGCAACTAACAAAGTTCCGGATAAGCGGTTCCAGGGTGCCGCCGCGTTTCTGGCAGCAATTGAAACCTACGAACGCGGCAGAAGCTGGAAAATCTGGGCACTGACTTTATCGATTTTACTCGCTACCGCGATGTGGTACTTCGTAAATGAAGAAGCAATACAAGGTTTCGCCACGACCAGTGCCACTAATTATGCATTTTTATGCCGAGAAGCTGACAGAATAAAGATAAAAGAAGTGGGGTTGGACACAGCACGCAAAGACGGTGACTCATGGAACGAGAAAGTGTTTTACGAGCATATCAGGGAGCATAACGCGAATATGGATAAGTTCGCGGCGGATTATATAAATGCTTTAAAAAAACTTTCTACTTTCCACAGCGGCACAGTCAGACGGGTATTTCGTGAGTCCGAGCAGTTCAGTGAATCTGGACGGACTAAAGGAGAGCAGGAAGATTCTCGTGAAAGAGCACGATTCTGGGGCCTAGCCAGGGCTGACTACGAGCAATTCATCTCAACAGGCCAAGTGGCGAGCAAGCAATCGATGTCCAAAAAATGCCCCAATCCAACCCACAACCCATAACCAGTGAAAGTGGTAAATGCCGGCAAAGTAACTGTGAAATGGGGAGTTCTGTCGATAGTACAGTTAACAATTACATTGGCTTTATATTTTCATGTCCGCTATTTCACGGCGGCGGCCGACGGGTAAACAGTGTAAAAGGAGAGCGCAATGGAATTACGGCTCGACAGAACGGAGCTGCTGGAACACTGCACAATTGGTAAATTGTCT
This sequence comes from Nitrosospira sp. Is2, assembly GCF_033095785.1. Lineage (GTDB taxonomy): Bacteria > Pseudomonadota > Gammaproteobacteria > Burkholderiales > Nitrosomonadaceae > Nitrosospira. The sequence goes on along the minus strand of NZ_CP137134.1, from coordinate 3,093,493 downwards.
ATAAATGGACAATTTGAATGCTATACATTGGAAGATAAAGTAAGGTCGGTAAAGATTGTGGGCGTAACGGCCATTCCATCGGGTACCTACGAGGTAGTGATTACGGATTCGGCCCGGTTTGGTCACCCGATGCCTCTTCTTTTGAACGTACCTGGCTTCGAAGGCGTCCGCATACACGCAGGCAATAAAGCTGAGGACACCGAGGGCTGCATACTGGTGGGTGACACAACGGGTGGAGACTCCATAAGCCAGAGCCGCCCAGCTTTTACTCGAATTTTTAGCAAATTGAAAACTGCGTCAGTAAACGAGAAGATATTCTTGGAGATAGGTTAATTATTGCACCGCGATGCTCAGTTTGGCCCATCAAAACGGGTAAAAAGACGGGTAAAAAGCAGTCCGTCAGAACCTTTCATCCCCTGCCATTGCGATGTTTAGAACTTTTTTAGATGCCGGCTCCGGGCACCAAATTCAAGCACTTATAATGTAGATTTTCTCGCAGACTTTTTCGATCCTGTGTTTTGGGGCACTTATGGGACACTGACCAACAAATTTGCATCTAAACCAGACAGCTGAGAACCTTGAACTGCGGCCGGGAAGATGGACCGCATTTCATGCTCCAATACCAGCACGTCACGGCGTTATTGATGTGACAAATTGCTTGGCGATTGCTCGGCACCTAAACTTCCTCAGTGATTTGGTAATTTGTATTTACCATTCTGAGCTGAGTCCAATAATTGCTCTTTTATTTTATCCATCAGTTCAATAATGTTATCGAACAACTCTTCAACATCATCTGACTTTACGTCGATAAATCGCCCATGCGCTATTGCGTTTCGCTTGCTTACGAGCTTCGTATCGATGAGCATCCGTTTCAGCTCATAGCCTTGCCATGACAACCCCAGAGACTCATAAATATCGCGAAAAACATCGAACCACAAATTGCTCTTGGTATCTACGCCGTTTTTATATGGTATGTAATCACGACGGTCTCCGTGCTCTCGATAAAAGGAAGCCATGAGCCGATCGGCCTCAGCTCCAGTAACGTCACTTTGAGAAACATGCCGACGTGCAGCCAACGCCAAAAACGGGGATAACATTTCTTTATTGGCAAGTCGCTGCAACGCAACAAATTCCAAATAGGCCCCACATGCTGCCTTCACGAACCCCTCCCAATGCGCATATAGCATCGTGATGCAAGGTCTTAAGAGAGAAAGATCGTCCTCCCTAGCTACCCCAATTTTCCCGATACCCAACAAGAGTTTTTTACGTAATATACTTAACTCTTTTAATCGCCACACTCTCTCAGCATCCAGCGCATCTTGAAGCTGTGACAACGTTCGAAGAGTCTTGCTCATTTTTTGAAGTGCTTTCGTCCGAGCTCAACTAAACGAGGAATCCGTATTTTAGCGTTTGATCCGGAACCAACGTTATTCAATAACAATGGCATAGACCACATCTCTTTGATTTTCTCCCTAACAAGCGCAATGTCATTATCGTCGTTCTCATTGTAGCTATCCAGGTTAAAACCTAGACCAACCGCAATGGGCTCAAACGCAGAATCGAGAAAGCGACCTTGGAACCTCAGGCCGTTATATTTACGGAATGTGGATTCGCCAGTTGCGTTAAATAACAGGGTAAAAAGCTTTTCAAAACGTATTTTTTCATCGCTTGTCGCAATGTTCTGCTCGACGAAAAGTTTTTCAATGCTCTCCGTCAAGTAATCAGAAACATCCCTGCCGCCTAACTCGCTCCGGGACAAAGCAAAGAACTTTAAGGCCAGTTCCACATCGTAGCGCTCATCAAGAGCCCGGTCGGTTAGTGAAAGACATTCTTCAAATTTATCGAAGTGGCTAACCGCTTCCAGCCATTCAAATGCCGCCGAATTCAACATCACCAGCAGGCAGTTTCTTACCTCTTGCTCTGACAAAAATGTTCCACCCGTATTCAACCGTTGAAACACCTCAAATTTAGCGTTCGCATCTGACTCCTTCTGGATAATTTCAACCTTGATTTTCGAACGCTTGAAATCAAGCTGAAGCGATTTTGGAAGCGGCTTTGTGTTTTGGCTTGATTCCTCCCAAGTGATACCGTCGAGGCTAGGAAGTAGTTTTGTTCCAATCAATTTGAGCGGTGGCAATACCGCCCCTTGAGTACCTTTTAGCTTTCCAACAAATTCAAGAATGGTGGATATTCTTTGTAAGCCATCAACCAACTCCCAAACACCGTCGCTCCTCTGATAGACGAAAATTGCGGGTGTGGGAATGCCCAACAGAAACGATTCCACCAAACGCGACTTTTGCCCCTGAGTCCATCGAAAAAATCTTTGGAAGTTTGGGTTGATGACCATTTCGTCGTTCTCGTAGAGATTTACGATTTCCCCGATGGACATTGGATACCCATCGGTTCTGAATTCTTTAACTCGAGCTTTTAGTTCTTCTAGAAGATCCATTTGGGCCGTTTAGTAGGATAAATACGTTTAATTACAAATAATATTAAAGCTCTGTTTAGCTTGTTAAAGTAAACGGAAGGGGGACACCTTATATCATGCGATACAGGAAGTTCGTATGGGATTTAAATCGGCCTAGCTATTGTGGGGAAACCAGGCGCTTAGGCTCAAGCACTCAGCCGGCATCTTTCGTCACGTTCAATGACTGCAGCGTTAGACTCGGCATTATTCATGGTGTCGTGGCGATTTCGTTAAATCCAAGGAGTCCAGAAGGACCAAAGGATGTGCCCTCCCATCTAGGGATGCGTTGACGTTCTGTACGGAATCCTTCCAAAAGCGGCAAAAGAGCATCCTTGGACTCCACTCCTAAGAGAATCTTTACTTTTTCGAAATAAATTCCTGACCTGGAGCGTGCGAATACTTCAAATGGTCCGGGGTGCTGACTGGCTACATACAAGAGAGTTTCTGGCCACCAATGCCACTGATCATTTGGCCTGTCAATGTTGCCACGCATGAAGAGAATAAAGTCCGCCTGCATTAGATACCGGAACTCGACTCCCGATCCTTTAGAGCGTTGTTCGAGTAGGTCGGCTCGAAGAGATAGTCGGCGTAGACCGAGTCTATTGTTTCTATACTCGAGCGATTTCACGTGTTGACCGAAGACCTCAAACGGGACCATCGGCTCCTTGCTGTACTTTGAGTAGCCGGATACGTAGTATCCGTTTGCCAGGAGAAAGTTCGCAGATTCGAATCTTTCAGCTCGAATTAATGTTGCTAAGGCGTAGAGGAATAGTTCGTGAACAATAAATTTGAAATTATCAACATCCCATTCTCTATAGCAGCCAGCGTTCTGCTGCTGCTCGAGGTAGGGAATGAGGCGTTCAAAGAAGCGGTGAATCGCTGTACGAGTTTCGTATGAATCTCGGTATAGAGCAATATTCACGAATAACTCAATAGCTTCGTTTCTATACGGTAAGAATGTCTCAATGTTTTGAATTACCTCGTCGTCAAACGGATCAATTGATGCGTCGTTCGGAATTTCTCTAACTCGTTCGCAAGCGTTGTCAGATACTCGATCGTTACGGCGTCGGAGTTGCCACGCCCGTTTTTGATTGCGTCAAGTGCACGCTTCTGACGCGACGAAGTACCTAATGAAACCTGTCGCTGTTCCTCAGAGAGAAAACCTGGTTTTTGACCGAGACCAGGCTTTCTGTAAAGCGGTTGCTCATACACCCAGCGAATCAGCTTCTCAAAGTTTTCGCCCGCGGTACCAGCATCACTGAAGTCGATGTAAATGCGAGAACGGTAATAGGCTGGGAGACATGCCTTTCCTTCGTCATCTCGCTCCTTGACGACTGCGACAAATTTATCTTGCGCTTGGCTACTATAGATTTCCGGTGAGATGATCTGGGTTTCGGTTCCGACTCCACCGCTTCTGCCATCGGCCTTCTGAACATAAACCTTGTCACAGATGAGTGCCACCTTTTTTATTTCTGGGTCGGAAACCATACGTTCCATGAAGACATGGGCGTCGTGGCCTTCTTTGAGATCCCACTTGTCGAGGATCACATCGATACCAGACTCTCGCAAATCAGTAGCAAGCTGAACGACCCAAGCTTCATGATCTTGGCTCGTCCAACTATAGGAAATGAAGAGCTTTGGATTGCACACCTTAACGTCCTCTTTGTCTTTTTTTTACAAGGCGACCGTTTCTCCCCAACCACAACTCGGCCTCTGGACTTCGCTTCCATCTCTATGGGGTAAGCGATCAACAAACTCAGATCTTCCATTTTGCCTTCTCACCCATTACCTCCTCAAGGAATTGTCACCACGGTCTCCATCGAACTTAAGAAACATACCGAGCTTCGGAAGATGGAATCCTAATTCGCTACACTGGCGATTCTTACAACAGTCGGTTTATCTCTGCGGCAATCCGGCATCCTATTATTCATAGCGATATTTTTCTAACTGTTTTTTTGATGTTTGCCATCAGTTATTGCTTGAAAGCCGCCTATTCTCCCCGAACAAATCTTGGCTTTATGAAAGTCTTTAAATTTTCTGCTACCCGCCAAACACAATACAAAAATCTTTTATTTTTGCATACTCATGACAAATACGCTGCTCCCAATCCACCTTCTTCGGATGTACTTCGAGCGGCAGTAATAGTCCTGTAGAAAGTGCTATTGACTTGAACATATCCGGTAACGGCCGCAACGTACTTGGCTGAAGCAGGGTTATATGAGAAAAGGATCATTTTTGTTACCGCCATGCCCGTGAAAGATAACGGTAACCGTAACTTCTGCTTATTTAACAGCGGTAAAAATCTTTTTTTAGAATAGCCCCATGAATGCCCCATTACCGCATCTGCCACGTTATTTATCATTGCTATCACTGAATATTTTACGAAGCACTCGAGGGATTTAATATCCCTTGTTGCTAGTTATTGGCTTCGGATGGTGTTTGGGATATTTCTTAGCGGGGCAGCAATGGGCAAATATTGAGAAATGTATTTCGGGGAACGGCAGGACTGCGTACCGGGTAAAGGTGAGACTAAAAGGTTTCCCTATTCAATTCACGAACTTCGAGCGGCTGACGGATACCAGGAAATGGGCACAGGATACCGAATCGGCAATTCGCAGTAGCCGCCACTTTAAAACTTCCGAGGCGAAACGCCATACACTGGCCGAATTGGTAGATCGCTCCGTAAAAACGGTTACTTGGTGGAGATGGGCACGAAGGCAACTGATCTGGAATGGGATTTAGGCAGCAGGCCTGTACTTTCTCCCCCGGTTCCCTTGCTTGGCTGATCTCTGCTAGCGCTTGAGAAAGCACCAGTGCTGTGGCTTTCCCTGATCAACCCGCTTCGGCGGTTTTTTATTGCCTGCGGAGAAGTGGTCGCTAAGGCCAAGGCGTCAGATAAATACAAGGGACAAAAACCAATTTACGGGTATGAGTCACAAGGTTTGATACTTTCGGCATATATAAGTGGACAAAGTAAAGAACCTTTGCTAAGCTGTACTTATGTGGACAGTGCAAATCAGGTTTACGTAGGCAGCACATTGTTATGTTTTTATTCCTAATAGTTTTCCCTAGCAAAAACCAAGGTTTCCCCAATATACTGATTCCATTAGCTGGATTAGGATGAAACTACCTATCCCCTTTGAATCATTGCAATCATGAAAAAAAATTTAGCGAATCTTATGGCAGCGTTATCAATGGCAGGCCTGCTCGCTTCGCTGAGTCCTTTTGTGATGGCATCCGAGCCTGTTGAGGCTGCCGTGATCCGTGTGGCAGCCGAGGGGGCGACTACGCAAGGCGATCATGACGCCTTGGCAAAGCTATATGAAGACGCCGCAACAGAATTGCAGGCAAAGGTAGCGGAAAAAAAGGAGCTGCTCGAACACTATGAGGATAAAAGCTATCTTTATGGCAGGCGGGCTCAGGATCTGCAATCGCATACACATGCATTAATCCGCAATTACGAGAAGTCTGTCAGGAAAAATCTGCAGGCCGCCGCGATGCACCGGCAGATCGCTGGAAGGCTCAAAGAAAACCATGCCTCCGCAGAAGCCAGCATGCCTGAGGCGCTGAGTGGACTATAAGAGAGTCTGATAGATCCAGTAAGTTCCGGCTGACACAGCCTGCCAACACACATCTTAATCGCCACACTAGAGGAACCATGAACGTAGACGACATTTCTAAAAGTGCGAAGACTGGCTAACCTCGGAATACGATATCGAATTCCGCGACCATGAAATCGGGGTCCTCCCGGGACGGGCTCAGCTTTACAGTCAGTGCTTCCGGATTAAGGACGCTCTGCAGAAATCGGTCCTTTGAGATATACGGATCTCCCTCGAAATACATCTGCGAAATCAACTCGTCGCGTTTGCCTCTCACATCGAAGTGAATATGAGCTGGCCGAATCATGCCTGGTGCAGCGGGGTAATGAAGCGGCTTTATAGTTTTGAACTGATAGCGGCCATCGGCGCCGGTAGTGACTGCCCCGAAACCCTCAAAGTTGGGATCGAGCGGCGCTGGGTTCGTGTCATCAGGATGAGCGTAGCGTCCTGCGGAATTGGCCTGCCAGATTTCGACATCGGCTCCCGCAACCGGTCTCCCGTGGGGGTCGATCACGCGGCCCCTGACAATGAGAAGCTCTCCCTTGGCGCGTTCCGAGCCTCCCGGGACCCGGGTTAGGTCCCCGCTGCGATTGGGCTTGCTCATGATAGGATAAAATGGACCCAGGATCTGGTCTTGTGTCCGCCTTAGCGTCATCTGGGCAAGAACAGAACTTATGGGGGCGAGCATACCGGCAGCGAGTAGAGCTGCTGAGGCTTTCAGAACGGTGCGCCGACCAGGTGTTGTCCGCCTTGGCGTTGGCGTGTCAAACTTCATAATATTCCTCAAGGATATCTGATTAAATTGGCATACTCCTGATGGGAGGCCCGCATGCTGAATCATCCCTCACTGGCGGCCAGACGGATGACAGGCTTGATAGTGACGCCCTTCTCGCTGTCTTCTGCTGCCTGGTTGATCTGGTCGAGCGTATAGAATTTCACCAGCTTGTCGAAAGGAAACCTTCCCTGCATATAAAGCTCGACCAACGCCGGAATGAAAAGATCCGGCTTGCTTTCACCTTCTATAATGCCAATGATGCGCTTGCCAGCCGTCATCACATCATTGACGTCGAAACTCGCCTCGGTGCCCAGGGCGGGCGCGCCAACTATGCCGCAGGTCCCGCCGATCGATAGCGCATCAATCGCCTGGCGAAGAATTGCGGGCCTGCCGCTCGACTCGAGCGTGAAATCGGCCCCTCCGTCCGTAATTTCACGCACCGCTGTTACCGGGTCAGTTTCGCGGCTGTTCACGGTATGAGTGGCGCCGAGTTCCTTCGCAAGCTCCAGGCGGGACGGAACTACGTCGGAGACAATAATTGTCGTTGCACCCGCCACATGTGCCGCCATGACTGCGCTCAATCCAACCGCCCCACCGCCGAAGGTTGCGAAACTGCTGCCGGGCGCGACTTTAAGCGCGTTGATGACCGCTCCGGCCCCGGTCTGGATGCCGCAGCCCAGCGGACCCAGCAACTCGAGGGGCGCATCGCGCGGCACCCTGATGACGTTCCGCTCGTGCACCAGCGCCAAGGTCCCGAAAGACGATTGCCCGAAGAAATGGTCGTGAATTGGCCTTCCCCCAGCTTCGCAAGTGGCTGTGCTCCCGTCCTCCCGCGCGCCGCCAAAATTGAGCGGGTAAAAATTCTCACAATAGGTTAGGTCTCCCCGCAGGCAGGGTTTGCAGTGCCCGCACCACATATAGGTCAGCACCACGTGGTCTCCTGCCTTGACCTTTTTCACACTGCCGCCCACCTCTTCAACCACGCCCGCGCCTTCATGCCCGAGCACGATCGGTAGCGGCACATCGTAGAGCTGGTCGCGCGCAACCATATCGGTATGGCACATGCCCGTCGCCACTACCCGCACCAGCACCTCGTCCGGCCTCGGCTCATCCAGGAACAGTTTCTCGACCCGGAAAGGGCCGCCCTTCTGACGTATCGTTGCCCCCGTGATCTCTCTCATCCCTGGTCTCCGATATGCCTCATTCGGTTAACTTCGAAAAAGATTTTAGGCAGCATGGGACAATCCGCATGCGGCTCGGCTAAAGCCGGATGCCCGATTTGCCCGGCGCAAGAATCCCGTTTGGATCAAGCGCTTTCTTTAGAATTTTGTTGACGTTGCGCTGCACCGGGCCGTATGTATCGGCCACCTTATCCATGAATGCCGTGTTGACGCGGTAGATTCCATATCCCTGTGCCGAAAACGTCGTCAGCAGCTCATCGAAGCACTCGTGCGCTGCCTTCATCTGCTCCGGGTTTGCCTTGTCGTACAAGACATCGACGACATGATGCATGTCGCGCATGCCGACAATGAATTCCCCGGAATAATCCAGCCCATGCTTGGCAAGAATTTGTTTGGTCAGAGTCATCTGTTTGAGCGTCTCGCTCCCGCGAGCCTGCGATACGGGCGCGAACCACATTGAGCCGCCGCCGCCGCGCCAGTTGTAGAGGGAAAATTCCTTGAGCGTCATTTCTCCGCTCATGAGCTTGGCCCGGTATTCAAACGCGGCGTCGCCTGCCGCTTCCTTCTCAGTCAATATCTTCGCCTTGCCGGATTTGCCAAACGCCTGTGTTACGATCTTCCAGTTCACGTCAATCTGTTCCTGTGTCCCATAGAGGGCCGCATAGACGTTCCAGATTCCAAGATTGTGATCTTTCGTAATTTTACGAACAGCTTCATCCGGGATCGCTCCAGGTCGGGTTACATAGTCGCCGCGCCGCGCTTTGGTCGGGGCTTCGTACAATGCATGGGCGATGACCACAGCATTGGGAATAACACCATTGATACGCAGCGGACGAATTGTTTCCACAATCTCCACGATATCCTGCTCATCCTGGTACTGAACGACGAACGGCTTGAAAACCGGCGGCGCGGGCATGAGCCAGAAACCGAATTTGGTGACGATTCCATAGTTGGACTGGGTAAAAATTCCATCAAGATAGGGACCGTATCCCCATTTGAAAACCTGCCAGGTATTTGAGTTTGGCAGCGAGCCCATCCCGGTACGCAACACTTCGCCATTCGCCAGCACTACCTCCATTCCGCAGGCAAACATGAAATGCTCTCCATAGGGGGTATATCCGACTCCCCGGTCCAGCGTATTGCCTACCGGACCGGCAATGGCCGAGGGCGCTGGCATGGAAAGCCATAAGCCCAGCTTGTGCTCGGCGATATAGTCGTAGAGCTGTTTATAAGTGACGCCCGGTTCAACCAGGGCATAGGCCAGGTCCTTGTCGACTTCAAGAATACGATTCATGCGCTTGAGATCAAGCACCACCTGTCCGCGTTCGGCCGGTGCCGCTGAACCGTAACCCAAGTTCTTGCCGGTTGAGATGGGCCAGACAGGTACTTTGTACTTGTTGCAAATGCCCACGATCTTCTGGATCTGCTCCACCGTTGTGGCCATTATTGCCGCAGAAGGAGTGTGCCGCGAGTCCGGGACCGGCATCATGGTTTTGATGTAGGGGGCGAGTAGCTCAGCGGATACGAGCACAGCAGAATCTCCCAGTACGGCGCGAAAGGCGCTGATGGCGGCATCGAAAGTCTGTTCGGACACGCCGTGGGGCAACGCAATATATTTACTGGCCATTATTTGCTCCCCTGGCTAAATGTCTATTACGAATGAGGTGAACCGGCCTGCCTTGTCGGGCCTGCCACGCTTGACTCCGCCTGATTGGTATACATGGGCGCGCGCGGAGCAGGATTCATGACCCGCTTCGGCGCCTAGCGCGGCAGCCACTACTGCATACCCTACCGCTTCCACCCACCCGCTGGCATGCGGCTCATCGTTCTCGAAGGCGCTCCTTCGCTTTCCGGAGGCTGCTGTTTCGAGCCCTGGTTCCTGATTAACCGGAATCCATGCAGGGGTCGTGTCCCAGCCCAGCAATTGGCAGCCATCCGTTGGCGACACGCCAGCGCAACAAAGATAGGCCGGGTCGTGTCCGGATGCGGCGCCCTCGAGTCGCCAGGCTAGAAACCCGGGAGGAAATTTATTGACCGTGCCCCGCTCTTCCGCCCCCTGAGTGGAAAAGAAATTCTCCACGATGGAAAAGCTGCGCTGGCTTTGGACGAGCCGCGCGGCGAGGATGCCGCCTGCGGCATGCGAAGGGGATGCGGCGGCCCAAACGTGCCTGAGTCCGGAAACGCGCGCCGCGCTCCCACGTACCAAAGCCTCGCCCGAAGAAGCATGAGAACCCAACGAAACCAAACCGCCGCCCGCGTTACGCACCAGTTCGGTGAAGACCGCGGCGCTGCCATCATCCATGACTGCGATCCATCGGGTATCGCGGAACGTCTCAAGCAAGTAGGCAACTTTCTCGTATTCGTTCAGCAATCCGTCGTTAAGCTTCATCACCTCCAGCCCACTTTGTGCGCCTCTTGCATCGGTTGCGGAAGTGGCATCGTGCCCTGTAGCGGCTCGGCGGGCGTTCGCGGCAAAGGCGGTGCGAGCTCCAGCTGCGAATTCGGCGTCAGCCGCCCCGCTCCCAAGCAACAGTCGCAGTCTTCCCGGCTTGCCCGAGGGAGCGGCCGCCGTTGTTATCGGCGAGATGCCCAGCGTCAGCAGCGTGCTTCCCATCAATGCGCCTTTCATGAGATTACGTCGATACACATCCATGAGCTACTCTCCCCCGTTTGACTTCCCTTGGCAGCCTTTTCAGTTCGCCGAGATGTATTCGGCCAATTTTGTCAAAGAATCGTCGTCAATTTCTGCCGCGCGAAAAGATGGCATTGCCCGGTTTCCATTTCGTACAATAGTGCGGATGTAAACGGGAGGAAGCGCACGCCCGCGAATGGCTGGCCCAACGCCCTGCTCGTGGCAATATGCACAGACCTTGGCATAGACTTCGGGCCCGTCTTTCCACACGAATGCCCCACTGGGAGCAGGAGGAGCTGCAAATGAGGTTTTTGTCACGATTGCTGAAGCAATCGCTAACGCCATCATAAAACTACTCGCCACGGCTGCAAGCGCAGTTTTCCTCATATCGCTGTCCTCCGGACGGGTGAAGAATAGTGCGTGAATATATTATTCAAGGAATGGAAGTCTATGTCTTATATCCATCGCTATCCGCACGCTTACATTGCAAGGGCGACATGACATCGGTCCAGAGCCTGCAAACCCGGTACTTAACGATCCCTCTCGCGTGCCCCTCGCACCAACCGATCGTCTCGCGGACGGATTTCTCGGCAGATACTCTACCTCCTGCGATTCCAATATAGCTAAGGCGAAAGATAAAGTATAGAAAGCTTATCGATGCTCCAGTTTAAATGCCTTAAAGTTAAGCTAGCTTCATAGTCCAGCTTAATGGGGGAAAGAATGCGTGAGATCGGTGCTTCGAAGCCAAGAACAAACCTGGCGCCTTGCTCGACTGGATCGAGAATGGGGAAGAAGTTCTCATCACCCGGCATGGGAAAGCTGCAGCCCGCCTTATCCCCAATCCCACTAGTCCGATACCGGCAAGGCAATAGCGGTTGCACAGCATTTACGGGCTCAATCACTTAAAGGCAAGTCTTTCAACTGGCAGCTCTCGTTTCAGTGTAGCAAAAGGAAGTCCTTATACACTTCTCAATCTAGCGGAGCCATTCGAGTCGCGCTCCTGGCATACCCCTCTGATCGTTTTCCGGGCTACCAGGCTTTTACTCTCCCCGGCGGGCTGCCGGTGTGCCTACTTTCACCGCCAAGTCCATCGCAAGCTGTTTGAGCGTTTCGCCTTCTTCCAGTCCATCAAGGAAGCGTTGGGGAATGCCAGACAGCCCGGTTTGGGCTCCGGCTAACGCTCCGGTCAGAATGGCGCGAGCCTGGTTTTGCCCTCCGCCATTCAGGGCGTGCAGCACAGCCGATTCAAAGTCGTGAGGGAAGCGGGCAGCCAAATAGTATGCTGCGGGAAGCTGGTGGTAGATGGCGCAGGGCATGCCGTATACGAGGGACACTTTCCACGCTGGCTCTATCCTGATAGCGGGATCTGCCGCGGCAGTGGAAACATACGATGGCGTCAGCAGCGCGTCAGGTGATGCGAACCTTCCTGCACGGGGAGGATCCGGATCGCCGGGGCGGGGTGGCTGTAGATCGGAGTGAGTCACCGCGTGAAAAGGCAGTTGGCCCGTCTTCACCAATTGCATCATGGTACTGGAGAGGTTCTTGTCGAGCTTGTGCCCCTGGACCAGGAGGCCGAGCACGGCCCCGTACGCAACCGTCATCGATAGCACGACATCGTCGATTTGGGTAAGGCGAGCATTATCGGAAATAGCGGTGGCCAGTTCGTGCGGTTGCATCGCATAGCGAACCGCCAGGGCAAGCGTTCGTTCGATGGCTTCGGTAGTATCGGCATTGCCGCCAGTTTGTCCCCAGGGTAGTCCCTCCTGGACGCGCTTGCGCCAAGCGTTGCGGATGGATTGGCTGGTGTATCCGCCGGGTCCGTTCGCCGGAGTACCGTCAAGCAAGGGAAACAGCTCTTCGTCCATTCGCCTGCAGAAATCCGCTTCGTCATAACCACCTCGCTCGACGAGCGAGCGGAGCATGAGCCTGAGAATAATGCCTGCCTGCGACAACTGGCCTGCTTTCAGCCCTTCATGGTAGCGGCCGGGCTTGGGATCAGTATAAGTCGTGATCCAGTCACCGTAGTCGCGGTGAAGCTCCTCGAGGTCATAGTACCAGTGAGGTCCAACTCCAAGGGCGTCTCCGATAAAGGCGCCCATGATCGCGCCGGCGGCTCGATCTTGAATGGTGGGTTCAGCCATGGTTCTGATCCTCCTGTGGTTAAACTGGATTTCGGAACAAATAGGTGGAAACGTACGTTTGGGCCGGACTGCACACGTCCACTCCCAGTGGAGATGCTATCGCGAATAGACTACTAGCGGCGAACGCTCTTCAATCGCTTCGCTCCCTGCTACTGGCGGTTAAAATACGCGTATTGCGCAATACCCGGTCCGTATTTTCTTCATCGGCTCTCAAGCCCTGGGCCCATGCACGGGAAGCCATGTCCCCCGCTACACTAGGAAATGGAGCGACATCCGCTTTCCCAAGTGAACAGGGATCTACGCGATTTACGACGGCATAATAAAATATATCTTCGAGCGCTTCTGTGCGAGATTCGGGATAGTCCGGCTTGGACGCGAATAGAACATGGAAAATGAGAAAGTGCTCCCCCGAGCAAAGCCGGCATCCGCAGCACATGACAGTGGTGCGCGACGTTCTCAACGATGCGCGCTATGCGCCGTGACGAGACGAGGCGCTCCAGCGCGGCTATGCTTCAGTGATTTCGCTGCCCTGTTCGCGTGGACGGGACGGTGACGGGCGCACTGACGATATACGCGGCGAAACCGGACGCGTTCGACGACGAGGAACGGCGGCTACTCGTCGAAACCGCTGCCGGGCCGAGGCTTTGGCATCTCCTCACTACGGGTGAGTCAGAAGGCGGGGGAGGCCGATGACTATCTGGCGCAATGGCCAGCTACGACGAGCTGACCGGTCTGCCGAACCCGTGCGGCTGCGCGAGCTTCTCGCCCCGACGATCGTCAACTGCGGCAGAGAGAATAGGCCGTTCGCACTGCTAACTGAGCATTGGACGATTCACGATTTCTCACGAACGTCACCGATCAGACCGGTTAAAAAGGATTTCCCGAGAATAAAAAATGCATGTGAAAATTTTTGTAGTTGTATTTTTGATTATTTCGTGGTTAGCCAGCTGTGCGACTAATCCCTCTTCGAGCCGGTCAGGACAAAATGACGAATGTGCTTTAGCAGGGAGGGCGTTCTACTACTCCTGCATCAGTCGGAGATAGTTCAGGAAGTTTGCCCTGTGTCATTAATACCTTTCGCGCTGCCAGAGGCACCAGAAGAACGATCGAGCTAACGGCGGCAAGGCTGTAAAAACAGACTCTGGTGACATGAGGTCTGGAAGCATGGAAACGGAAAAACAGAAACAGGATTTTACGTATTTCTGTAAATACGAAGGGGTGAGGTCAAGCTTGGGAGGACCGAATTCTGCGCGGAAGCTCATACCGCTGTCGACAGCGTAACAATTCATTTTTTAGCAATAGCAAATTTCCGTTCTCGCCACTTCTTGGTCATCCAATCTTTCTCTTATAAGAATTTTTACACTAGGCTGGAGCAAGCATCGGAAACAGTGCACGTAACCCAGTGGCCATCATTTCTACGGCTATCGCCGCAAGGATAAATCCTCCGACGCGCTGTACTACATCCATAGTGGATTGCCGAATCTTCTTTTCCGCCTGACTAGCCATGTAAAAAGTTATCCAGCATACGATACCTACGATAAGGATAGGCACCACCACATGAATCAAATCGACATAGGTCTGCCATGCGCTGTTTCCCATGACATAGCTGAATGCGGCCGGCCCGGCCAGCAGTGGTACAGCTAAAGGGACGATTGCCGCTTCTCGAACCCCATCTTCATTAGCGATACTGGGCGATCCCTTGAAGGTTGATTCCTTCCCAAGAACCATTGCTATTGTCAGCAATAGGACAATAACTCCTCCGCCAACTTGCATCGCTCCCAGCGATATGCCGAGCAATCCTAAAATAGGCATCCCCAGAAATGTCGCCACCAGCAACGCCACCGTGACGCTCAACCCAATAGTCCTGGCGAAGCGGCCCTTGCTGCGTAGATCAAAACCCTCCGTAGCGGCGAGAAAGACGGGGATCATGGAAACAGGCCCCATCAGCACGAACAGCGTGATGGTTTTCTTGAGAGTTAAAGCCAAGATTGAAAGCATCATCTAGCGTGAATGGGTGAAATATTGTGCGCCCATACGGACGCAGAATTGGTGCTTATCTTCTCAAAGTAGACGCTCAACATTTAATAATAACGACACCAGTAGAGGTGACCACTACCACATGTTAAGCAGAAAACGGAGCAGAAAGTTCGTTCAGCTCGGTATCAAATTGTTTTCAAGCATGTTAAAAACAGGTTTTTCAACAGAATTGACAGATAGGCAAGCTTGAACTTTCCGAAGCCGAGATTCGGAACATGTTTACCACCCCAATTCAAAACCCGTCAAACTTGTGTTTCATGCTCATTAAGCTATAAAGAAAATACGCGATTGTACTGAGGCCAGAACAAGATCAACAGCCTGAAGAGGAAAGACCGATGAACCTGTCTGAATACATCCACGCTACAAGCCGCCCCTACAGCTCTCTCTTGAAAGAACTTACCATCTGGGGAAAGCTTTTCTCGTCAAAACAGCTCGCGTTCAACATGCAGACGCAGACTGAGTCCAACTGGTGTTGGGCTGCAGCGTCAACGAGCGTATCTCATTTCTATTGGTGGTGGAGCACGTGGACTCAATGCCGGGTGGCGAACGGAGAGCTTGGTCATAGCGATTGCTGCAATAGCCCTGTCCCAGCCCCATGTAATGTCCCTTGGTATCTCGACAGAGCCCTCACGCGTACCAATAACTTCGTAAGCATGCTGGGGCAAGGAAGCTTTCAGCAGGTAAGAGCTGAAATTGATGCAGGCAGGCCCGTGGGCGCGAGAATTGGCTGGAACGGCGGCGGAGGCCATTTCATGGTGATTCACGGTTACAGCCGCATTCTCGATCTGGAATACTTCGATATCGACGACCCCATATATGGCAAGAGTCATATGACGGCATCGGATTTTGCCAACAACTACCAGGGAAGCGGAACCTGGACGCATACCTATTTCACCAAGAGCTATTTTAAAATGCCGATAAAATATCTGATCCCGGTAGAGCCAATTCTTCGCCGTATCTGGGAAGCCCGTCCGCTATTGCAGTTGAAACAGGGAAAAATTTCGGCGTCGGAATCGGCCGAAGCGCGGGCAAGTCGAGACGCGGCCGATGAAGAACGCGCGGCGTTGGGTATGGCTCATCGCGTGTATTCGCTAGGGCTGGACTCATTACTAGGACAACGGGAAGCGGCCCCGGATCCTGTGGCGCTACGGGTTTTTGAAACTGTGGAAGGCACGCCTCAAGCCTTTTATGATGTCACTGAAGAAGCAGAACCTCGCGTTCTGCAAATGTCGGCAGCAGAGCGGCGGCTGGATTTGTTTTCCCGAGGGCTATCCGAAGTTCTTGCCACAATCGGCAAAGGGGATCAGCAGGCTGAGCTACGGGTATTTCAGGTGCCGGCACTTAATTTCGAGGCGTTATGGATTAGTTATGAAGGCGAAGGACAGGATGTGCTCATTCCATTGCATACAGTAGGCCGACTGCCACAATACAAGCCGGTGCTCTGGAACGAAGCTTTGGACGCGTTACGGGAAGCCGCCCGGCCGTTAGCCGATATGGATGATACGATGGGAGCTTGACAGGTTGCCGCGAACGGATACATATCCAAAGCAAGCATCCTGAAAAACAAAGGGGGCGAAAAAGACGCTCCCTTTGCTGTATAGAAATTCAACTGATATTCAAACTCTGCGGCGACGCGCCAGGATGCTGATGATTCCAAGCCCGGCAAGCAGCATCGCGTAGCTTTCGGGTTCGGGCACCAGCGTCAGGAAGCCGCGAATCTCGCCGGCTTGGAACGTGCTGGAGTGGATGTTCGCGTAAGCGCTGCCACTATTTAGCCCCGCCACCAGCGCATCGAATGCGCCAGACGCAGTGCCCCCATGGTCGGTTATGAATGCCTGGTTGTAGCTGGACGGGTTCGTCATGTCAAACGTGTGATCATAAACGCCTGACGTCGTGCCCGTGGGGAAACCGGTAAATGTGGGCGTCGTGGTTGCGACCCCCACGTTCCCGGAAAGAGGCGTCGCTGTGCAACAATGGATATGGGAAGCCGTGTTTTCTGCTACCAGGCCGCTAAACGTTTCCTGAACCCGCATCGTGAAGTTCGCGGTATCGACCGTGACGGTTGCGGTACCGGTTGCTGGAGATTGATTCGCCGGTTCTTCCGCAGATCCGCTTAGTACGGCTGTGTATACTGACTGAGCGGCCGCTGGCAGAGCGAGCGCCGCAAATAGAAATCCTGCGACCAAAGAACTGTATTTCATGATTATCCTCCTTTATATTTAGGAACTGCCGGGACAGCAGTGTTCCACTAACGAGTCATCGATGAATTATTAACAGGACTCAATACAGGATAGTACAAATCTGAGGCGGTTTTTCAATAGACCATTTGGACAAAGCGGGCAACCCCGGCTGCCGCTACGCTGCGAGTATGATTCAGGCTCATTAACGGCTTCAAAAGCGCGGCTCCAGCAGCGGGGCTTCGCCGGCGCTGGCTCCATGAGTTCTCCAAAGCATATCCCCTGGACTCCGCAAAAATGCCATCTCTCGTGCGGTCTCTCGGACTGCCGTGTGGTAATAACCGCGTTCTTATTTATTGTGTGCGATTGAAATTATGTCAAAGAATCCTTTTTCAGTTCTGCTCGCAGGGGTAATATTGGCAATGATGAGCCTCACGGAGTGAAACTACCACAAAATGGAGTTGGAAATTTTCCCACGCGTGTATGTTTAAAAACCTGACCATCCGAACCCGGCTCGTTTTCATCCTGTCTATCCTGGTTGCTTTTCTGCTGGGTAGCCAGATGCTCGGTCTCTTCGGGATGAGCAATGCTATCGGTGGGCTGGAAACCGTCTACCACGATCGCGCGATTCCGCTCAAACAGGTGGGGTATATCGAATCGCTCCTGCTGCAAAACCGCTTGGCTATAACATCTGCCTTGCTTTTGCCGACCCCCGAGATCGTTGAAGAGAAAACGGCTCTCGTAGAGAAGAACATTGAAAGAATAAACCGAACGTGGGAACGGTACATGCTCACCCACCTAACCGACGAGGAGCGAAAGCTGGCTTTGAAGTTTCAAGCCGACCGTGAGATCTTTCTTCATGAGGGGATAGTTCCAGCAGCTGTCGCTCTACGGGCAAATAAAATCGGAGAAGCACACCGGCTTCTAGTTGAAAAAATTCGGCCGCTGTATAGGCCGGTCGGCGCAAGTATCGAAGCACTCGTCATGCTACAGCTCGATGAGGCTGGGCGCGAATACAACCGGGAACAGAACCGTTACTCGACTATTACCAATATTCTCGTTGCTTCAATAATCATTGCACTGCTACTGACTGTGCTGATAAGCCGGGTATTCACCCGCGCCATTTCCAAGCCGCTGGAGAATGTCGTGAAGATCGCACGAGCGGTTGCAGCCGGGAATCTGACTCAAGAAATCGACGTTCGCTCGAACGACGAAGTCGGCCAGCTTATGCAAGCCCTCAAGGAAATGCGGGACAGCCTGGTGGATACCATCGGCCAGGTCCGCGCAAGCGAGGCGCACACCCGTGCCTTGCTGAACAATATGATCGACGGCATTGCGTCGGTAAATCAATATGGCGTGATTAAAACGTTTAATCCCGCAGCGGAGCTGATTTTTGGCTATACGGCAAAGGAAATCATGGGGCAAAATATCAGCCTGCTCCTTCCCCAGCAGGAACACAGCCAGGACGGGGATGCTGAACATCTCAAAGCTTTCCTGGCGAGGCGGTCGAGAGCATTCGGCGCCCCCTCGGAAGTGGCCGGGCAGCGCAAGAATGGCGCCACGTTCCCCCTCGATCTCGCCGTGGTCGAAATGCACGCCGAGGAAGCTCACATGTTTGTCATCATCATGCGCGACATCAGCCAGCGCAAGCTCGCAGAAGAACAAAAAGCGCGTTTGATGAACGAACTGGAAAGCGCTAACGAAGAGTTGAAAAGCTTTGCCTACGTGGTGTCACATGACCTGAAGGCGCCCCTCCGCGCTATTGGCGCATTGGCCGACTGGCTTGCGACGGATTATGCGGATAAATTGGATGACCAGGGCAAGGAACACCTCCGTCTCCTTGTCAGCAGGGTTCACCGCATGGGAAATCTCATCGACGGTATTTTGCAATATTCCCGCGTGGGGCGAGTTAAAGAAGCGCCGGTGGCAATGGACGTGGGACGCGTGATTCGTGAGGTAATCGAACTCATCGCTCCACCGGAGAATGTTACCATAGAGATTGAAGCGCCCATGCCCACCATAGTAGCGGAGCCGACTCGTGTTCAGCAGATATTCCAGAATCTGCTTTCGAATGCCATAAAATATATGGACAAGCCTAGGGGCGAAATTCGCATCGCTTGCAACGACGAGGGCAACCAGTGGAAATTCAGCGTTAGTGATAATGGGCCTGGGATCGAGTCACGCCATTACGACAAGATTTTCCAGCTATTTCAGACGCTGGCGCCTCGTGATCGAATCGAAAGTACCGGGGTTGGGCTGGCTTTAGTTAAAAAAATCGTGGAAATTTACGGCGGCCGGATCTGGCTCGAATCCCGGCCGGGGGAAGGCAGCACGTTTTTCTTCACCCTGCCTAAAACCGCACCAATTCCAATCTAATATAGGAAAAGCGAAGTGAAAATAACCAACAAGCCCATTCTCCTGGTGGAAGATGATCAAGTGGATACCATGACCGTAATTCGCGCGCTCAAGGAGATTCACGTAACGAACCCGCTGGTGAACGTCGAAAACGGCGAGGAGGCGCTAGCCTACCTGCGGGATCGGGAAAGCGAAAAACCATGCATTATTTTGCTTGATCTCAACATGCCTATCATGAACGGAATCGAGTTCCTCCACGTGGTTAAACAGGATGAGCAATTCAGGCGCATTCCGGTAGTTGTGCTGACCACGTCCGAAGAGCAGCAGGACAAGTTGAACAGTTTCAACATGGGGGTAGCGGGCTATATGGCAAAGCCCGTCGATTACCGGCAATTCGTCGAAGTGATGCGTTCAATCGATGCTTATTGGACCATCAGCGAAATGCCATAACGAAAATTCCGCGGGGGACGATCTGATTTTCGCTATAGCAAATTTTTTCCATGACTAAGCCGCTGATCCGTGTACTTTTGGTCGAGGACGACGCGGTAGATCGCATGGCTTGCCGGAGAGTGCTTGCTCGGGATCCGGACTATGAATTCGTGCTTTCCGAAGCCGAATCCGGTCACGAGGGGTTGCAACTCGCCCATGAGCAAAGGCCGGACTGCGTCCTGCTCGACTATCACCTGCCGGACTTGAACGGTCTCGAGTTCCTGGCCGCGCTCGCTGACGACACGGGCGATATTTCCATTCCCGTTATGATGCTGACCGGAACGGACAACGCCACAATCGCTGTGGAAGCGATGAAGCGAGGGGCACGCGATTATCTGATCAAGGACATGGAGCAGCAATATCTGGAATTGCTGCCCGCCGTCATCCAGCGCGTGCTGGGAGAACGGAAGGTCCTGCTCGAAAAAAAAAATGCAGAAGAGAAACTCGCGCAGGCCGAGGCTAAATACCGCTCTTTGGTCGAAACCATACCGGCCATCGTATATATCGCCGCGCTTGATGGTACCAATCGGTTCCTCTACGTCAGCTCCCGCATCGAAACCCTCGGGTTTCCTTCGGAAAAATGGCTCGACAATCCGGATATCCTGCTTGCGCAAACTCACTCGGACGACAGGGAACGCACGCTTGAGGAGCGGGCGAAGAGCCAGGAAACAGGCGCTCCGTTGCGCTGTGAATACCGTCTGCTTACAGCCGACGGAAAAGTCCTTTGGTTTCGAGACGAAGCCAGCGTAGTGCGGGACGAATCGGGACGTTCGCTGTTTCTCCAGGGTATCCTCGTGGACATCACCGAAAGCAAGCAATCTGAAGAGGAACTGCGGCAACACCGCTATCGCCTCGAGGAACTGGTGGCGCGACGTACGGATGAGCTGGCGAAGTTGAATGACGAACTGCGATGCGATATCGCCGAACGCAAGCTGATCGAAGCGGAGCTGACCAAAGCCAAAACCGAAGCGGAAAAAGCAAATCTCGCGAAATCCGAGTTTCTTTCCAGCATGAGCCATGAATTGCGTTCCCCGCTCAATGTCATGCTTGGGTTCGCTCAGTTGCTCGAGTCAAGCTCGCCGCCGCCGACCTTCAACCAGATGACCATGCTCAAGGAGATTAACTCCGCGGGATGGTATTTGCTGGAGCTGATCAACAAGATACTCGATCTCGCCACGATCGAATCGGGCAAGCTGGTGGTTTCGCCTGAACCGATGTCCATGACCGATGTCATGCTCGAATGCAGGACCATGATCGAGCCGCAAGCACAAGAACGCGGCATAAAGCTGATCTTTCCGCCACTGGATGTGCATCGATTTGTCAGGGCCGACCGTACCCGGGTTAAGCAGGTGCTGATCAACCTCTTGTCGAATGCCATCAAATATAACCGTGAGGGTGGCACAGTCGAAGTGAGTTGTCAGGGTGGGACGGACCGCGTCCGTATAAGCATACGGGATACGGGGCCTGGCCTTACGCCGGACAAGATGACGCAGCTTTTTCAACAGTTCAATCGGCTCGGGCAAGAGAGCGGCTCCGTTGAAGGCACAGGCATTGGACTGGTCGTGACCAAACAGCTGGTCGAATTGATGGGGGGCCAGATAGGTGTGGAAAGTACTGTCGGCACCGGTAGCGTATTCTGGTTCGAACTGATCTCGGAGAGCCCCCCCCAGGTCGCCACGGGCGAAAGCAAAATCGAAAAGTTGACTGCGAAGCGGTAAGCAGTTCCTGATCCTTGCGCCGGGTCGGCTAGCTTGGACGCCAGTCGCCCACGCCTCTGCCCCGCTGAGCTGGAAGGCTCAACCGACATGAAAGCTACATCCGGATCTTCCCCCGCAGACCGTGCCGGGAATACGATTGAAGCGTTGCGAGACGCCGCGATGGATTGCCAGGCTTGCCCGCTGTGGGAGCATGCCACTCAGACGGTCTTCGGCGAAGGGCCTTCCCGCGCGCCAGTGATGCTTGTAGGCGAACAGCCTGGGGACCAGGAAGATGTCACAGGGCGCCCATTCGTCGGCCCCGCCGGTCAACTTCTGACTCGAGCGCTGACGGAGGCTGGCATTCCGCGCGAACGTGTTTATATAACCAATGCGGTAAAACATTTTAAGTTCGAGCTTCGCGGCAAGCGCCGAATGCACAAGAAACCAGTGGATGCGGAAATCGCCGCCTGCCATGGCTGGCTGAAAAGGGAAATCGAGCTGGTTACCCCGCGCCTCATCGTAGCCATGGGGGCGACGGCGGTACGTTCAGTGCTTGGCCGCCCTGCCCCCATCATGGCTAGCCGGGGAAAAGTGACTGAATATGCGCCGGGCGTATCATTGCTGATTACCGTGCATCCATCATTCCTGTTGCGCGTGCCTGAGCAGGACAAAGACGACGAATACGAACGCTTTCTTGACGACCTCAAGCTCGCAAGGCCCTTCTTGCGGTGACGTTGTTCCATGCGGATACCCAGTTGCTTGCCCGTCGTGATTGGCAACTGCCAGATACTCGATGAATGGGGCTGTGCGGGAAGTAACCGACTTCTTCCAACCCGGCCCGCATTATTTTCCCGGCGCTGCTTAATTTTTTTAGTCGCGCTGGGAAAGGAGATGCAATGAAACGAAAGAATCTTCAGTTCGAAAGTGGGTTTCGCGTCATCCCGGGTAATCGTTTTTCGCAGGCCGCGGAGATGGTCCTGCCGCCCGGGCAGGCGGAAGGGGGCCCGGAAAACCGCCATCGGGGGGCAGACCAGTGGCTCTATGTGGTCTCGGGGACCGGTATCGCAACCGTAAATGGGAAACGCTATTCCCTGGGCGAGGGTACACTCATGCTGATTGAACGGGGCGATGAGCACGAAATCCGCAACAACGGCGATGATCTGCTCCGAACTCTGAATATCTACCTGCCGCCTGCCTATGGCAAGGACGGGGAAGAACTGCCGCCGGCACGGAGGTGATGCCCGATGAGCTCAGCATTTGTCGGAATTTCCGGTTGGCGCTATCCTCCGTGGCGCGGTGTTTTTTATCCTCCTGGTCTTCCTCAGCACAGGGAGCTGGAACACGCATCCAGAGAATTTCCCACCATAGAGATTAACGGTACGTTCTACTCTCTGCAAACACCTGAAAGTTTTCAGCACTGGTACGAACAAACACCGACCGGCTTTATTTTCAGCGTAAAAGGGGCGCGGTATATAACCCATATACGCCGCCTGCGCGATATTGATGCGCCGCTCGCCAATTTCTTCGCATCCGGCTTATTCAACCTGAGAGAGAAACTTGGCCCTATCCTGTGGCAATTCCCGCCGAGCTTTCGTTTTGATCCAGAAAGAATGAAGCAATTCCTTGAGCTTTTACCTCAGGATACGGAACAGGCGCTGAGCCTTGCCCGCCATCGCGAGCCCCGCATGGTGGGGCGCGTACGGCTCGCGATCGACGCGCCGCGACAGTTGCGCCACGCGGTCGAAATTCGGCACGAGAGCTTTATCGACGAATCGTTTGTGCAAATGCTGCACGAGCATAACGTCGCATTAGTCGTTGCCGATACTGCAGGCAAATGGCCTTACCGCGAGGATGTCACCGCTGATTTTCTCTACCTTCGCTTGCATGGCGATAAGGAACTTTACGCAAGCGGCTATACCGATGAGGCATTGAATCGCTGGGCAGCGCGGATCGGGGCCTGGCGTGCCGGTTTTCAGCCGGATGATGCGCATCTCATCTCGACGGGATTTAAACCAAAACAATGCCTCAGGGATGTCTACTGCTATTTTGACAACGATATCAAAGTCAAGGCACCGTTCGACGCCAAGGCCCTGATAGAAAAACTTGACCTAACTAAATAAACAAACAAAAAAGGGGGAAATTCCCCCCTCCGTAAACCGAACTATTAATGGTTTTTATAGCTTTGGCTACCCGCTTTGGCGTGCTGTGCGGATGAACCACCCCGCGATGAAGAAGAGGATTTCGTCTCATCATCACGTGAGGCAGCCTTGCCCCGGGCCTCCCCGCCTTTTTTGCCCGCTTCGCGGGCCTCTTCCGAGTCAAACTCGTGAGCCGTGCCCTTCTCATGCGCGGCCTTTCCGCCTTTCCGGCCGGCCTCGCGCGCTTCCGCTGAATCAAACTCGTGAGCCGTGCCCTTTTCATGAGCGGCTTTGCCGCCTTTCCGCCCGGCCTCGCGCGCTTCCGCTGAGTCAAACTCGTGAGCCGTGCCCTTTTCATGAGCGGCCTTTCCGCCTTGGCTGGCTATTTGACGCTGTCTTTCTGCATCCATAGAGGCGAAGCCGCGCTTACTCGTCCCGCCACCTCCACCACCCCGCTCTTCGCCAGTTTTTTCTCTATTTGTCGCCATCATAAATCTCCTATCATGGATTATTTCAATAATTTCCCGAGACATGCAATTTACTTAAGATTCCCTATATGTCTCGGATTTTCTATCTCCATTATTAGAGTTAAAAGCCAGAGAATGCCTGAATGCTAGTGGGCGGAAACACTTCGCTCTGTTCGGAAGCAAACATAATGAGGAGCCTGTGCGATTGGCGGGGTGAGAGCTGCCAAAACGGGGCGGAGAAAAAGTTGGATTGTGGAGCAGAATCTAAAGAATGACCTGGACGACGCTCATTGATACGGCTCTGCATGTCCTCCATCCACGGTTTTAGGAGATAATTAGCCGAAGCGCCCCTGAATCCGCTTGTGTCGCACCCCGCCCTAAATTCTGAAGCTAACAGCTTGGTCACCCGGTTTCCAAATCTCCAGGTCGCCCGACCGTTGATTTGAGTAATCTCATTCACAGCGCGTCATTCCCTATCGCAGTCAACCCCGGCCCGAGCGGCCCCGCTCCCGTCCAGCTTCATGTGACCCCGCCGGCGCCGACGAGGCAGATAGAGGTGAAAAGGGTAATGGACTATTCCGTTGGATGCATGAATATCCGGTTAGTGGTAAAAGTCCTGCAACACACCTGCAATACACTTGCCACTTGAAGTTACCACCACAGGGGACCAGTCATGCCGTCATATGCTGTTTACATACGAACCAAGGAAGGCCACATAGAGCGTATGAAAAATGTTGTCTCACATCTTCCGCTTGTCGCCCGAACGCATTCTGGAGCATCGAATACCTACGTACATGAAGAATCCCTCGTGGGCTTTCCCGAGTCGATGGTGCTTTGGGCAGCTAGCACGGGACCCAGCGTGGGCATCGCTCCACTCAACCCTGATTTGGGTGATCAAATGGCCGGCAGTTAAGCCTTGGTGGTGAAGGAATCGGCATCGTTGGATATCAGCTTGATCGAAAAGCTTAAGAACTGGAACTGATGCTTATATCCTTGCACTGGGGACAGGGTCAATCTATTCGTAATAAAAACCTTGAGCCGCAAGATCGAGCACGAGATGACGGATTATGTCCTTTAGATAAGCACGAGAGCAGGCCCCCTCACCCGCAAAATTTCCCCATTTTCTGGTGTTATGAGTCGCTGCTGCCTTATGGGCACGAAGAGGCGCTCGACGTGGCTTACGCATGATTTAAGTCCCCAAGACGATAACGCACAGAGAACGCGGCCCATCCCCCTGCCCCAAGAACACCGGGAAATTCGCCGACACCGCGCGGCAACGAACCGATATGCCCTTGCAGCAGATGTCCCAAAAATGCGAGCGCACCCGCGTGGGAAAGCAGTGTTAGCTCTGGTTGAACGAATAAGACGATAAAAAACCTGCAATTGCGCGGGCGCCAGAACGTTATTTGATGATCGTTATACGGAAAGGGGTTCGAATCGTCCGCGACCCCGCCTTTGCAGGCCCGACGTTGCCTTACGCGGAACCACTTATTCTCGGTGTCCGAGGCGCGCGTCCCTAAATCAATTCCCTTGCGTGAACCCACTAGCGTGGACAAGTTTTTCCCGTCCTACTTCCCGAAAGGACTCTTGATGCGGGATTTTACGAGAGGGCGAATGCCTGGAAGTACAGCGCGGAGCGGAGATGAAAAGGTTGCAGGTTCCACGATCGCGGTATCTTCTACACTTCCGGGGGCTCCAGACTCAGCCCCGACATCACGACGATCTCGATCGGCGCCAGATGGCTGAGGTTGGATGCTCTGGCTATCACATCCTGTTCCTGAAGAAGCTGATACTGAAACACGTCCTCGTACATGTCCTGGATCAGGAGGTTCACGACTCTCTTCGGCCACCCCATCATCCACCGGTTTGCGATCTCGATCCCAATCTGGCCCGATTCCAATATCATTTCCCGGACCTCATCCGGGTAGATGTCAGCGTTGTACAGTGATTGCATTTTTTATGCTCCTGAATCTTGCAGGTTTTTAACATACTCCACGGCCTCAAGCTCGAGTTGACCTGTGAACCTATCTTGCTAGCTCTATTATTCTGTTAAAGAGTTACGCTTCGCTAATTCAACTGTCGAGGTTTGCTCTTTTGGTCATTATCTCGTGCAAAGCTCCCGCCACGATATGCTGCACCAGGTTGTAGAAAATAATAGGCACCATTATATTTTGCCAGGCCCTGGGAATCGCGACCATAAGGCCCCGCGACCGAGTGGTAAAAATGCCCCCGAGCTCGCCCCGCTGATATCGGGTTATATGGTTAACCGGTTATATAGATATACGGTATGTGGTTACGGGTTATGCCTTTCAGGGTCTTTCTATCTGGGCCGCTATCGCTATCACATATAGGAGGACCTGACCACGGTTTGCAACTGCCTAGCGTGCCGTTTCTAGTGCATCCCGACCTTCAATCCGCCGCATTACTAAAACAATACGGGAGCGGTATCGTGGCTGATCAGATGCCCGCCTACCCAAGGCAAAACGTCGCGCTGAAGCTGCGGATAATATGTTCCCCATGAGCCGCCGACCGAGCGCGCCGTATTTGGGGACCGAGATGGATTCCCCTGCCGACGCATTCGCGCAGGTGGCGGTTCGCATTGCCAACGGGCATTTTGCCGTTGCATATACTCGACAATGAAACGCTATTGATTCGACCGGTAAGTGCCGGGCGTCGGGTCATATTCGGGGTTTCGATCCCCAATGATGACCAGGGCGCGTGGGGCGGCCAATGCCCAAATGTGTAATGCGAGGGTTTTTATTTCAAGATCAGACTTGGTACCGGGCTCAATCGGGATGGTCTGGACCTTGACCTAACCGACCGCCTTGAGGCGGCTGAGCACCTTTATAATTCCCTGTGTCCTTTCCCGGCTCCTGCTTCGATTGTTTCTTTCGCGTTATTCTCCCTTCGTTCGTTGCATCGTTCTTATTCGCAGGCTTTTCTTCGGTTATCACCGGTTTTTCCGTGTTTTCGCCCTTAAGATTTTGCGACTGAGCATGAACCATACCTGTGAAACCCAGAATCAAGGCGTTGACAAGAACTATCGCTTGAAGCTTCTTACTTTTTGAGGAAAAAAGATGTTTCATGGCGGCTCCTTTATATAACAAAGTTAAGGTAACAGTCTATGTAATATACGGAATAGAAACCGTACGCTAACACACGTCTCCTCCACGCGAAATCGTCGATGGTTCGACCTAGCCATTATCGCCGCAGTTTCATTCTTGTTTAAACCCCTGCTATGGGACATTTCATCAGTATTGCAGGCGAGAACACCGGATGACACCCGATGCCGGCGCAAGCCGCCACAGTCGCTACCCCTCGGTTCACGCTGCCGGTACGCTATTTTTGGAGACACTGCTGCCGAATGAAGCCTATTCGATGCCCTTTTATTCTCTCAGCTCCCTAAAGATTCCCCTGGGTTGGGCTTAGTACTCCTAAGACGTCTTAGTAAGTTGCTTATCACTCGTATTGGTTTGGTTATGCGCATTGAGTTGGATCTATGGAGCGCTGTTATCGTCTGCTCCTGCACGGCGATTTCCTGTTGAATATGGTTATTCTCTAAAAGCAACCGCTCACGGTCCCTCACCATTGGCATCAGCGATTGAATATAGTTAGCCATAGCATGCAGCTCATTAGTAAATCTCGCCGAAGGAAGAGGATATTCATCACTGAACTCCTCAACTGTCCTCAGATACAAAGATTCCAGAGCGTCGGTCGCCGCGTCAAGCGTGCACCTGCTCCTGACGGCCTCGGTTACAGCTTTGACATGCTCAGGATTGTACGAAGAAATAGCGTGAACTATGGATTCAGCATTAAACTGGCCGGTGCTCAGTCTTGGCGAAAAGTTTTGACTTTGGAAGAAATCAAAGTTGGTTAGATCAACAAGGTCAAGGCAGGCGGAAGGGCTAATTGGCAAGACAGCACATCCAGAAGCCATCGCCTCAATTGCTGATCGGCCGGAAGCAAGCACAATGTCGTACTGGGGTAGCACGACCTCAGGCGCACGTGTTTCTCGCTGCGGCACCCAGAGATCCAGCTTTATGCCCATCCATTCAAAAGCTTGACAGAGCTGGGATGCGTGCCAGCTACTGCGATCAAAACTCCTCAAGTAAAGCAAGGCCTTCCGAGGTTTATGCCTCGGATCACGTACAAAACGAAACCGATCAAGGTCAACCCAATTTGGGATCGTCATGACGTCTCGATCAGATAAACCCAGTGAGAAGCGAATACGTTCGGAAACCACTGAAGACATCCCAACGTAATACAGGATGCGTGGATGAACTGGCGGATCTTCAACCCAAGGTAGGTATCCATGGCAATGATAGATGGCCGGGACATCAGGGAAAGCACACAGAGCACGCACCGTATCTAAATGATGCTGGCCATGAATTACATCAGGCTTGAATGGAGAATCAAAAGGATCAGGAATGACGGGGATCGACATTCCTTTTAGCATCGTTCCCGCTTCGGCTATTTGCGAGCTGCATGCCGCAACCTGATGTCCTCGAGAAGATAAGGCCCTTGCGAGTTCAACCACCACCCACTCACTACCTCCCAGGGTTGCGAGGGTATTGTTGGTGATTAATATATTCATGAGTACCGGTGCGGTGAGCAAGTCGCCAAGGTACATCGGCTGACTTCGGAAATCATGAGCTTCGACGGTGACTTGTCAGTGGGCAAGGCCAAATACCGCTATGTGCCGTAAGGTATGACATTAGATAACGGAATAGCGCCTCAAAGTAGCTGTCAAATCTTACAGGTAGTGCTGGATGTTAAATTCGCTCGGCATACTGTCCACTGCTGAGCTTACTATCAAGGATTCTAAAGATTGGATTTAGATATTCGAAAGGGCTATCATCGGATTCAACATTATGGGAGGGCCTATGGAATGGATACTAATGGCGGTGATAGCTTTCGTGGGCGGAGGTTTGATTGGATTAAAATTAGGTCGCACGAGAACCGATCTTCGGCAAAGGAAAAGCGTGCGCGAATGGGCAAAGGGTAGAGCTCGGAAATAAAAAACCCGCCGAAGCGGGTTTGACTTGCTTAACGTTATAACGGGTTTTTTCTCTTCGTACGGCGAAGCCGCCATGCCATCACTCCCAAAGATCTTGTTTGGTCGTATTCTAAACAGCCCTGGCTTTGGCTAACATTCCATGAGGTTTGAACAAAACCTATAGACGAGTCGGTCGCACTATATAGTTTCAGGGTTTTGCGTCGCAACTTATCTCTTCGTCATTACCGCGTTCATAACAATATCCTTTCTTCTGCCGAGCGGGGTGCGGAACACCGTTATGGTCGATTTCCGCTATCAAGGTCTTCCACTGGCGGACACCTTTCTTGTCCAGCTCCAATCTCAGCAGCCACCCGGTGTTATTGTCTTTATCACTGAAGCCGTTGAAGACAAAATTCCCCAAGCTATAAAAAATCGGTTTTCCGTTATGATGTTCGATGTCTTGTGTAACGTGGGGATGCCCTCCTATTACAGCATCAGCTCCAGAATCAATCATTAGATGTGCAAGCTGGCGCTGGCGCTTGCTGGCGAAATGTTCATACTCCCAGCCCCAGTGCATGAAAGTTATGACGATATCAGCCTTGTAACGCGTTCGTGCATTCTTGATGTCGGCATGGACTTGTTCATCATCACTCCAGGCGATACTTGGCTGTCGACGTCTGCCTCAAAGCTCCGCGGGAGGAATTCGTTGAATCCGAGCAATGCAATTCTTAATCCCTTGCGTTCAAACAATAGCGGAGCATGTGCTTCAGACAGGGTTCGACCGCCTCCGAAATAAAGGATCTGCTCTCGGTCCAGCAGGTCAAGCATTTCCGCAAACGCCACGGGGCCAAAGTCCCCAGAATGATTATTGGCCAGGGACACCGCGGTGAAATGACGTTTGAGTATGGGAAGGACGCGGGGGTGAGCGCGAAAAGTGTAGGGCTTGTCCCACGCTACCCCCGTGGTTCCGACGACACATTCCAGATTCCCTATTCGAAGGTCCGCGCTGCGCAGAATATGGGCGAAAGGCGCAAAGGGATCGACGCCTTCTTCGATTAGTTTTCCAGGAAGTTCGTCGAGCATGATGTCTCCAACAAAGACGATGGAAACAGAAGGGTTTACGGTCTCTGCCCAGACATTAACGCTGGTCAGTGCAGCGGCGCATAACCACATTTTTGCGGTCAAACACGCCACGAAGTGAAATGGAATGCCGGTCATGGTGGAATTTCCGAAAGTGCGCAGCCGTACTGCAGTTCCCGTTCAAGACCCGGAGAATAGAGGAAATTCACGCCTGTTAGCCCAGCAAACGAAGTCTGGTCTTGTCGGAAGGGTGGCATATATTTCGCGACATGCAATAAAACCGCAGGACGTTGCTCCTGATAATAGGTGTATATCTTTATGTATTCGATTAGCTGTTCCTTTTGCATCATTACAACTTTAAATCGAAATCTTCCACCGATATCTTTTGCTACAACAGTGTATGGATCAGACGTTGGGAAAAACTCCGCAATGTAGCTCTCGCCGCTTTCGTTGATCTCGCATCGAAGTAATGGTGGCGCGGCAAGCACGGTTGAGGGCAACCATATTGCAAGGAAGATAACGCGCTTCGCCAGACTCATCCTTAATAGCCGTTTTTGAGATGTGCCATCAGTGAAGTTCATCCGAAGTTCAGAACTTCAATTTCATCTGATGCCGGACAGCGCGAGCAAAAAGTCTAGCGCCAAATAGCCATCGGGCTGCCACGGACACTTTTGAATCAAGAGGTAATGCATGTCGGACCGGAGGATTTGAGTCCGTCACAGAATCGAGTACAGCTTGTGCAATGATGTTTGGACCAGGGGACCGGGGTTCATTTGCGAGAAGGTGATGAAGACCTGTAAGGATTTTCTGATAAGCCGGGGGATGCGCTACTGTCTTCAATAGCTCGAGTTGCTTTGGCACGAACTCGGTCTTGATAAGCCCTGGAGCAATGAGCACAACTTTAATCCCAAATTCCATTACTTCACCACGTACGGCCTCGGTCAAGGCTTCAACCGCGTGCTTCGAAGCCGCGTACCAGCCAAAGCCCGGGGTGGATATCCTCCCCATTACTGACGTTATATTTACGATGTGCCCCGACTTCTGCTTTCGCATTTGCGGCAACACTGCTTGCATGAAACGAGCATATCCGAACACATTCACGTCCAGTTGCCTGCGAGCAGCTTCCATCGAGACGCATTCTATAGTGCCTAATTGACCGAAGCCTGCGTTATTCACCAATACGTCGATCTGTCCGCGGCTTAAGATGACATGATCTACTAACTCACGTATCGCAACTTCATCGGTAACATCCAGCTCGATGGGCTCAATATGATTGGAACGTAACTCTTCAAGCCTGCCCATCCGCCGCCCGCTCGCGAAGACATAATAACCATTCGCGGCGAGAAGCTCTGTGGTTGCTCGACCGATCCCGCTAGATGCTCCTGTAACTAGCGCTACTCGCTGAACCATATACCCTCCTGTTTTTTCTTTCGGAGGAATTCTACCTCTAGCTCGTTAATTCCTGTGTACGCTTGAGCACAATCGGACAGGCGGAGGCGACGAACTGCAGACGCGCCGCTTCAGGAAGCTGGTTACCAAGGTCCAGTCGTCCCCGGTTCAGAAGTAGTGCGACTAATGTTAAGAGTCGCGGTCTCACGGTAATGGAAAAACCCGCAGTTACGCGGAACTATGGAGGTTCTTGGATTTACTTGGGTCGTTGTATGGAGGTAAACCAGAGATTCGGTGCGGGTCTTCGCAATTTAAGGACGGAGGGGACGGCAAGCGGGCGCAAAAGGATGAGTTTGAGCGGTTTTATTCGTTCGGATGCTTGCTGCGACTTGTACAAACCTCATCTGACAATAGTGACCCATAAAAGAAGTATGTCTTACTGGCTGAGTAACGCATAAAACCGTAGTGGAGATAACTGGAAGGCCAGTTTATAAAGGTTTCAGCCATTTACCCCGCCCCCTCAACGTTGAGGATTCGTTAGTGAGGGTGGGGATCTGGGTGGGGATCTGGGTGGGGATCTGGGTGGGGATCTGGGTGGGAATTTTGAGTGTTCTGCCATAATGCTCGATGAAAAAGGTATAACGACCCGCCACCGCGACAAGAGGGGCTCACGATATAAAGCAGGAGCGGGTCCAAGGCGAGGAACTGTCGGCGGGCACGATCGCTCGTAACTTAGCAGCCGGCGAGGACGGAGGTTAAACCACCGTTGAGCAAGCAGCGTACATAGCGCACAGTGACCCGCGAGGACATTCCCCGGTTAAGTGCGGAGGCTCAGAAGGCGAAGAAAAAGTGGCGGTCTAGGTCGTAGTGATTACGAAGATGCAGGTCCAGATGAGGATGGCGGATAGATGATTGAGAACGTGCCCTTTGTTGCCGAGGAATACATCGAGCGTGATGTGGCCGCTTCCACCGACTTCATCCAGGGGGTGGCGAAGCGTCGGTTACCGACGCCGCTTTCTTCAAACAGTCGTGCTGGCGCTTACTTGACGGTTCGCCCCAACAGATAATGAGCAGTCTCCAACAACTTGAGACCGTCATTCTACTACTGATGGCTGTGCTCGCCCTGACGACAATCGCGCGCAAGCTGGTCATTCCCTATCCCATACTGCTGGTAATCGGGGGCTTGGCTCTAGGCTTTATCCCGGGCCTACCGACGATCCATCTTGAGCCGGACCTGGTATTCCTGGTCTTTCTCCCGCCTATCCTATGGGCCGCTGCGTACTTCACTTCGTGGCGAGATTTTCGCGCAAATCTTCGCCCGATTACCTTACACGCCGTTGGTCTGGTGCTCGTCACGACTGCCGCAGTCGCGGTTGTTGCCCATGCTGCGCTGCCAGGACTCGGGTGGGCAGGAGCCATTGCGCTGGGGGCCATTGTTTCTCCTCCGGATGCCGTCTCCGCGACCGCGATAGGAAAACAGCTACACCTTCCTCACCGCGTCCTCACAATACTGGAGGGCGAGAGTCTCGTGAATGATGCGACTGCGCTGGTGCTCTACCGCGCAGCAATCGCAGCGGCGGTCAGCGGTGCCTTTGTGTTAAGCGACACACTGTTGGCCTTCGTTCTGGCAGGGGCCGTTGGGATCGCGATCGGGCTTACAGTGAGCTTCGTAAGTCGCTGGATTTTAGTCTTGGTCAAGGACAGCTTCAGCGAGATCGCCATCACGCTCCTGGCTCCATATATTGCCTGGGTCTTGGCCGAGCAGGCACACGGCTCAGCCGTGTTGGCCTGCGTGGCAGGAGGTTTCTATCTCCGCCGGCATTTAAGCACAGCCGTTGCGCCGTCTACTCGAATCCAGGCGCGGGCGGTTTGGGAGTTCCTCGTGTTCGTGCTCAACGGCGTCATTTTCATTCTTATCGGCCTGCAGCTCGGCACCCTTCGTGACGCTGTCCCATCTGGCGAGCTTAACGTCCTCATTCTGGTAGGCGCCCTGGTGAGTGTGACAGCCATCGTCGTGCGCCTGGTGTGGGTGCCGGCCGCCGCCTGGGTGCCCCGACTGGTGAGTCCGCGCTTGCGCGCGCACGATCCGATACCGCCCTGGTCTAATTTGTTCATCATCGGCTGGGCCGGCATGCGCGGGATCGTGTCACTCGCTTCGGCGATGGCCCTGCCGCTGACAACTGCCGCCGGAACTCCATTTCCGTTTCGTGCGGAAATTATTCTCATCGCCTTCATGGTGATTTTCGTGACGCTGGTATTGCAAGGCCTGTCGCTTCCTCTGTTGATCCGCGCGTTGAAAGTAAGGGAAGATCGAGGTCATACGGATGAGGAGAGGCAGGCGCGGGAACAGGCAGCATCGGCCGCCCTTGCTCGACTGGATGACATAGCAAGCGAAAACTGGCCCGTTCCGGAACAAATCGAACGGATGCGGGACCATTATCGCAGCCGCCTGAGGCGCTCCGCCCTAAGCCAAACTGTTGACCCTGAATGGACGCCGGAGGCCGCAGAGGCATTCCGGCGATTGCGGCACGAGACCCTCACGGCTGAGCGACTGACCGCAATCAGGTTTCGGAATGAAGGCGTAATCAGCGATGAGGTGCTCCATCGTCTCGAACATGAACTCGACGTTGAGGCGCTGCGGGCCGGGGTCGGTGAGCTACGTGTCTCACCAGAAAACAGAACCCGGAAGAATCACTAATGATGCGACAAGAGTCAAGAACCGATCGTTATGCCGGACGACAGCGTGAGCACAGGGCCGCACTCCGCTCATCGCCACGGTGATCATTAAACCCTTCCTTCACGCGATGATGGCAGTTCAAGCCCGGCGCCGCACCGCCAGCAAAGCTGAAAATTAAACGGGTTTTCCTCATGGCACGCGCGGCAGAATACCACTCGGGTCTCGACCGGGGTTTTTTCAAATTCGTTAACGATGGCTTGCCCCCGCT
The DNA here is from genome assembly GCF_033095785.1 of Nitrosospira sp. Is2. Taxonomy (GTDB): domain Bacteria; phylum Pseudomonadota; class Gammaproteobacteria; order Burkholderiales; family Nitrosomonadaceae; genus Nitrosospira. The sequence continues at coordinate 3,058,928 of NZ_CP137134.1, read as the reverse complement.
CAAAATCACTGTCCCGAATAACCCACACCTCTGGATAAGCGTGGGTAAACGGAATATCCCCCAGTCCCCCCTGGGCATGCTCATTAAATAGCTTCGCCGAGATACAATTGTGGTCGAGCAGATCGAGCATGATCTGCGCTTCCATAATGCTTGAGGCTGAACAAATTTTTTTCATTATTTCATAATAATAATAAAAGCCACTCTTACAACCATTGATGTTGTTTCCTGAACCATTAACCTGGCGCTTCTCATGTTAGGTTTTGGTTGGCGCTGCTCCAAACAGCAGTCTACAGCCGCGCATATCGCGCAAACCCGATCAATTCCACAGCTTGTTCACATCGTAGGACAGCAAAAGGGTGGAACATCGAGCCCATCAAACATAATATACCTGCTTCCCGACTTGCTCCGGGCCGGCTCGACTTTGATCTCCAGGCCCACCCCGGGGCTTTCCAGCGAGAGGCAAACTCAGCATTCAAATCTCATATAACCATCGGGCGGTCAGGCTCACCAGCGCTATAAATACACCAACAGCTAAGCGGGAAGTATCGAATGACATTTTCATTTCCTCCAGAAATAATCAAAGGAGAAAATCTAGCATCATCGTTTTTTTATCCCAACCAATAAAAAATGAATAGCTTATCAATCGGCCTGCTGTGTTCTGCCACTCCCTGCCTCATCTGACAGTTATGCATAAAACGTATTATCCATGATTGAGATAAGCAAATGAAATATTCGTGGTTCGCGCCAACCAGAATGGCTCCTACCTTTACTGGCGCAACTCTCCTATTATCCCGTGCGGCGCCGGCTGTGTCCGGCACTTTTTTCGGCAGAGTTACCTTGCGTCAAGCAACGCTTTCAGCTCATATTTTTCCCGGTCGATTTCACCTCGAGTACGCACACCCATCCGGCGCAACATGGGTAAAGGCGGACACCATCCCTGCAGTCCGTGCTGTAACAGGAATGACAACACAACCCCCGGTAACAGGAGCCATCTCCGGTTGACCGTCACCCCAAGCAGAAGGCCCGTCAAGGCCAGTGTGGACGCATTGACTTCAAGCGCGCGCTCGATGTCCCACTCTCGGTCAAGTTCTTCTATTCTTCCACGAATGGCTTCCTCGCTGCTGTTAGCGTAATGCCGGATGTTGTTATTTGTTCGGTGATCTATTTCGCGGTTCACCTCTGGCGCTGTTGAGCGGCGAACGCGATCTGCGCTGGTTGAGTCTTCGGCATGTAACATGTTTTTGCTCCTTGGAGATTGATGCCACGAATGTTCTGACCGCCTGCTAGGAGACACCAGCCATCTTGCTTTTATCCCTGTCTGTCTTCTGTGCGGAAAAACACGGTTATAGGGTAGAAATTGATTTTCTCCGAACTCAAGTCGAGCAGGGTCAAAAATTACCATTATTATTTATACTATCTTTAACAGCAAAGGGCCGGGCGTTTCGCCTTTTCTTTATACGCTATTGAGTCCTTCCTGCTGAAAGGAGCACCAATGTTTATTGACTGGAGTCAGTTTACGCCGTGGTCTGCGCTCATTGGCGGCGGGATTATCGGTTTGGCAGCTGCGCTGCTGATTCTCCTTAACGGAAAGATTGCAGGGATTTCCGGCATTGTCGGGGGGTTATTCACTGCTGACAGGGGCGATGTGGGATGGCGTATCGCCTTTGTTTCCGGCCTTGTTGCTGCACCCCTGGTCTGGCAGTTTTTCCAGGAGTTGCCGCTAGTCCGGATTGACGCCAGCTATGCCATATTGGCAGTGGCGGGACTGATTGTCGGAATCGGCACGCGCTATGGTTCAGGTTGCACCAGCGGGCACGGAGTTTGCGGAATATCGCGTGGGTCGCCGCGCTCGGTTGCAGCAACACTCATTTTCGTGGGGGTAGGCATGCTGACAGTTTATATCATTCGGCATGTACTTCAATCATAAGGGAAGAAACTGGATGAGCAATCTGACAGCACTGGTGTCCGGCCTGATTTTCGGCCTGGGGCTGATCTTGGCCGGGATGGCCAACCCTGCAAAGGTTCTGGCGTTCCTTGATGTTGAGGGTGCATGGGATCCCTCTCTTGCACTCGTTATGGGAGGGGCGGCGGGGGTTGCTTCGCTGGCATTTGCCGTTGCCCGGGCACGACGTCGCAGCTATCTAGGCGCAAAGATGCAGATTCCTGACTCGCGGGTGATAGACAGGAGGCTCGTTCTCGGCAGCCTTGCATTTGGCATTGGCTGGGGAATGGCTGGCATATGTCCTGGACCTGCCCTGGTGCTACTTGGAAGCGGGAGCGCCAAGGGCATCGTCTTTGTCGGGACCATGCTGCTGGGGATGGGTATTTTTGCGATGCTGGAGAAAAATCGGTAATGGATAGAGCGCAGGATTCTATGGACATAACCAGCATGCGTGATGCGGGTCCAGGGTCTGCAAGGTGCTCACGATACTGCCGAATGATTGGCTTCGGATTCTGTGTTAACTGATCACTGCCCACAGCGGGGTCGGCGAATTGGAAAAAGAACGCCGAATCCGCCAATTCTAATTTTTTTCATCGTCCTTCTTAATTGCTCTGCAGGTTCCGCTGATGAGTCATTAACCCTTTCGCTACCCATCGGTTGTGAAGTTGGCAAAAACTGCTTCGTCCAGAACTATGTGGATCACGACCCATCCACCAGCTACCGTGATTTTTCTTGCGGTACCCTAACCTATGACGGGCATGATGGTACTGATTTCCGCTTACCTTCAATGACCGTGATGCGAGCAGGCGTGGCTGTCCTCGCAGTCGCTGATGGCGAGGTCACCGGGGTCAGAGACGGCGAGAAAGACATATCAATCCGAGTGATCAGCAAAGCGGCAGTTGTTGGCCGGGAATGCGGAAACGGCGTTTTGCTACGACATCCCAATGGATGGGAAACGCAGTATTGCCATTTAGCTAACGGCAGTGTCTCCATCTCCAAAGGTCAGCATGTTAAACGCGGTCAGGTACTTGGAAAAGTTGGGCTTTCGGGTGCCACCGAGTTTCCACACTTGCATCTCTCCGTCTGGCATAACCGGAGCATCGTCGATCCATTTTCTCCCAAAGCCCAGTCCGGACAATGCGGTTCTGAACAATCCCTGTGGGATGAAGTCACGGCAAAAGCAGTAGCGTATCGCACACGCATTCTGCTTAATCTAGGCTTTGCCAACCGAATCCTCTCGATGGACGATGTCGAGAATGGTAGCCTGGAGAATTTTACGCTTACTGCGGACAGTCCCGCGTTGGTGGCACATGTCCGGATGATCGGTCTTGAGCGCGGTGATAGACCTAAGTTGGTTCTACGAGGTCCAAACGGCTCCATCCTTGCCCAAAGCAATCTGAAACCGCTCGACCGTCCCAAGGCACAATTTTTAACGCTGGTCGGGCGAAAGCGCCCCGTCACAGGTTGGCCTCAAGGCCGGTACGAAGCAGAATATAGCGTAATCAGAGAGGGTGAATCGGTATTCGAGGAGCGCTTCGCGATCACGTTTTAACCTAGCCTTTAGACTATCCACCCGCGCACCCTCTCAACTTCGGGGCCGGATCTCCCCATTCCGACTTGTAAGGCTAACAGCCCGGCGGACTCTCATCGCAGTTGAGAAAATATAAGCTATCCATCAAGTCATTGAGTATAGACAGCTCCCGCTTCATCGTCACCGACCGCAAAGTGCACAAAAGAAAGATCATTTGATGTGTTGAGGATGAGATGTGGGTCACATCAAAGACGGGGCACTCTGGGTTGATGTAAAGCTCATGGACATTGGATGTCCGAAGCAAACGAATTTATACCCTAGCTATACCCCCAGGTGGATGATGCTATGCGACCGGTTGGGTGAATGCGACCCTCTTATCTTCACAACGGTTGGAAACGACAAGATCTCTACGGCCACCCGAGTTTAGGTTTCCCCCTTCGCTGCATTGCGACTTGGAGCGTCTTTTCGATACGCGCTTCCGGGACCGTTAATGAACCTGAACAATACGAGCAGTAACGCCGGACGCGAGCATCCGCGGAATCCATATGGTCTATTGAAAAACTGACTCTGATCTGTACTATCCTAGACTGAGTGTTAAATAATTGATCGATGACTCGTTAGCAGCGTACCGCAGTGCCTGCAGTCCCTGAATATAGAGGAAAATAATATGAAAAACAGTTTGTTAGTTGCAGGATTTCTGTTTGCCGCGGTCGCGATGCCAGCCGCAGCTCATGAGTCAGTATACACAGCAGTACTAAGCGGGTCTGCGGAAGCTCCGCCGAACACTTCTCCAGCAATCGGCACGGCAACCGTCACGATGGATATGGATCTCGTAACCATGCGGGTGCAGGAAACTTTCAGCGGGCTGCTCGGAAATACCACGGCCTCCCATATTCATTGTTGCACCACCGCATCAACCGGCACTGCGGGCGTTGCTACCACCGTACCCACATTTACCGGTTTCCCGTCCGGTGTAACGTCAGGTGTTTATGATCACACATTTGATATGTCACTTGCGTCAAGCTACAACCCGGCATTTATCTCTAACAATGGGAACACCGTTTCTGGCGCTTTTAATGCGTTGGTGGCAGGGCTAGATAGCGGCAGTTCGTACGTGAACATTCACTCGACCGTCTTCCAGGGCGGAGAGATTCGCGGCTTCTTGACACTCGTCCCCGAACCTGAAAGCTACGCAATGCTGCTCGCCGGGCTCGGTTTGCTTGGTTCCCTGGCTCGTCGGAAAAACAAATCGACCTGACAATCTCATACGGAAGCTGGAAAATCTGCCGGGAGCCAGCCCCGCTGCTACCGAGCTTTTATTAGCGCTCGGGGTTGGAAGCGCCTATTGATTAAGGCGGTGTTCAAGCAGCGACACCGTAGGGCTTCTAGTAGCATTTGAAAGCAAAGCCCCTTGGTTTTTAGGCCAAGGGGCTTTTCGTTGCTTGCCGCGCAGGGATAAAGGAGTGGAGCCAAACCTGCCGCAAGCACTCGAGGTTAGCGCACTCTCGAATTGCGTCCATGATTCTCCATTGATCAGAGAGGGCCCATGAATGCCCATCAGCTGGGTTATCAGCCCTGCCAACGCTTAAAGCCAAGCTAGCACTGCGGGGTACAGCAACTCGACTCTACTGTATAGACGAATGAGAGGGTACATCTCGGCAATACGAACTCGGGTGGTAAGAAAAACACGCTCGATGCGCAGCACCACTCGCGAAATGCTTAGAGCCCCTTCATGCTAAAACAGCATGTTCGAGTTATGATGTTGTGGTGTTGTGATAAACAAAAGAGGGAATGCATCGCAGATTCGATCTGGATAGGATGATTGGAGCGTCATTGTACCCAATGAGGTCCACGCGCGATGTAAAGGTTTTTTACGTTGTGCTGCAAAGATCAGACGTGTAACCCTCAATCTATGCGCGCCCTGTATTTCTGTACCTTCAACGAGCTGTGCCGTATTGAGCGAGCTTGCGTCCTGTCAACAAGCGCAGGCCAACGTAGAACACGGGCGTCAGGAACAGGCCGAACAGGGTTACGCCAATCATGCCGGCGAACACGGTGATGCCGGTAGCGGAGCGCACTTCGGCCCCAGCCCCCTGCGAGAGAACAAGCGGGATGGTACCGGCGATGAACGCAACCGAGGTCATCACGATTGGACGCAGGCGCAGGCGGCAGGCTTCGAGCGCGGCCTCGACGATACCCTTGCCCTGAAACTCCAATTCACGCGCGAATTCAACGATTAAAATTGCATTCTTGCATGCGAGTCCCATCAGCACCACCAAGCCTACCTGCACAAAGGTATTGTTGTCCCCGCCGAAGAGCTTTACGCCCGCCAGCGCCGAGAGCATGCACATCGGCACAATCAAGATCACCGCGAGCGGCAGCACCCAGCTTTCGTACAGCGCGGCGAGCACGAGGAAGGCCAGCAGGATTGCGACTGGAAACACGAGCAGCGCCGCGTTGCCCTGCGTGGCTTGCTGGAAGCTCAAGTCCGTCCACTCGAAGCTCATGCCGCTCGGAAGCACGGAGCCGGCGAGTTCCGCGATCCTGCTCATCGCTTGCGCCGAGGATAACAGCTTTGGATCAGCTTCGCCGATGAAGTCGGCGGCCGGATAGCCGTTGTAGCGCAATACAGGATCAGGACCGAAGCTCTCATGGATCTTTACCACCGAACCGATCGGCACCATCTCGCCGCGCGCGTTGCGCGTCTTCAGATTGATGATGTCCTCGACCGTCCTGCGGAAGGGCCCGTCGCCCTGCGCATAAACGCGCCAGGTGCGGCCGAACAGGTTGAAGTCGTTGACGTAGGCCGAGCCGAGATAGACCTGCAGTGTGCCAAACACGTCGGTGAGAGCCACGCCTTGTGCCTTGGCTTTCATGCGATCGACGTCGACATCGAGCTGCGGCACATTGGACTGGTAGCCCGAAAAAGGGAAGCCCATGGCTGGGTCTTGCATCACCGCAGCTTGCAGAGCGCCGACTGCGCTCTGCAGCGCTCCGTAGCCAAGACCGGTGCGATCCTCGACAAACAGCGAATAACCGGCACCCGTGCCGATGCCCTCGATCGGCGGCGGCATCAGGATGAAGGCCATGCCTTCCTCGATGCGGGAAATTTTTTCCTGGATCTCGTCGGCGATTTCCTTCGCGCTGCGGCGGCGCTCGCTGAAAGGTTTCAGGATGGGGAAGGCCACACCGTAGTTCGGCGTGTTGGTGAACTGCGTTGGATTCAAACCGATCATCCCCGGCACATTGGCAACGCCCTCTGTGTTCTTTGCGATTTCGACCACCTTTTTCAAGACCTTGTCGGTACGCTCGAGGGAGGCGCCCTCCGGCAGCTTCACGCCGGCGATCAGATAGAGCTTGTCCTGCGTCGGGATGAAACCACGCGGCACAATATTGAACATCAGGCCGGTGCCGACCAACAACAGCGCATAGACCGCGAACACGCTGCCGCGACGCTTCAGGATACGCGCCACCGAGCTGTGATACTTGTCAGAACTGGCTTTGAAGAAACGATTGAACGGACCGAATAACCAACCGAAGGTGCGGTCGATGCCGCGTGCGAGCGCATCCTTCGGCGCGCCGTGCGAACGGAGCAGTTTGGCTGCGAGCGCTGGAGACAAGGTCAGCGAGTTGACCGCCGAGATTACTGTCGAGATCGCGATCGTCACGGCGAATTGCCTATAAAACTGGCCGGTCACGCCGGTTAGGAACGCCATCGGCACGAATACCGCGCAAAGCACGAGTGCGATCGCGACGATCGGGCCCGAAACCTCCTTCATGGCCTGATGCGCGGCTTCGAGCGGCGTGCGGCCCTCCTCGATGTTGCGCTCAACGTTCTCGACCACGACGATCGCGTCATCGACAACGATTCCGATCGCGAGCACGAGGCCGAACAGGGTCAGTGTATTGATCGAGAAGCCGAGCACGTAGAGCGCAGCGAATGTGCCGACCACTGAGACCGGCACCGCGATCAATGGAATAATCGAGGCGCGCCAAGTCTGCAGAAACAGAATCACGACGAAGACAACCAGCAGCACGGCTTCCAGCAGCGTGTGCACCACTGCGTCGATTGAGTCGCGCACGAAGATTGTAGTGTCATAGTCCGATCGCCACGTCATGCCGGGCGGAAACTGTCTGGCCAGTTCGTCCATTTTCGCGATCACCTCGTCGCGCACTATGAGGGAATTGGCACCTGGTGCCTGGAACACGCCAATGACTCCCGCATCCTGGTTATCGAGTTCGCCGCGCAGGGTATAGTCGGCTCCGCCAAGTTCGATGCGCGCGACATCGGCCAGACGCACGATTTCACCGTTCACTCCTGTCTTGAGCACGATATTGCCGAATTCCTCGACTGTGCGCAGGCGGCCTTGCGCATTGATCGGGATCAGGAAATCGCTACCACCTTTCATCGGTTCGGCACCCAGCTGACCGGCCGAGACCTGGATGTTCTGCTCCTGCACGGCGAGCATCACATCGCCGGCGGTCAGGTTGCGGACGGCGACCTTGTTCGGATCTAGCCAGATGCGCATCGCGTAGTCGCCGCCGCCGAACAGCTGAACCTGACCCACGCCGGACAGGCGTGCGAGTTGGTCCTTGACCTTGATATTGGCGTAGTTGCGCAGATAAAGCGCATCATATTTTCTGTCCGGCGAGATCAGGGTGATCAGGACCAGAAAGCTCGGCGATTGCTTCTGCGTGGTCACGCCGAGCCTGACCACATCGGCGGGCAGGCGCGACAGAGCCTGGCTGACACGATTCTGCACCTGCACCTGGGCGGCATCGGGATCGACCCCCGGGCGGAAGGTGATCGTCATCTGCAGCACCCCGTCCGTGCCGGCAACCGACTTCATGTACATCATGTTCTCGACACCATTGATCTGCTCCTCAAGGGGCGTCGATACGGTTTCCGCGATCACTTTGGGATTGGCGCCCGGATAGGTCGCCCGCACGATCACCGTCGGCGGCACCACGTTCGGGTATTCGCTGATAGGCAGCAACGGAATCGCGATCAGGCCAGCAACGAAGATAACGATCGACAGCACGGCCGCGAAGATTGGCCGGTCGATAAAGAATTTGGAGAAGTCCATTGCTGCGTCTTCTCACCTCGTCCCGGCGGCCGCCGGCGGTGCAGCCATCGGCACTTCATTTGGCTTCACCGGTGCGCCGGGAAAGAGGATTTTCTGTAAACCGGCCACGATGACTTTGTCATTCGGCTCGAGTCCGGACTTTACGATGCGCAGACCATCGATTACGCCACCGAGCGTGATGTCCTTGCGCGTCGCCTTGTTCTCCAGGCCGAGCACGTAGACGTATTTGCGATCCTGGTCGGTCATGACCGCCTTGTCGTCGATCAGGATCGCGGCGAATTCACCACTGCCCTGAAGCTGCACACGCGCATACAGGCCGGGTGTGAACACACGGTCGGGATTGGGCACCACTGCGCGCGCGCTGATCGTGCCGGTCGCGGGATCGACCTGGTTGCTGACAAAGTTCACGGTGCCGGTGTAAGGATAGCCGGTATCACTGGCGAGGCCGACGCGCACCGGATTCGCCGAGCCGGGACGTTCACCCTTGCGCGCGAGTTCCGCATAGCGCAGATAGGTTTGCTCATCAGGCTGGAAATAGACGTAAACCGGATCCTGCGAAACCACTGTTGTCAGCACACTCTCGTCGGCCTGCGCCAGGTTGCCGACAGTCAGCAGCGCGCGGCCGATGCGTCCTGTGATCGGCGAGCGCACCTGGGTGAAATCTAGATTGAGGCGGGCGCTGGCAACGGCGGCCTCAGCCGCGCGCACATCGGCATTACCCTGGGTTAAATTGGTTGTGCGCTGATCGTATTCCTGGCGCGAGATCGCCTGATCCTCGATTAGCGGTTGTGCCCGTCTTTCCTGCAAATGGGCAAACTGGGCCGACGAATGTGCGCGTTCGAGTTGCGCCTGTGCGCTGTCGAGCGCGATGCGATATGGGCGCGGATCGATCACGAACAAGAGGTCGCCGACCTTGACCTCGTCGCCTTCCTTGAATGCGATACGATCAATGTAGCCCGAGACCCGCGCTCGCAGCTCGACCGTGTCGATTGCCGCAATACGGCCGGTGAACTCATCCCATTGATACACCCGTTTCGACACGACCGTCGCCACGCTGACCTCCGGCACTGGCGCAGCAGCGTCAGGCGGCTTTCCCCCTTTGCTGCAGCCCGCGATGAAGACGGCAAGTAGTGCAACCAAGGACAGCGGTTTGAACAAACGGATGATATGGTGCGCACGCATGGCGAGTGAGTTCGCAGGCTAGGGGTCAAGTGGTGAATTGGAGATTCGGCGCTGGGCTCCAGTAATCAGACGCTAAAGCAGATGCACGGACTGACTGCGGCAATGGCCAGCGAAGCAGGCAAAATTGTTTTTAGATTAGTAGCGTGAGCGACATTTAGTAATTGGAACCGCTGCCCCTAACGCAGCTGTTTGAAGCTTGATAGTAATGCGATAGCGGGTGGAATATGAAAAGCTCTGATCGCAATTCCAAGTAAAGCCGGAAATATAAGACCGGCATTCCTATTTGCTTACCTGACCCATTATGAGTAAAACACACCTTCATCTCAAGAACAGTAACGATGTGGCAATTTCGATTTAAAGCTGATACAACCACATCAGACCATACTAAAGTTTAAGCTCTCCCACCTCTTTCAGAAATGTTTGCGGCGTTTATTGCCCCATGTTCCCATCCGCAAAGTCCGGTACACCGCATTGAGTTGTGGCGCCCCCTTCATGATACAGGGCGGCAATCCGCCCTACAATTAATCGGGAATACTACGCAACCCTTTTTAGAACTGGTTACGAATACCGATGAAGAAAGGCGAGGCTTTGAACTAAATCCTGTCGGGCTCGATGCCGTAGCCAATGGTATGTCCGTTGAACGTGACGGCAGGCTTTTTCTCGATCTGTACCACATTGTCTGGCATTTCAATCCGGTTTGCGCAGCGGGAGCCAGCCGCATGCTGGACAAATATTGGCAATTCGTTACTTCCGGTAAGAATATATGCACGAGGAGGCGGGTCACGAGGAATGGATGGTTAATGACCTCGAAGCATTAGGCGTTCCAAAAGACAAAGCGGAGGTGCATCGACCATCCACATTTACCCTGGCGCTGATGGATACAACTATTGGGCAGCGGATCGTCGTTATCCCTGCTCGGTACCGAGGATGATCTATGCGCTGAAGGTTATCGCATCGGTATCGAATTAGGAGTTACCCCGAAGAGTTACCCCTATTAAAGCCGGAGCTACCCCTTACTGGACAAACGCGTCTATAAAAAGCCCGCAATTACGCGGGCTTAAGGATATTCTCGGATTTAGTTGGATCGTTATATGGAGGCGGGGGTCGGAATCGAACCGGCGTCCACGGCTTTGCAGGCCGCTGCATAACCACTCTGCCACCCCGCCATTGCTGCGACAACCCTATGGGCTGGTTGCACCGTTGCAGTGCAATCGCGAAACTGAAAACTAAAAAGGGAAAACGGATTTCAGCAAAGGCGCATGTGTTTCATACGATGGCCTTATGCGAAAGGATCCATTTTCCCTGTAACTGGAGCGGGAAACGAGGCTCGAACTCGCGACCCCAACCTTGGCAAGGTTGTGCTCTACCACTGAGCTATTCCCGCGAAATACAATCCCGGCATTATAAGGATGCTGGTATCTTTGTCAAGAAAGACGCCTGCGGAACCCCGGGACCCCCTGCAACTGTTATGGCAATTTATATCCAGAATGCTTACAAAGTTCAGGCAAACGTTTAAACCTGTCAGCCGTGTTTCAATGCCTGGGGAATGGCCACCTTGAGATAGTAAGCCATCGACCAAAGCGTCAGTACCGCCGCGAGATAAATCAGCCACGTCCCTACTTCCTGCGGGTTGAAGCTGTCGCCTATTTTTTCGTGATACAAGAGCAGCGGGATCGCGGCCATCTGCGATACCGTTTTCAGCTTGCCTAAAAATGAAACAGCCATACTTTTACCCTTGCCGATCTGAGCCATCCATTCGCGCAGGGCTGAAATCGTGATCTCGCGCCCAATGATGATGAACGCGATAAGCGCATCCAGCCTGCTCAAATAAACAAGCACGATCAACGCCGCCGCCACCATCAGTTTATCCGCCACCGGGTCGAGAAAGGCGCCAAAAGCTGAGGTCTGCCGAAGTACTCTTGCCAGGTAACCGTCCAACCAGTCGGTAATGGCCGCGCCGGTGAAAATAACGGTGGCGATCAGGTTCTGATTGGACGGAGAAAGCCAGGTCGGTGGGAAATAAAAAATTCCTACGAACAGCGGGATTGCCAGGATACGCATCCAGGTAAGGATGTTGGGAAGGTTAAAAGGCATAAGAGTCAGGCTATGCCAGCGAGGATACGGGCGGATAACTCCATCTTCCGGGCTTTCGCTTCTGATTGCCTGCTGAACTTGCCTCGTTACAGCACATCATCATATCCAAAGATTCTCGCATATCAACTGTGGATGCCAATATCGCCGCACCTCAGCGCCCGGACACCGGGATCGAGTGCGAGACTGGCTACTGAACTGGCATGAAGATTGGCTGCATAACTTTGCGTACGCTTGAGGCTAGCGAGGCCACATGCCTGGGAATCACTCAATGCAGCTCCCGGTAAATTTTTTCCGCGAGCGCTCGGCTGATACCATCCACTTGCTGCAATTCGTCAATGCTCGCCGTAAGTACGCCTTTGAGGCCACCGAACCTTTGCAGAAGGCTTTGACGGCGCTTGGCGCCGATACCCGCGATCTGTTCAAGGGTAGAGCTGGTGCGCGACTTGCCGAGCTTGGCGCGATGACCGTAAATCGCGAAGCGATGGGCCTCATCGCGAATTTGCTGGATCAAATGCAGCCCGGCATGATCCTTTGACAATTGTAACGGCTTTTCCTTTGTCGGGAAAACCAATTGCTCCATGCCAGGCTTTCGTTCTTCGCCTTTCGCCACGCCCAGCAGATTCGCGTCATTCAGCCCAAGCTCGACCAACACCTCATGAGCTGCATTGACCTGTCCCCTGCCCCCGTCAATCAAAATCAGGTCGGGGAGGCTCCCCTCGCCTTCCGCGACTTTTTGATAACGCCGCGTGAGCACATCGCGCATCGCGGCGTAGTCGTCCCCCGGCGTTATGCCAGCGATATTGTAGCGGCGGTATTCGCTGTTGCGCATGGCGAAATTGTCATAGACCACGCAGGATGCAATGGTCGCCTCCCCCATCGTGTGGCTGATATCGAAACATTCGATGCGCCCAAGCCCTGTCATATCCAGCGCCTGTTGCAAAGCTTGCAGCCGGTCCTCCTGACTGGCCTGCCGGCTCAGCATCTGTTCCAGCGACAGGCGGGCGTTTTCCGTCGCCATGTCGAGCCACATGCGCCGGTCCCCTATAGGGTTGGCATTGATGACGATCTTATGGCCGGATTGCTCCGCCATCAGCTCCTGAAGCGTATCCCGCTGAATTTTTTCCCCGACGATGACGAGATTCGGTACGCTGCGATTGAGATAATGCTGGGCGAGAAAAGCCTCTACGACCTCGGGGAGGTCGTAGCCCTCCGCATTCTGAGGAAAAAAACTCTTGTCCCCCAAATGCCGCCCTCCCCTGATCATGGCCAGATTAACGCATATCCTTCCACCGGCGTCACTCTCTGCCACAGCGGCCACGACGTCCGCATCGAGCGCTTTACCGCTATCCACAAACTGTTTCTCACGAATCCTGCGCAGCGACTGAATCTGGTCACGAAACAACGCGGCCTGCTCATACTCCTGTGAATTCGCTGCCGCCTGCATTTTTCTGGTAAGACTTTCCAGCACCTCCGTCTGCTTGCCCTGCAAAAATAACTCGGCATCTCGCACGTCTTCGCTATAGGCCTCCTCCGAGATCAGGTTCACGCACGGACCGCTGCAACGCTTGATCTGATAGAGCAGACAGGGCCGTGTACGGTTGCTGAACACGCTGTCCTCGCACGTACGGATGCGAAAAACCTTCTGCAGGAGCTGGATGCTTTCCCTGACCATTCCGGCACTCGGGAACGGGCCGAAGTATCGATGTTTCTTATCCAATGGACCACGGTAAAAGCCGAGCCTCGGAAACCGGTTGCCACTCAAGATAACGTAGGGGTATGACTTGTCGTCCCGAAACAGGATGTTATATTTCGGGGTGAGCGTTTTAATCAGATTATTTTCGAGTAATAATGCCTCCGCTTCGGAACGGGTAACGGTGGTTTCGACGCCCGCAATTTGCGAAACCATTAATTGCGTGCGCGGCCCCAGTCCGTTTTTCTGAAAATATGAGGAAACGCGCTTTTTGAGATCGATGGCCTTGCCGACATAAATCACCTGCCCCGCCGAATTTATCATGCGATAAACCCCCGGCTGGGAGGGAAGGCGCGAGCAAAATGGCTTCGGGTCGAAAACAGACTCTGCCAGCAACGAACTCAGTCCTCCTCGCCCAGTAATTTCCCTGCGATGGCCCAACTTTCGTGCGGCAACTCATCGAAAGCGATGTAGGTGTAGGATTTGGGTTTATGTGCCACGCGTTCGAGCGTATCGGTAATTTCCTTGGCGATCTGTTTCTTCTGCTCGCGGCTGAGCGAACCTGCTATGCGGATGTTGACGTAGGGCATCGGTTAGTCTCCAGTGTTCTGATGAGAAGCGGAATCGGCGCAAATTTTTTCAAATACCTGCTCAAACATGTCAGTCGTCAGACGCCGCGTCTGGGTATTGTAGCGACTGCAATGATAGCTGTCATATAGCGTTAACCCCGCTGAGCTCGCATCATCAGCCGTGCCCCCGGCAGGAAGGGCATGAATGGCGCCATGGCTGAATGGAAAGCTTCTGAGCTTGAGTCCCAGCGCCATAAGCACAGCCTGATGAGCGATCGCGCCAAGAGCAAGTAACGCAGAGCCGCTCGCCGTAAAATCGGAAATCTCCTCAGCAAGATACCGATTGCATTGCCGGATCTCGTCCGGTTCGGGCTTGTTTCCTGGCGGCAGGCATTTAACCGCGTTGGTAATGCGGCAACGCATGAGCTGCAGATTGTCGTTTGCGGAAGCGGAACCCTCATGAGTCGCAAACCCGAATTTATAAAGCGTTTGATATAACAATATACCGGCGAAATCACCGGTGAATGGCCTTCCGGTGCGGTTCGCGCCGTGCATCCCGGGCGCCAGACCAATAATGAGAAGCTCGGGCGCAGCATCGCCAAAAGCTGGCACGGGACGGGCATAGTAATCCGGGTGGCGCGCCTTCACCTCGTCTAGAAAATCCGCCAGCCGTTGGCACTGGCGGCAGTCAACGGAAAATCTGGTTTGCATAGCGATACCCATAACATTCTGTAGTAAAATGCGCGTTTCTTGAATCAGTGGATAAATAATGGCTAAAGTTCTTGCAACCGAAATCCGCGTCGGCAACCTGATCGAATGGGAGAAACGCATATGGCGCGTGCTGAAATGTTATCACGTCCATGTGGGCGGCCGCGGTGGCGCGTTTATGCAAGTGGAAATGAAGGATATCGAAGCGGGCACCAAAACGAACCAGCGAATCCGTACAGAAGATAAAGTGGAACGGGCTTTTGTCGAACCACGCGATATGACTTTTCTCTACCAGGAAGGCGACAATTATATCTTCATGGATAAAGAGAACTATGAACAATTGAGCCTTTCGCAGGACTTTCTTGAAGGTCAGTATGAATACCTGTTGCCCAATACTGATGTGCAAGTCAATTTTCACAACGATCGCGCCATTGGCGTGCAGCTTCCCGCCAGCGTAGTGCTGGCCATCACTGATACTGAACCCAACCTCAAGGGTGCCACTGCCACCAGTTCCTACAAACCTGCCACAATGGAGACCGGTCTTGTCGTCATGGTTCCGCCCTTCGTCCTTCAAGGGGAAAAAATCAAGATCAATACCGATAGTGGAGAGTATATCGAGCGTATGTAGCCATGCCGCACCGGAGGATAGCGGCAAAGGTCCCGGTTCTTGTCCACGCCAGTAATGTTCTCCGTTTCCAATGCCGGTTAAAAGCTCAGTTGAGTGCGAAAGGAAATCGCGTAGGGCTCGTCTTTCCGGTTTACTTCGCCCGCACCCGCATTACCGATGGATGCTTCAGTCACATAATAATTCAGCATGAAGCGTAGACCGGGCCGAACATACCAGTTAGCCCCCAAGGTGATCACCTGCACCTGACATTTCGATGTTGCAGTGCGGCAAGGGTCCGCAATCAGGCTCTGGGTTGTGTTCTCCGCCACATCGTACCGAACGGCCAGCTCAAGCGCGCCCCACTTACTGATCGGTTTCGGCTTGCCAAACGTCCCGCGGTCTTTCCGGTACAGTGCCCTCTCACCCGTAACAAACCAGCTTGCCTGTACATAATAGGCCTGCACAGTGGAGTTTTTTTGCGCTCCTGCCACCAGATGGGTATTGTCGAGTCGAACGTTCGCATACTCTCCCTGCACGGTCACAGGACCCATTGCATAGGCCGCTTCCGCGGCGAAAGTCGTTTGCGTAGCGTTGCCGGGAGAGCCCATGCCCACGCCTGCGGTACCGAGAGATTTGCGAATTCCCTGACGCCCGCCATAAATATCAACCGCACTCGCGGAAAGCGATCCGGCATTAGCCTGATCCCGGCTGAAGGAAAACCCGAAATGCATCGTCGTATTCTCGTCCGAGATGGGCAACCAGACCACGCGACCCCCATAAGTCAGGCCCTCGATCGGCAATCCGGCATGGGCCAGGCTCATGACATCCACCCCAAAACCAAACTTGTCCCCAACCGTGTTTTTATAGCCCATCCCCATCAGGAACTGTCGCCCGTTATATATGCCGGTGGACGACGTCGAGGGGCGCTCCATGAAGGTGATCTCGTTCGAACTGGTTAATTCTTCCAGGCCGCGGTAGGGCTTGAACTGACCAACCGTGACGAGACCGGAGCCCAGTTTGGTCGACACCCAGGTTTCGCGAAGTGTGTGAGGAAAGTCGCCTGCGGCAAAATCGTTTTCGAACTTGAAGTTCAGGCGATAAAACCTGCCGGTCAAGGTGGTATAGGTGCGGCGCCAGTTGAAGCCGCTTCCTTCATCGGCTCCCAATACTTGGCTGCCGAACGGCGGAAAACGTGAATCTACGTTGTCCTGATTGAACCAATGCACGTCAAGATGCGCACGTGCATTGAGTCCAAGCTCAAAATTGCCACCCTCCGATTGAATTTTAGGTCCGCCGTCCTTGCTGACGCGGAAAGCATGAGCCGGGCTAACACCGGCGGCTATCAGTGCAAATACCGCCAACGCGCTATATCGCAGTAGATCTGGCATATCGATGAAGGCTGGTTTACTTGAAGTCAGTAGTAAGCCCTGTTTTTTATCCACTTCTCACTTCTTTACGAAGATGATATATGCATAACCCGGGCACCCCGGGATGCAAATCCGCGACGTGGAAACGTTTGGCGACGCTCTGCGGTTTCGTATGCTACCGCACTGAACGATGGATCACGGCGCCCTAACATAACTGGCACAGCACTGTCGCTGGATTAAAAAAAAGGAATGTTCATGAAAATTTTTCCAATCGTCGCAGCAATGATTTTTGGCGCCGCGGGCGTGGCCAATGCCCAGGGTTATGATTCAGATAAACGTGATCCCATGAAAGAAGAGCAACGTCGTGACTCTTCCCAGCAAGGCACGGGCTCTTCGAACACGTCGGGCTATGGCACAAGCGGATCGCAACGCGATGATAGCACTCGTAGATCGAGTAGCAGCCAGTATGGAGGATCGTATCAAAGCGGCGTGGATGTCGATCTGTATGACCAGGATGCCGCGAACGGTACCGGACCGCGAATCAAGGGAAGATATTGATCGTTCTGGTTGCGACGCTAATCGGGCGGGGCTTGCCCAGTGGAGAGTATGGCAAGTCCCTCATCGCGAGCCAGCTTCTATAAGCCATGCCTCGCTGCCGGTGCCGTTGTGACATCTGCTGGAGCTGCATCAGCTTCCCCGCGGCCAATGGATGACCTTGGTGTGATAGCGCACTGAACAATTGGCAACCAAAACGTAACCTTTCAAACACAGCAATATCGCTGGATCAACAAAAAGGAACAGCCATGAAATCTACTACAGTTAAAAACCGCTCAATGGCCTCCGCATTAGCTCTGGTCAGCGCCGCCATCTTTGGCATGGCAGGAATCGCGCACGCACAGTATGGCGGTAGCTCATCCGGGCAAGGCAGCAACGCTGCTCAGAGTGGCAGTTCTGCTGGTCAGAGTGGTTCAGCGGGCAAAACGCCCAGTGAAAGCGAGAGCCTTAAGGAAGGAAAGGCAGGAATGGATCAAGGGCAAGTAGACCAGCAAAAAAGGAACGAACGGAACAAGGATGCAGCTTCGCCAAGCCGGGAGTCCCACGTTCCGGACTTTCCGCGAGATAAAGAAGGAAAACCGATGAAGGACCTGAAGGACGAGCAAGGCGGACCCATCGGGCCCAACTGATCTGATGCATAGCTCGGTCTATGCGGCGGTTCACGGCAACGTCGAATCGCCGCCATGACCTACGACCTTCCATCGTACCACCATGAAGGTCACGGAGCTTCCCGGCTGCCGTCATCGTTACGGGGTCGTGCTGATGCGGCTTGCAGCCAGAACGGTTGGGCGCAACCGCACCGCGGCGATGCCAGCCACCGCAATCAAGCCCATGCCTAGCAGCGCCACTACTGTAACCGGGTCATCGAACAGCAGAACGCCATACAAGTAGGACCAGGCGATGCCCAGGTACTGCAGACTGCCATTGACAAGCATGCGGCCGGTAGCATAAGCACGAGTCATCAACAACTGCGCAAGTGTCGCCAGCAAACCTACGGCCAGCAGCAATCCCAGACCCGACACGGTATGCGAATGCCATCCGCTGAAAAGTGACGCCCCCACCGCCCCTCCGGCGATGCCTCCCACAGAGAAATAAAATACAACGCGCTCTTCCGGTTCGCCGGCTCTTCCAAGCGCGGCCACCTGCATATAAGCCAGCGCGGTGAGCAGACCGGAAAGCAGGCCGGCCAGCGCCCCCCATAACTGATCACTTTGCAAAGTGGGCTGCAGGATACACATCACGCCCACGAAACCCACAAGCGCGGTCCAAATGAGACGAGTGCTCACCGTGACGCCGCGTCGCAATGCAGAACCTCCGATAAGTAAAACCACCATCCAGATAGGCGCCATGTAATTCAGGGTGAAGGCAGTAGAAAGCGGCAACTCTCCAATTGCATAAAACCAGAGGCCCAACGCGCTTACTCCGGCCAGACTCCTCCAGAAGTGCATCGCTGGCATCGAGGTGCGAAACGAACCGCCGCGTGCCCGGGTAAGCATGATCATCATTGCTGCGCCAACCATACCCCGGTAAAACACGATCTCACCCGTACTGTACTCCGCCGCGGCGAATTTTACACACATGCCCATGGTTGCAAATAGCATTGTTGACGCGACCATCAGCAGTGGCGCCGACACCCCTTCTTTTCCCCTCCAGCGAATAAATACGTTAAGCGGCATCTGGAATATGTGTATTAGTGTTAACCCTATCCCCCGTGCCGTTGTAGCACATACACGCCGGTAAGGTAAGCACATTAAGGTCTCAGCCGAACCATCAGCGTGCGTGGATTGGCCAAGCGGACGTGGTTTGGTTTTTGCAAGTGCTCTGTATAATATTGCCGCCATGAGGACTGTGATGCCATTTATAGATTTTTCAGCGCCATCGGTCGAGGTGGCACGGCGTCTGATCGGCGCGACATTGCTCGTGGATGGGGTGGGAGGACGTATTGTCGAGACCGAAGCCTACGATCATGATGATCCGGCTTCGCACAGCTTCGCGGGGCCTACGAAACGAAACATGATAATGTTTGGGGCGCCCTGCCGCGCATATGTCTACCGCTCCTATGGAATCCATTGGTGCCTCAACTTCGTCTGCCGCGCGGAAGGGCATGGGGCTGGCGTTTTAATCCGCGCAATCGAACCGGTGTCAGGACTTGATACCATGCGGGCAAGGCGCGGACTTGATGATGTGCGTCTGCTATGTTCCGGCCCCGGGCGTGTGTCTCAGGCACTCGGTATCACGCAGGCACACAGCGGTTTGGCAATCGACGTGCCACCATTTCAGCTTTTACCATTACCCGAGCCGGCAGTGGTCGTAACGGGACCCCGCATCGGCATTTCGAAAGCTGTCGATATGCCCTGGCGATTCGGACTCGCCGGCTCGCCCTTCGTCAGCCGGCCATTCCGTTAGGGTTTGTAAGCCACCACTCGCTACGAATAAGCTGAGCGGGGAAGGTCTGCAATAAAAGATAACCGCATCAATAGAAAACTTTGCGTTAGGAGAAAAAATGAGCAGTCTGATCGCCAAACTCGGCTGGGCAGCGTTTGCGGCAACTGGCGCCTTCGCGTTCGCTGTCATTGCCTTGCAGCAGGGCGAATCCGTTGGCGCCATCTGGATCGTGATCGCGACCGTCTGCGTCTACACAATTGCCTACCGCTTCTACAGTCAGTTCATCGCCCGGCGGGTATTGAGGCTGGATCCCACTCGGATGACCCCGGCTTACAAGTTCAACGATGGCCTGGATTATGTACCGACCAACAAATATGTATTGTTCGGCCATCATTTCGCTGCAATTGCCGGAGCCGGTCCGCTTGTGGGTCCAATACTCGCCGCCCAGATGGGTTACATGCCCGGCATGTTATGGCTTCTAGTGGGCGTGGTGTTTGCAGGCGCGGTGCAGGATTTCACTGTTCTATTTATTTCCACCCGTCGCAACGGGCGTTCCCTTGGCGATCTGATCAAATCCGAACTGGGGCAGATTCCGGGCATGATCGCCTTGTTCGGCACCTTCTTTATCATGTTGATCCTTCTGGCGGTATTGGCTCTGATCGTCGTCAAGGCATTGGCCGAGTCGCCCTGGGGAACATTCACCGTTGCCGCAACCATCCCCACGGCGCTCTTCATGGGCGTGTATGCACGTTACTTTCGTCCCGGAGCCATCGGCGAGGTTTCACTGATCGGCTTCGTGCTGTTGATGCTGTCCATCGTGGGTGGCCAATACGTGCAGGAAATCCCCGAACTGGCCGCGCTTTTCACCCTCACCGGCGAGCAGCTCACCTGGCTTCTGATTGCGTACGGTTTCATTGCCTCCGTGCTGCCTGTGTGGTTGTTGCTCGCCCCGCGCGATTATTTGTCCACGTTCCTTAAGATCGGTACCATTGTGGGCTTGGCGATTGGTGTCATATTCATTTCTCCGGAATTGAAAATGCCTGCCTTCACGCAGTTCGTGGACGGTTCGGGACCGGTCTGGTCGGGAAGCCTGTTTCCCTTCCTGTTTATTACCATTGCCTGCGGTGCGATATCCGGATTCCACTCCCTCATATCCTCCGGCACCACTCCAAAGATGATCAGAAACGAGGGCGATGCCCGCTTCATCGGCTACGGAGCGATGTTGATGGAATCGTTCGTGGCCATCATGGCGCTTATTGCCGCCTCCACGCTTGAACCCGGGGTGTACTTCGCGATGAACAGTCCGGCCGCGATCATCGGCACCACTCCGGAATCGGCTGCCCAAACCATCTCGCAATGGGGCTTTTATCTTACGCCCGAGATGGTCACCCAGACGGCGAAGGATGTGGGGGAACATACGATCATCTCCCGTACCGGGGGCGCGCCGACGCTGGCCGTGGGCATGGCACACATACTGTCGGAATTTGCGGGGGGCAGAACGATGATGGCCTTCTGGTATCACTTCGCCATTTTGTTTGAGGCGCTTTTCATCCTCACCGCCGTGGATGCGGGGACGCGCGCCGGGCGCTTCATGTTGCAGGATTTGCTGGGCAGCTTCATACCCTCCATGAAGCGTACCGACTCGCTGGGCGCGAGCCTGATCGCAACCGGACTTTGCGTAGCGGGCTGGGGCTATTTTCTCTATCAGGGTGTCGTCGATCCCCTGGGGGGGATCAATACGCTTTGGCCCTTGTTCGGCATTTCCAACCAGATGCTGGCCGGAGTAGCCCTGATTCTTTGCACGGCCGTGCTGTTCAAGATGAAGCGCGACCGTTTTGCCTGGATCACCATCGTTCCCGCCTTATGGGTCATTGTCTGCACCCTCACGGCTGCCTGGCAGAAGATTTTCGATGCCAATCCGCGTATCGGCTTTCTGGCCCATGCCGACAAATATAAGGGGGCAATCGCAGAGGGCCAGGTCCTGGCGCCCGCCAAGTCGATCGAGCAGATGCAGCAGGTCATTTTTAACGATTACGTGAATGCGTCGCTGGCGGGCCTGTTCATGCTGGTGCTGATCAGCATATTGGTGTTCGGGATCACCGCAGTGCTACAGGCACGCGCCTTGCGTAACCCTAGCGTGAAGGAAGCGCCATTCGAGTTACTGCCAGTTGAGGGGGGGTCAAGGACATGATGGATGAGAGCAGGAACATTTTGAGGAAGATTAGGCAAGGGGTGCGTTACGTCGGTCAGAGCGTCCGCCTGATGGTCGGCATGCCGGAATACAGCACTTATCTTGAGCATATGAAAAAGGCGCATCCCGACCGTCCGGCCATGTCTTATCCGGAGTTTTTCCGGGAGCGGCAGGAGGCGCGGTATGGCGGCAAAATCAGCAGGTGTTGCTAGGCATGACTTTTAGCACCGGGGAGCGGCGCTCTCTGTGCGCATTGGGAGATGCAGATAAGAGAAAGCCTCGGGTAAAACGGAGGCTTTCTAATCGGCTCCTATTGCAATTTTTTCGAGGCTAGAAGTTTGCTATTACTGTCAGGCGATAGATGCGAGGGGCGCCTGGCGTAATATTGTTGTTGTTGTTAGCGGAGGCAATATAGTCGACATTCGCGATATTTTCGATGTTGGCCTGCACCCGCAATACCTTGCTCACCCTCAAGAACATCGCCGCATCCATTCGCGTGAAGCCCGGGAGTAGTACCGTGTTGTCGAGTGCGGCGTACATGTTGCTGCGATGAACGACCCCCAGCCCTAGTCCCAGAAACGGCGTGAAATCGTAGCGGTTCCACATCGAGACGGTATGCTTGGGAACCTGCGCAACCACGGATCCGGCTTGCGCGCCCGTAATCGCGCGGGTGATCTCGGCGTCCGTGTAGGCGTACCCGCCCATCACGCTCCACTGTGGAGTGATGCGACCCATCAAGCCCACTTCGGCGCCTCTTGAGCGCTGGCCATCGACTAGCATTGTTCGGGTAATATCATTAGGAACCGGCGCGATTACGTTGCTGCGATCCAGTTGGTACAGCGCTGCAGTCAGGGCCAGATCAGGGCGTATATCCCACTTCGCGCCCAGCTCCAGGTTCGTGAATTGCTCCGGTTTGAGGGTTGCGTTGCTCAAGTTTAGCGAAGCAAGCTGGTCGCCAGCGCGGGGGACGTAAGCCAGGCTGTAGTTGCCGTATATCGACACCTCTTCTATCGGCTTGTAAATCAAGCCAACCCTAGGAGAAACCAGACTATCGTTGGTGTGGAACACGTCGCCGGTACGGTTGTTACGGAATTTCAAGTCGAAATTATCGTACCGTATACCGAGGACGGCTTTAACTTGCGGAAGAATGGTGATCTGATCCTGCAAATATACGGCTGCGACTTCCACCACCCCGTGGTTATTGGCATCGGTCGCGTTTTGCCTGAAGGTAACGGGAACCTGCGTAATCGGATTTAAAAAAGTAACCGGCGTACTTGTGGACGTGTTGTTAAAAAAACCGGTATTCCGAAAATTATCCGTGACCTGCCGTCCATATTCCACGCCCGCCAG
Source organism: Nitrosospira sp. Is2 (assembly GCF_033095785.1). Lineage (GTDB taxonomy): Bacteria > Pseudomonadota > Gammaproteobacteria > Burkholderiales > Nitrosomonadaceae > Nitrosospira. Next base: position 3,035,670 of record NZ_CP137134.1, on the reverse strand, counting down.
AAGCTCGTGCTTCAAGGGTCCTGTATTCAGCGTGTACAGAAAATCGGTCTGGTTGAAGATATTGTCGCGCTGGGTTGCGTTGTTATAAGCCGAGATCGGTACTTCTAGCGTAGGACCTTGAACAACCGCTTGCCCTCCCGCATATATGTTCTGGTAGAACTTATCGTAGTTGGCATAGCGCGTGCGGTTGCGGACGGTCAGACCGTTATCGAACGCGTGCTCGATCAGCGAGTTCAACGCCCATACGTCAACGCGGGCAGGGCTATTAGCCGGATTGCCGAAAAATGTAGACCAATGGGTATTAACGGGACGACCTGAATCGACAACCCCGGGTGAGGTACCGAAAGAGGGTATGCCTCGATCGGCTGTGCGGTTGTCCATAAAGTATTCCCCGCTCAACACGATCTTGGTTTGAGCAGTGGGCTTGATCGTCAGCGTTGGATTGACGCCCCCGCGTTCAATCTCTACCCCATTACGGTAGCTGTGGGAATGCTCGTACATGGCATTGAGGCGAAACGCGGCGATATCATTGATTGGCCGCCCTACGTCGATGGCGATCCGCTTCTGGCTGAACGACCCGTACTGGGCTACGATTTCGTTGATCGGCGTCCAGCCAGCCTCTTTGGTTACCCGATTGATGACGCCGCCGCCACCGCCACGCCCGAAAATCATTCCGTTGGCACCCTTCAATACGTCCACTCGTTCAATATTGTAAAGATCGCGGAAGTACTGAACGTCGTCACGCAACCCATCGACGTAAAAATCGCCGGTGGAATTGTTACCGCGGAAGATCACTGCGTCCCGGTTGCCTTCTCCCTGCGAAATGCCGACACCAGGCACGTAGCGCACCACGTCCCCCATGCTCAACATGTTTTGATCCCGGATCAAATCCTTGGTTACCACAGTGATCGATTGCGGCACATCACGTAACGGCGTATCGGTTCGGGTTGCACTGAAGCTTTTCGTGGCCATATAGCCATCCGTGGGCCCGGTGATGGGGGTGGCGGCAACTTGTACCGCCGGCAACACCGCTGGTTGGGTGCCAGCCACGGTGGGCTTTCTGATAACGTAACCGCCAGGTTCAGTAACCGCTTCCAAGCCACTGCCGGACAATAAACGGCTGAGCCCGTCCTGGGCCGTAAAATTGCCTGTCACCCCTTGCGTGGCAATGCCTTTCACCTCGGCAGCGTCAAAGGACAACTTCAACCCCGTTTGTCTGACAAAATCATTAAGAGCGCTTTCCATCGGTCCTGCTGGAATGCTGTACGCCTGCACCGTCGCGCTGGTCGCACTGCCCGACTGGGCCAGGACGGCATGGGGCAGGCTCATCGCGGCTAATCCAAGGGAAAAAAGCGCGCCGCGCACGGCCATTGCGAGATAGGAATGCCGAAAGCCATCGCGTGTCTGCGGGGAGCAGCCCTCTTCGCCTCGAAATCCGTCTCGACGGTTCGCCTCTGGAATCAGGGCTACGCTTGACGTACTATTTTTTATAATTGTATTTTTCACAGCCAATGCTCTCCCGTTAGGTCGGACATGAATTGGCTGGCTTGCCTGGAACAGGCTGGCTGGCTGGCTAAATAGGGGTGTTGCCGTTGTGAAAGCTGAGCGACAACTCAAAAATGTCTGTTTCTGTCTGTGCAGCTACTTGGTTGCCACACCTGAATGATAATCGTTCGTACTTTAATTTAAGCAGGATCAAAAAGCAATAATAGCGGCAGGGGTTTTGTGTGAAAACCCATAGATGGGCCGCTGCAAAACTGCCGCACGTGACATGCAAGATACCGGAACCCTTTCATCTGTTACTCTCGGCCAGGCATCCCTTTACTGGCTCAAGCTGGGCTTTATCAGTTTCGGCGGCCCCGCCGGGCAGATAGCCATCATGCATCGCAACCTGGTCGAGCAAAAAGGCTGGATTTCTGAAGGTCGCTTCCTGCATGCGCTGAATTTTTGCATGGTTTTGCCAGGCCCTGAAGCGCAGCAACTTGCTACTTATATCGGCTCGCTCATGCACCGCAACTGGGGAGAAATCATCGCGGGCGCGCTTTTTGTGCTCCCGTCATTTTTTCTTCTGGTGGCGCTAACGTGGATTTATTTGAAATATGGACATGTCCCGGCGGTGCTGGCGCGCTTTATGGCATCAAGCCAGCCATTGTCGCCGTCGTCATCCTCGCTGCCTACCACATAGGCTCCAGAACGCTGAACAATTACGTGCTCTGGTCAATTTCGGCATTCGCTTTTGTCGCCCTCACGATCCTCAAAATACCCTTCCCCTTAATTATCCTGACAGCCGGGCTCATCGGATATGGCGGCGGGCGTGTCCTGCCTCATTATTTCGAACAGGAACGTCGCACGAGGTATCCAGGGAACACTCTCGGCCTGCATTTATTGACGACACAAGTCCGATTCCCTCTCATGCACCGTTCAGCTGGTCAGCATTGCGGCGAACCGTTGCCGCCGGCCTCGTGATATGGCTGGTCGCGATAGGAATATTGTGGGTCTTGTACGGATGTAGTGGCGCCTTCATTCAGATGGGCTAGTTTTTCACAAAGCCGCCTTGCTGCTTTCGGCGGCGCTTATGCGGTCCTGCCCTACGTTTATCAGGGAGCGGTAGAGCATTACCTGTGGCTCACCCCACAGCAGATGATCGACGGCCTCGCGGTGGGCGAAACAACCCTTGGTCCGCTCATCATGGTCGTCACGTTTGTAGGGTTTGTCAGGGGATGGGTAACGCAGGTGTTGGGGCCGAAGGCCCACTTTGTTTCAGCTTTCACAGGGGCGACCGTGGTCACCTTCTTTACCTTTTTGCCCAGTTTTATCTTTATTTTTATGGGCGCGCCCTTTATTGAAACGAAGCACGGCAAACTGTCATTTACCGCCCGGTTAAAAGCAATAACGGCGGCTGTGGTAGGCGTCATCTTTAACCTGGCCGTATTTTTTGCAGGGCTGGGCCGGCGCTGCCGATTGGCTCTCGATCGGGCTAGTCATCGGAGCGGTAGTGGTGATGTTTCGCTTCAATGTCGGGTCATTCTGGTACTGCTGTCATGCGGAATGTTGGGTATGGTTTGGCGCTTGGCCAGTAAACGAAAAACGAAGCAAATACGAAAATCCTTCATACGAACCGGTTCTGCTGGCAGGATCCCCGTCCTCGATCGTACATAGATGCTCTACGTGTCTTGGTTTTATCTGATTCGCTGAACGGTATTATTTCCGGGAAAAGCTCACTCGTGCTAATCCCGTTCGAGCTCGATGAGCTTGCCGTCTTCCCCCACTTTGATTTCAACCTTCTTGCCGTCGGGTTTTTTCACTTCAGCTTCATAAACGGTGATCGCTTTACCGTCTTTCGATTTCGTTTCCTTCTCAATTTCCTCTACTTTCCCCCCTTCGGCATTGTCCGTTATTGTTTTCTGTACCGCGGCAGGCAGTTCCGCCCATTGCACTTTCTCTTCTTTGCCGGCGAGTGCTGAGGTTGCAAACACCATTGCACCTACTGATAAAAGTATGCTCCTTTTCATTCGCGATCCTTGTCGGGTTGGTCAGATTTTTTTCCTTGCCGCTCCAAGGAGCTACCCTACTAGGTTACATCGAACTTGAACACCGATCTGTGCGGTAGCGCACATTTCCGGGTTTGGGAATCGGCTGACATATTCCCGCGCTTTTCTCCATATACTACTTCTAATACTGTTCCAGAGAACCGGCGTCGGCCGTTTACACCGCGACGAACGGATATGACCACGCGTGAGCCCCCGATGATTCGCCCCGCATTTCCAGAAAAGCCCCAGCCGGTTCAGCTGTTGCCGGTGTGCATCACCCGCCTTTGGTACATCCAGGGCAAGCTTTAAGCTGCCTTGCGAAAGGTCAAGTTAATCCGGCGGCCGCCAGTCGCATGATGGCAGCCGTCCGCAAGCGGTAGAACGCCGTGAAAACATAACCTTGCCGGCCCGCCCCATACCATGACATCACCATGAGCCAATTGCACCCGCGCCGGCCTTTCCTGCCGTCGTAAACCGCCCCACATGAAGACTGCCGGGAGGCCTAGCGAAACAGAGACGATCGGCGCGTTAAAGTCGCGCTCGTTCTTGTCCTGATGCAATGAGAGCCTCGCCCCCGGCTCATAAAGATTGACGAGGCACGCATCGGGCCCGAAGTTTTCAAAACCGGCGGTAGCGGCAGCGTCCCGCGCAAGCTTGCGGAACACGTCCGGCATGCGAGGCCACGGCTTGCCACTATCCGGATCGGTCGGCTGGTAACGATAGCCGGTGTGATCGGTCACCCAGCCATAGGAACCGCAATTTGTCAGCGCGACTGACATACGGAAACCGCCGGGGGTGACCATGTGACGCAGCGGCGCCTCCGCGACGACTTCGCCCAGCGCTGTTAAAATCTCTGCCTCATCCGGCAGCGCAAAAGCGCGCAAGACAACTGCACCCCGGGACAGTTCTTCCCGGCGGGCCTGACACTGCGACAGATCTTCAAACAGGTTCAGCGTCATCATCTTGCCCACCGCTTCTCATGTGGCATCGTGAAAAATTATCCCTACAGTATGACGTCGCCCGGAGCGGAGGCGACTGACGCCATGGCGCAGATTGACCTTGTACACCCCTCGCGCACCTTGCACCGGCCGCTGGTTTACCGCAAATACAACAGCATCCCCTTTCCTTAGCGGCACAACTTCCGGACGCGACTGCATGCGCGGGCGCTGCTCGGTCAACACAAACTCGCCACCTGCGAAATCACGACCCGGTTCTGCTAGCAGTATAGTCAGTTGAATCGGGAATACGTGCACCCCGTACAAATCCTGGTGCAAACAATTGTAATCGCCGGGCTCATATTGCAACATCAGCGGAGTAGGACGTAGCTGGCCCGCCTCATGGCAGCGCTTGATGAAATCGCGGTGCTCCGCCGGGTAACGCACATCATTGCCCGTTGCCTCATTCCAGCGATTGGCTAGTGGCACCAACCGGGGGTATATCAAGGTCCGCAGTTCCGCGATGATGCTGGGCAACGGGTACTTGAAATACTTGTATTCACCTCGGCCAAACCCATGACGAGCCATCACGACCCGGCTGCGAAAAACGTCCTCCTCCGGATAAAGCCCGGCAAGTGCGTCGCATTCCTCAGGAGCAAGCAGCTTTTCGATCACCGCGCATCCCTGCGTATCCAGTTCGTTCGTGATTGCGCGCCAATCCAGTGCACCTACGCGGAGGGCACTGCCCATATGAGGGTTATTTTTTCCTGCCTTGCTCTTTGTCGAGGCAGTCATTCCCGAGACCTCACCTCGCCCTCCGGCCGTGAGCCCGACTCCTTCTCGAGCAGCACCTGCTTGCGCTCGACACCCCAGCGATAGCCCGCCAGTGCGCCGTCGATACGCACGACTCGATGACACGGAATCGCGACGGCCAGCTTATTAGCCGCACATGCCTGCCCTACTGCCCGTACCGAGCCGGGAGCGCCAATGCGATTGGCAACATCAGCGTAGCTTTCGGTTTGGCCGGGGGGAATTTCGCGCAGGGCGTGCCATACCCGCTGCTGGAAAGCGGTGCCACGCACATCCAGCGGTAGATTCAGACCGATGCCCGGCGCTTCAATAGAGCCGATGACCGTGGCGACAAGCTCTTCGAAGTCTGCATCTCCTCCGATCAGGGTGGCGCGGGGAAAGCTATCCTGCAGATCGCGCGCCAGTTTGCCGGGATCGCTGCCAAGCAGAAGGGCACAAATACCGCGATCACTTTGAGCAACCAGGATCGACCCCAAAGAACATTCGCCAATGGCAAACCGGATTTCGGTATCGACGCCGCCCGCCCGATAATGGCTTGGGACCATGCCCAGAACTTTATCCGACTGTTCGTAAAAACGGCCGCTGGAGCTATAGCCGGCATCAAAAATAGCATCTGTCACCGAGCCGCCTCGGCGAAGTTGATTGCGCATTCTTTTCTCGCGCTGTGCAGCGGCGTACTGCCTCGGCGTTAACCCGGTGAGGTGCTTGAATGCACGGTGGAAATGATAGCCGCTCATGCCAACCTTCTTTGCGAGTTCTTCCAAGGATGGGATGGCTTCACATTCTTCGATGACGCGGCAAGCGTAAGTGACCTTGTCCGCGTATTGCTCGACAAGCGGAGCCCGGTCCGGCTGGCAACGCTTGCAAGGTCTGAAGCCGGCCCTTTCGGCTTCCTCCGGGGTAACATAAAAAACGACGTTTTCGGGTTGCGCCGAACGTGCAGCACAAGCGGGACGGCAGTAGACCCCCGTGGTCTTGACTCCGAAATAAAACTTGCCGTCAGCTTCAGCGTTACGCGCGACAACGTCGGCCCAGCGAGGATCACTTACCGTCACAGCACGGAGCTGTGCTTTTTTCGCTAGCATATTCATGATGTGCTCCTTTCAAAAAGTCGCAGCAATCGCGGCCAATTACCAATATATCAATGTGCGCGAATTGTCGCACTCCGGGTCTTGCTTTCAAATTCAACTCCGCTGACGGAGCAGATTCGATCCCGCTGGATCAGACTACTAATGCGCACGATCAGTCGTTTTCATATGGAGGCAGATGCTGTTCAAGCTCCTGTTGGGTACGGTGCCGAACGGACGATACGGTCGGGCAACCCCTATAACAGCTCCAACCACGAGCGAGCCGCACTTCTGAAGCCTCGGCTCCAAACATGCCACGCAGCTTTGGAGCCGGAAAGAAATAAGATTAGCGGCAGAAGCCTCAGAATCGCCTGGATGGGAAAGTATTTTCGACTTAACCGCAATTTCGATGAGGAGCAAATATGTCCGAATTAATCGTCGTGGGGTTTAATGATCCCGAAGAAGCAGATCGTGTCCTGCTGAGGCTGAGTAAATTGAAGAAGGAATATCTGATAGATATTGAAGATGCAGTGGTTGTGGTGCGCGACGAGTCAGGCAAGGTTCATCTCAAGCAAAGCATTAATACTGTCGCAGCCGGCGCAACGACGGGTTTTCTTTCCGGCGGTCTGTGGGGTACCTTTGTTGGGCTACTATTTCTGAACCCATTGACCGGATTTGTTCTGGGTGGTGCGATCGGAGCAGGAGCGGGCGCTTTATCCGGTTCACTAGTTGACTATGGCATCGATGATAATTTCATCAAATCCCTGGCCGAGACCATTCCGCCCAACTCGTCCGCGCTTTTCATTCTCATACGAAAGATACAGCCGGAAAAGGTTCTCGCGGAACTCTCGGGCGTTAAAGGGATGGTCCTGCGGACCTCCCTCTCGCCGGAGCAGGAGAAAAAGCTTCAGGAAGCTCTTGAAGGCGCAACCGCACCCGCCGCGGGTTAACATCCCTACGTAAAATCGGCGTCCAGAACGACACGATAACGCGCTTTGCCCGCCGCGAGATGGGCGATGGCATCGTTCACCTTGCTCATTACGAAATGCTCCACCTGCGGTGCGATATGGTGACGGGAGGCGAAATCCAGCATGGAAGAAATTGCGGCCGGACTCCCCGTCGGCGACCCGGAGATGCTTTTTTGTCCGGAAATGAGATCGGGCGCTCCAACCGGAACCGGCTCAAGCACCGCGCCGACGAAGTGCATGCGGCCATTCGGCTTCAACGTCTGCAAATACGCGCTCCAGTCCAACGGAACATTTACGGTCACAAGCAGAAAATCAAGCGAATTTGCGGCCTTCAGGATGCCGTCGCGATCGCGGCTCGACACTACGCGGTGCGCCCCGAGTTTTCGCACTTCCTCCACCTTGGATGGATTCGAGGAAAAAGCAGTTACCTCACAACCCCAGGCATTCGCAAATTGAAGGGCCAGGTGGCCAAGGCCGCCTATACCGACGACGCCTACCCGGTGCGTTGGCTTTACTCCGTAGGTAGCGAAGGGCGCGAACACTGTAACGCCGCCACACAGCAACGGACCGGCAGAGGAAATATCAAGCGAGTCTGGCAAGGGAACTGCCCAGGCCCAATGCGAACGGACCTTTTCAGCAAAACCCCCGCGATGCCCGATGATCGTTGCGACCGCTTGACGGCAGAGATGCTGATTACCCGTCATGCATTGATCGCAATGCATGCAACTCGCGCTGGTCCAGCCAACCCCGACACGCTGGCCGACCCGCAATCCCTTGACCTGATCGCCCACGGCAGTGATCCGGCCCACGGCCTCGTGGCCCAGTATGACGGGATATTGAGACACTCCCCAATCATTGTTAAGGATGGAAAGATCGGAATGGCAGAGGCCGCAGAATTCGACAGCGATCTCCACCTCCTCCGGGTCTAGCGGGCCCGCATCGTAAACAACGGATTCAAGTTTCTGCTTTTCCCCAAGCGCGGCCCAAGCCCTGATACGCGTCATTGTCATTCTCATTCTCCTTATCCAGATATAAGGCGCAGAAATTGCGACTTTTTCGCTGCCTCGCGCAGTCGCACACGTGTTTCCAAACGATGCTTGGCGCACCGTAATTTGATACCTTGCGGAAAGATTCAATCCGCGTCAACCCATGGAATCCGTAGACCCGAATGCGATTGCCGCTTTTGGGCCTTTTGCGTCTTCAGCTTCTGCAACCCAGCGAACTCGCCGTTCGGAAGAGCTTACTGCCGCTACATAAAAATATCGGGTTCGTATTGCTGTCCACCATCATTCCGTTCTCCCGACTTGTCCTCTCATCTTAGCACCCCGATTGCCGGTATTGAGAATCCCGACTCCGACGAAAATGCCGATTCCACGGGGGCTCACAAGCTGGAATCTGTCCCCGCGCAAGGATAAATATTCTCGCTTATAAACCTTTTCGCGCCCTTTCAAAAGCAGCGGATGTGTCGAGAATAATTACAGGCTGCCCGCTGCAGAGCCAAGTGAAAAAAAAACATCCAGCCATTCAGATTCTTATTCTTTGGCACAGAACATGCTTATATACCTTATATAGGTGAATTTCGCTTTGGGGAGAACAATAATATGAAAAACTTGAGTACCGTTTCATTGATCGCCATAATGATGGCAGGGCCGTTGGCGGCGAATGGCGCGATGATAGGACCCACCCCCTATCTTTCCTCAGCCGATAGCCCTTTCGCCGGCACTCCGTTCAGCTATTTCCACCGCGAAGACTTCGAGGACAGTTTGCTTAACACTCCGGGGGTCATCGCTTCAGCTGGAATAGTTTTGTCCCCTGCTGCCTTGACCGACTCGGTGGATGCAGATGACGGCTCCGTAGATGGTTCGGGCACGGCTGGCCATACGTGGTATTCAAACGGCGGTTCAAGCTTGACCTTCACCTTCAGTGCCGTACTGCTGGGCGTCTTGCCCACTCATGCCGGGCTGGTGTGGACGGATGTCGGGTTTGCCAGCGTGCAAGACGGTTTTGATACTGTCACTTTCGAAGCCTTTGATGCCGCAAATAATTCTCTCGGATTTATAAGTCCATCCGCTGTCGGGGATGGACTATTTGGAGGACAAACGGCTGAAGACCGTTTCTTTGGCGTAACCAGCGCCAGCGGGATCGCTTCCATGCGCATTACTTCACTCAGTAGCACTGACTGGGAAATTGATCATCTCCAATACGGTCTTGCGTCCGTCCCCTCTGGTGCTGTCCCTGAACCCGGGACGTTAGCGCTTCTTATTGCCGGAGTGGCAGGGATCAGATTCCTGCGGCGTCGTATGTAAATGGACTTCGACATATGGCCTGGGGACCCGGTTGTGGTCGGGCCATATGCCGGGATCGGCCGGTCGTCTCATAGCACTGGTAAAGCTTCAGCGAGCGCACACTAAGCCGTCCCCGTAGCGACCAACCACAAAGCAGGGCCTGCCCTGCTTACTCCGACTCCGCCCCCACTGGTCAATTAGGCTGAAGCGCTCACCTGCCTGCTTCATCCGTCGCCGGCCGCTTCAACGTTGCCGTCTCAAACATCTCATGCAAACCACTCCCTCCCTGCACCAGAGGCTTGGGGCTCGATGGTAATGCAGGGGGCATGATGCCCGGCTGGGGTGACCAGGCTTCAGTTTTGGTAAAATCCGAACCAGTAGGACGTACCGCTGATGACTTCTCCTACCCTATCCACATCGGCTTGAGGAGTAAGCCGCTTTATTATGGGCACAGAAAGACTGGCTGAGCTCTACCCGCACGCCGTGAGCCACCTCTCCTCAGTTGACGAGGATTGGTCGCGATTGATAAAACACGTTGACCCTTGCATGCATCGGTCCAAACCTGCACGTGAGCCGTATGAGGCTTTAATCCGCGCTGTCGCCTACCAGCAACTTCACGCACGAGCGGCGGACGCTATCATCGCCAGGTTCCTGGACTTGTATTCGGACAGTGAGTCCGAAATAGTCTTTCCGTCCCCGGACGAAATATTGGCGACGAGAACTGAAGATTTGCGCAGTTGCGGTTTCTCATCCCGAAAGATTGCCACTGTCCAGCACATCGCGGAAGGCGCCCTGAGCGGGCTGGTTCCCTCCCTTGAGGTCGCCAGCCAAATGCAGGACGATGAGCTGATTGCCCGGCTCATCGTCCTGCCCGGCGTCGGCCGATGGACAGTTGAAATGTTTCTTATGCATACACTGGGACGCATGGATATTCTGCCCGTAGACGATTTTGGGATACGCGAGGGATACCGGTTTCTGAAATCCCTGAATACGCTTCCCAATCGCAAGGAGATGGAAAAAGCAGGCTTGCCGTGCAGCCCCTATCGAACGATAGCGTCGTGGTATTTGTGGCGAGTCGCATCCCTGCCGGAGTACGCAAGGATGTCGAAGAAAAAGTAGCCAAACCAAATCGATACGCCCGTCTATAAAACGACGACAGCCCCGCCATTCTGAGCCGTTGACGCCCTGTTTGGGCCATTTTTTGCGCACTCCATGGTAAAGCATTTTATCGCCGTGGTTTCCTCTGGTTTAGAATACCGTCCTTGTGAGATAGCAGTCGCGCTTGACTAAAAAAACAAAAGGCGAGTCGTTACGCCTCGATAACTGGAGAAAACATGCTGTTTGAGCGCGTCAAATCCCTCGACCATATACTTGAATTAGCGCAGAGAAAGGGGCTTAAGCGACAACTGGGCGCATTTGACCTCACCATGCTCGGGATCGGCGCGATCATCGGTACCGGTATTTTTGTATTGACTTCGGTCGCCGCAGAGAAGGCCGGCCCGGGAATGATGTACTCGTTTGTCATTTCCGGGTTCGTATGCGCGCTGACAGCCCTTGTATACTCCGAGATTGCGGCAATGGTGCCAGTCGCGGGATCGGCCTACACCTACTCCTATGCGGTATTTGGCGAACTGATCGCTTGGATGGTAGGCTGGGCGCTCATTCTGGAGTATGCGATCGCGGCCGCCGCGGTCGCCGTTGGATGGTCCGGCTACATCAACGGGTTTTTGCACGAAATAGGCTATGGACTGCCTTTGTTCCTGACCGCCGGGCCTTTCGACACGGTTCTTTTGGCGGGGGATACTACCCCGGGCGCGACCACGGCCACAACCTCCGCAGGCGGCTTTAATATACTGGCATTTCTGGTCTCGCTTTTGGTCACATTGCTGCTAATCATCGGTACCGGGAAAAGCGCCAAATTCACTGCACTTCTGGTTATAGTGAAAATTATCGCGCTCGCGGCATTTATCGTCCTCGCCCTACCGGCGGTAAATTCCGTCAACTTCGAACCTATGCTTCCCAATGGCTGGGGGACGCCGTTTTCCGGCGTCGGGGTCCTCGGTGCAGCCGCTTCCATTTTTTTTGCTTACGTAGGTTTTGACGCCGTCTCGACCGCAGCGGAAGAAACGAAAAATCCTAACCGCAATGTACCGATCGGTCTCATCGGTTCATTGACGGTTTGCACACTGATTTATCTGGTAGTCGCCTATGCCGCTGTGGGGGCGGTCGGTTCTCAGCCCGGGGGCGAACTATCCCTGTCCAAGGAACCCCTGGCGTTCGTGCTGCGCGAAGTGGGATACCCCACGGTAGGGAACTGGGTAGCCTCCGCGGCAATTATTGCCCTCCCTTCGGTAGTGCTCATGATGATTTACGGTCAAACCCGGGTTCTGTTCACCATGTCGCGGGATGGACTGATGCCCGCGGTTTTCTCTCACATACACCCGCGTTTTCACACGCCACATGTCGTCACGCTGGTAACCGGCGCCGCGGTAGCATTATTTGCGGCCTTATTCCCCGTCGGAACGCTGGCTGATATCTCGAACTCCGGCACCCTGTTCGCGTTCTTCATGGTCGCGCTGGGGGTCATGGTATTGCGTCGGCGTGAGCCTGGGCGGCATCGACCGTTTAGAACACCAATGATCTGGCTTGTCGGCCCCACGGCAATGGCGGGATGCGCCCTGCTCTTTGTCAGCCTGGGCTGGGGCACCATCCGTCTATTTCTCGCTTGGGCCACGATCGGACTGATTCTCTATTTCGGCTATGCGCGGCGACGCAGTCACTTGGCCAACCCCCAGGCGATCAATTGAGTTAACAGAACCGGCTATCTTGCTTCCACCTGGGTATCGGCTGCATACCAAAAGACGCAATTGCCGAGATCTCAACAAACGTTAGCCAGTTTCCTGCGGGAAATAAACAGCACGAATTGAACTCACGCACACGATCGGCGGTCTTCTGTTGATGAAACCGGCAGCCTTATTTCGCAAGAAAGCATCCAGCTCCACAATCCACCACTGCAATAGGACCTGCGCCTTTCTCGACGTTGCCAGGATGAGTTGCATTAAATCCTAGCCATCCTTTCTCAACCTGAGCTCAGGGGGAATTCCTTCAGGGAAATATGTCACCCAACTCCGCTTCCGCTTCCGAAGACGCCGAATGGTGGAAAAAAACCACCGTTTATCACATCTATCCGCGCTCCTTTTTCGATAGCAACGGTGACGGTATTGGAGATATACCCGGCATTATTGAAAAACTCGACTATATCCATTACCTCGGATATGAAACTATCTGGATTTCACCGTTTACGGAAAGTCCGCAAAAAGACTTTGGATATGATGTCAGCGATTATTGCTCGATCTCTTCGCATTATGGCGACATGGCGCTTTTCGAAAAACTGTTGCAGGAGGTGCACGCCAGAGGTATGAAGCTCGTCTTCGACCTGGTATTGAATCACACTTCAAACGAACATGCGTGGTTCAAGGAATCCGCCAGTTCGCGCGATAATCCCAAGGCAGATTGGTATATCTGGAGAAATGGAAAAGGCAGGAAGGGCACGACGCCACCTAACAATTGGCGCGCAATGGCCGGAAACAAGGCGTGGACCTATTATCCCGAAAGAAAACAGTTCAACTACACGGCGTTCTTACCTTTTCAACCGGACTTGAACTACGATAATCCTGAAGTGAAGGACGCCATGTTCGATATTGCCCGGTTCTGGCTAAACAAAGGCGTGGATGGCTTCCGGCTGGATATTATTAGCGCGATCTATGAAGATCCTGAACTCCGCGACAATCCGCTTAGTTTTCGCCTTGCCCCCTCCGATAAATCCCTATCAATATTTTTTCAGCATCTTAAGCATAACTTCCTGCACGAAAAAAGCTTCGAATTTGCTGCTGAACTGAGAAATGTGGTGGATGAGTTCGATAGCCCCAGAAGGATTTTGATAGGCGAGTCGCATGGGGACGAGGGACTGATCAACCGCTTCTGTTACGACAAAGGCCGCAATGGCCTCAACGCTATCTTCCTTTTCAAAGCGGTCTCAACACCATTTAAAGCACCAAATTACCGCGATATGCTGATGAGATTTGAGGAGCATTTCGCGGAGCCGTTGATGCCCACCCTCGTTTTCGCCAACCATGACCGTACCCGTGTGATCAGCCGCATGGGCGGAAGCGTGGAAAAAGCGAAATTGCTGGCCCTGTTTCAGTTTACCTGCAGAGGTATCCCGTTTACCTATTTTGGGGATGAGATTGGTATTCCCCGAGTACGCATTCCTCTCAGGCATGGAAAAGATGCAATCGCGATGCAACACAAGTGGGTTCCACAATTCCTCGTGGACAGAAGCGCCGAAATTCTCAACCGGGACGAGTGCCGCACCCCCATGTTATGGAACGAAGAGGCGAACGCTGGCTTCTGCCACGTTTCCTCGCAACCGTGGCTGCCCGTAGCGGAAAATTTCAGGGAAATAAATGTGGAGAGGCAAATGGCTGAACCTGATTCGCTTCTCAATTTTTACAGGAAGGTAATTCGTCTTCGAAATGAAACCCAGGCGTTAAACGCTGGAAGGCTCGAGATTGCGCACGAATTTTGCACCCGCAAGATGCTGGCCTATTACCGCATTGCGGGTGACGACAAATATCTGGTGCTGCTGAACATGTCGAAATATCGTCTGAAAGTCCCGCTTGACAATAACGTGCTGCTATCGACTCATACTCAGGGCGAGGCGGCTCAATTACAGCCATTTGAAGGACGGGTGATGGTGGCAGCGCATCACTAGGCACATCATCAACACTTCCCAACGCGGCCTCAGCTGATCCTGTCGGTACCTTCCCGAGAGATTGCGCCCTTATGTCTGGCCAGTGTGTTCGCCATAGGGCTTGATCGGATCCCCGCTTAAGCCTACCGGACGCAGGGAAGTCTGGTTCCCCGAGCCATTCCCCGCCTCGTTCCCTGAATCCAGAAATAGATTTGCGCCTCTTCCATTGGATGCCGGACGCGCGTCCCGTCCCATCATCAGGGTAATTATCCTTCCATGATAGGGTCCAAACGTTGCCCTTTTTTCGCGCGCTGCGCCCAGCCTCAATTGCTCGCCGCGCTCGCTATTTCCTGCGGAACGTTGTCCCCACGTTCGTGCCCGTTGAGAAGCATCGACTAATCTATAATACGCTCGATATGGTTGCCTCCACCCTCGACCCGTCAGTTTAATGACTGTACCCATCCGGTTGCTCAAATGGAATAGCATGGTTGACAATGCCAACCCTATGACCTCGCGCATACTCTCTCCCATTAATCAGGTTCTGGACGAGTCCGATACAGGCTCCATCTTACAAAGGCTCCGTAACTGCTGGACACGCTTATCCCTCCTGTTACTACATATTAGTAGTACTCAAGACGATTAACGGGCGGTTTCAGAAATTCTTGATCACTAACGGGACAGTTATCCAATGTTCAAACCGGTCTGACCGGCTCTGAACATTGACCAGGCATGCAAAATGTAACGAGCGTCAATGTCGGGTTTCGGCGAAACTTACGTTTAAGGAAAGGAGTTTCCATGAGGAAAAAACCGATCGCTCTGGGGCAGTTGCGGTAATTCGGGAAACTGGGCGGGCTTGCCCGGACGGAGCCGATTCGCCGCCTCGGCATCACAGAGCAAATGTTTTATCATAGGAAGCAGTACGTTGCCTCGATAGCAACCAAGCAAGACAGCTTAGGCAATCCCGGGAGGAAAAACGAACGCCTGGACTGAACTTGGGAAGGCAATGCTTCCCGACGCCCCGCTATGCCACTTGATTCGGGCGTAGTCTTTAAACTAAGCCGGATCAGGGACGTGTTTGACAAACCTGAGGAAATCCCGTCACTATTCAGTTTATCGCAGAGTTACGCAGGGACTGCTTTCGTTTATTTGATATGTAGAACGGTGAGGAAGAGCGCTCGGCCCCATCTTTACATGGAATGTGCTCCTCCGATTCCAAGTGGAAGAGCAAGTTGTCGAGCTGATCGTTATTTCCCGGATTGTCGTTTAAACCGAACATATCTATTAATCTTGATTTTTTCATTATTAAGTTCCTCCTGGATTTCCAGATTCGTGAATGGTTGGCGTGGACCTTCCCTTTTCGCTTCTCTTTCGAAAATTCGTCTAACCACGCTATAAATCTGCGAGGAGCGGATCAACGATACGTAAACGAACCCAGAAAGTCGTAAAGAAACGGTTAAATTTCGGTTAAATTTTCATGATTTCCGTTCTTGGGGAGGGAAGATGGAATGGATAGATACTAAAACGCCGACCCGTTGCTGGGAGTTCTCTCCCTTCACGTTGGATATAGCCAATGCCACCCTTTGGCGCAATGATCAGGTGGTGCCGCTACGGCCCAAAAATTTTGCCGCGTTATGCTATCTGATTGAACGGCGTGGACAGCTCGTAACAAAGGATGAGTTGTTGAATGCCGTATGGCGGAATCGTTGCGTCGGCGAGGCGGTGTTGAAGGTGTGCATTAATGACCTGCGCCAGGCGCTAGGCGACGATGCCCAGGCTCCAGCCTATCTGATAACGATTGCTCGGCGCGGCTATCGCTTTGCCGCGCCGGTTACTGAAATTCACCCGGAAAACAAGAAGGAAACGTCTCCCGCCCGCTCTCCCCTTTCTCGGCACAAAATCCCATTAACGAACAGGTCAGGTTACTGGGTCGGCCGCGAGACGGCTCAAGCTACGTTACTGACGGTCTGGCGGCTCTCGCTGGAGAATGTCCGCCAGGTTGTCTTTGTGACAGGCGAGCCTGGAATCGGCAAAACCACCTTGATCGAAATGTTCATCGATCAGGTGAGTCAACCAGACCAGATAATCGGTTGCGCGCCAATGATCTTACGCATGCGTTGCGTGAAGCATTTCGGTGAAGGTGAGGCGCTCTTGCCTATGATCGAAGCGATGGAGAAGCGCTGCCGCGGCCCAGAAGGCGCGGAGATGATCGAATTACTGCACAAGCATGCACCTGTCTGGCTCGCACAACTTCCGTCAGTACTGAAACCTGAAGAACGAGAGGCACTTCAACGTCAAATCTTTGGGGCAAGCCGCGAACGCATGGTCAGGGAAGGATGTGAGCTGCTGGAAGCTTTAAGCACGGGTAGACCTCTGATTCTGGTGCTGGAAGATCTACACTGGAGCGATGACGCTACCCTGGATTTTCTCAGCTTGCTGGCTCGCCGTAATGAGGCGGCGCCTCTAATGATTATGGCGAGCTACCGGCCAACTGACGCCAGCCGGCGCGCCCATTCCGTCACCCTGATCCATCAGGAACTGCAGATGCGAGGCGTCAGCTCCGATATCGCGGTCACCCCGTTCTCCCAGGGTGAGGTCAAAGACTACATGGTCTGTCGTTTCCCGGATATGGAAATTCCGGATTCGGTGAGCCAGGCGCTCTTCACGAGGACGGGTGGGCTTCCCCTGTTTGTTTCCAATCTGATCGAATATCTGGTAAGCCAGCACCAGAAGCGGCCTCTCTCCATGGAAATGGTCGTGGACCAGGCGCTGCCGGAAAGTATCCGTCGCGTAATCGAATGCGAGATAGAACGGTTGAGCCTGGACGAACAGCGCCTGCTGGCGAGCGCCAGCGCGATAGGATCTCAGTTTTCCCCGATATTGCTCGGTGCGGTGCTCGATATGGACGTGGCCGAGGTAGACAGCGCTTGCGATGCGCTGGTCAGACGTGGCCAGATATTGCTTTTGGATGGCATGGAGCGGGGTCCCCAAGGCGAGGTCGTGTGTAATTATGCATTCCGCCACGCTTTATATGTGGAGGTGCTGTACCAGGGGCTTTCTGCCAGCCAGCTCATCAGATTACATTTGCGCATTGGCGAATGCCTTGAACGGCTTCAAGGCAAGCAGGAACTGAAGAATATCGCTGAATTGGCCCTGCACTTCGAAAAGGGATGGGACTGGAGTCGAGCAGTCCTTTATCTGCCAAAAGCGGCAGCCAACGCGGCGCAGCGGTTTGCGAACCGTCAGGCGTGCGACTATCTCGTGCGAGCACTGAACATGGTTGAGCGACTGCCGCACGAAAAGCAGGCGGAAACACGCATCGAACTCTTGAAACAATCGTCAGCCATACGCCGCTCGATGGGCGAAATCGGCAGCGCCAAAGCCGACCTGGAGAATATGCTCGCCACGGCGAAGGCCTCGCATAACGGCCGAGCAGAGGTTCTAGCGCTTCTTGAATTGAGCCGTATCTCGGTATGGCTGGATCGCCAGCAATGCCTGGGTCTGGCGGAACAAGCGATGGAACGCAGCAAAGACCTCGAAGACAAAATTCTTCAGACAATGGTTAAAGGGATGTGGGGTGGAATGAATCTTGCTTTTGGCCCATGGCGCGCGGATTTCGCCAGTGCCTGCCATGAAGCAATGGATGTGGCCCGGGCCAGCAAGAGTCCGCTTGTAATGCACTCGCGGCTGACACAGCATATTTATGTCGAACTATTGGTCTCACGCTATAAAAATGCCTGGGCACTATCGGAAGAGGCTTTGGCTTTATCACGTACGCTCGGCGATGGCTACATGTTTATAGTGGGCCACTACTATGCGGGATTAGCTTTGCTGCACCTGGGCGAGTGGGGAAAGTTGCGACAGATCGCGGAAGAGAGCAGGCGAGCGTTCGAATCCAACGAGGCAAGTTTGCCCCTTCGTTTGCATCACGAAATCCTAATGGGTTGGCTACATGTTGAAGCCGGCGATCATGCAGGCGCCAAAACGTATTGTGAGGAAGCGCTATCCGCGAGTTCGGGCGAATGGTTCACGTTCATCTCCGTTCACTGCTCGGCTATCCTTGGACGAGCGCTACTGGGATTAAAAGATTACGCAGGTGCTGTCCGATGTTTTGAAACTTTCTTTCATGCTAAAAAAGATGAAACGCTGCCGGTATTCAGCAACTATTTCTTCCCGGCTTGTTTCGGAGCTTGCGAAGCTTGGCTGGCATTAGGAGAATTTGAAAGGGCACGTCATTACGCTGAACAATTGCAAGATTACTCGGCTCGAGCGCCCGAGCGCACCTATCTTGCGCTCAGTTATCATATGTACGCAGAGATTGCTTTAAAAGAAAAGCGACTTGATGAAGCCGAGTCTCAGATTTTAGTGGCACTAAGTATAATAGAGCAAGCTGAACTCCCTCTTGCCGCCTGGCGCGTATATGCCACTGCCGAGAAATACTATTATCTGCGAGGTGAAACACGTAGAGCTCATCTATGCCAATTTAAAAAGCAGAGTGTGATTCGGCAATTACTTCAATCGTTACCAGGCTCTGATCCTTTGAGTGAAGGTTTGGCGGCCTTGATGGGAAATAATCCGGTTCCTTGTATGCGCGACTAGCGATGCAGCTAATTCGACCCGATGATTCTCAACGCCGGTATATCCGATGGTGTGCCTGACCTATGAAATATCTCCCATGTCGCTGTATAAAAAGCGACTAGCCGAGTTTGAGGACTTGATGCAGTATGTGCGAAGACAATAACCATCAAAGGGTAGGACCACGGCCGGATGTGAACCGGCGCAGGTTACTGAAACTGGGGACAGCATCAGCACTTGGTCTGGGACTGGTCGGCATAGGCGTCAAGACGACGTTAGCATCAGATGGGAGAAGATCGCCGCCATTACCAGAAAATGTGCTGAGTGCTGACGCCGCCTTCGAGCGGTTAATGGAAGGTAACGCGCGCTATGTTGCGGGCCAGTCCACCCCCTCAATTTCTATGCTGACCGCGCGGCCCTGGTGATGGGACAAAATCCATATGCCACCATCCTGAGTTGTTCCGATTCGAGAGTAAGCCCCGAGTTCTGCTTTGACGAGCAACGTGGAGATCTATTTGTCGCTCGCGTGGCCGGAAATTATCTCACCACTGACTTTGTCGCGACACTTGAATATGCCGCAGTCGTACTGCATACACCCCTGATCATGGTTCTTGGCCATCAAGCCTGTGGCGCGGTCCGCGCAGCGATAAACGCAGTTGATAATCACGAACAATTCCCGGGGCATATACAATCGATTGCAAGCGCGCTGGCACCTGCGGTCAGGGCGGCAAAGAACATGCCGGGGGACCGTTTTGACAATGTGGTCAGAATGAATGTGATTCGTACCGTGGAAAAGTTGCGAAAACAACCTCCGGTGTTGAGTAAATTGGTCGCTGAGCGCAAGCTTATGGTGGCGGGAGGAGTCTACAACCTGACAACCGGCAAGGTTGACCAGGTTGCCTGAACGGGGCTTACGCTCCGCTCAAGGGGCAGTGAAATCAGGGAATCAGGGTAGATGGACCTCCCGAATTCCCTTAAATAATCGCTTGAATCCGTCTACTTCGCAGCCGTATCTGACCAGTACTTGGACTTGGCCGCGGCAAACAGGAACATCCACATCACTAGAACAAATGGGAAAGTCAGCGTTGGCAACCCCACGGGTGCGAGAAAATTGGCAAGACCTGCCTGACATACGACGGTAAGGATACCTGCCAGCAACGCCAGCACGGCACTTCTTCCGGAAGGTTTGAGAAAAACCCATCCAATCGCCATCATCGTCAATACCGGATTGAACCCATACAGTCCCATTTCGATTAGCGTTTGATTGGCACCCAAAAGGGTTGGTACGATTATGCCCACGACGGCACCTCCTAGCGCCATTGCTGCCCCGCGCAGGGAAACGATCGCGATCCCTGTTAGAAACAGGATGCCTACGATGATGCTGTCTGCGAACATCACTTCTGCGACACCCTTGGTAAGCGCTGTGACCCACATATCGACCGGAACGGCCGCAACTCCGCTTACCTCCGAGGGAATCAGGGGGGTCGGGAGGATGGCCCCGCGCGAGAAGCTGTCGAAAGCATATACCGCGATCATGAACATCCAGCAGGTCAGGACGAAAGGCGAAGTGGAAGCCGGAACATTATAGGGCTGAAGGATTCTCATCATGGCCGCCAGCACGACAGTCGATAATATCGATGCAAGCACCACATAGAGCCAGAGCTGCGGGGAATGCTCAAGGAATAGAAACAGGCAAGGTCCGACGAGCGTGCCGTTAAATCCGTATAGCCCGGCGTCAATGTCATCTTCCGAAAAGCCGAGCAGATATGCCGTAACCGTACTGGTTATCACCCCGACCGTCGCGGCAGCCCCGGCGCTTAAACCGCCGATATATAGCGCAACCAGAAAGATAAGTCCCGTTAACGCGTTGCAGCAGAAGAATACTTGCCCGACCCCTCTCAGAATCACGCGTAGCGGCTTGGGAAAAGCTCCGTCAATTGAAGAAGACCAATTCATGATTATCAGCTCCGGTATTTTTTATCGGTACCTTTTCAACGGTACCTTTATTTGCCGTATCCGCAATGCAGCCATTTCTCATTGCCAGATCAGCGGGGCCTTTTATCCGCTCCCTTGGGATGAGCAAGGCAAAGGCATCACTGCCGCTGCAACTTCACCTCGTCCAGCAACCCCTGCTTCACGATGAAATCGATAACCTGATCGACGCCCTCCCCTGTGTGGAGATTGGTAAAGACAAAGGGGCGATCGCCCCGCATCCTCTTCGCATCCCTTGCCATTACTTCCAGGCTTGCCCCCACGTATGGCGCAAGATCTATCTTGTTAATAACCAGCAACGCGGACCGGGTAATCCCCGGTCCGCCCTTGCGAGGGATCTTCTCTCCAGCAGCCACGTCAATGACATAGATGGTAAGATCGGAAAGCTCCGGACTGAAAGTCGAGGCAAGGTTATCGCCGCCTGATTCAACCAGGATAAGGTCAAGATCGGGAAAGTCTGCGGTCATGCGTGCGATCGCTTCCAGGTTGATCGAGGCGTCTTCCCGGATTGCCGTATGCGGGCAGCCGCCCGTCTCCACACCCATCAGGCGTTCCGCAGGCAAGGCGTCTGCGCGCAACAGGATCTCCATGTCTTCCTTGGTGTAGATGTCGTTGGTGATAACCGCCATTTCATAGCGATCGCGCATTCTTTTGCTTAGCGCTTCGCATAATGCGGTTTTTCCCGATCCAACCGGACCGCCGATGCCGACGCGCAGTGGATTTGATTGTGTTTTCATGTCTATTTCCAGAAAATTCAGGATCGATAAACCCTGCAGTATTGCGTTTCGTGCTGCATAGAAAATAAAGATAACCCCGGCGCCCAGTTGGACAATTCATCATCTGCGAGCATGCGCGCACGAAGCGCTGCCGCTTCAATTGCGCTGTGGAGAGAAAGCAGGAGATGCTGTCCGGAAACCTGACCAAGGGGGACCGATTTAACACACACGAGCACCTGGTTCTCGACCATGGAAAACAGCATTCCAAGCAGAGCGTCCTCGTGCGGCACCCCCAGCGCTACGGCAGCACAGGCAAATGCGGTGGGCAATGGTACCTCCGCCTGGATCGCCAATATCGCCAGCAAACCATCATCCGCAATCTTCAGATCGGCCACCAGCTTGCCGAGTGAATATCCCATCTGTATTGTCTCTGCACGAAACTCCGCGGTGTCGCGCGCGGCGACAAAACTTTCCGTCCAATGTGTCACCGCAGCGGTGTCCCATGCTGAAAAAGCGTTTAGCAAACGCCAGAGGATCGGCGCTTCGAAGTCCCCGACAATTCGAAGAGACTCGGTAATCCACTCCCGGGCTGAGCATTCGTCTTTGACGATGCCTTTTTCGATAGCCGACTCCAGCCCTTGCGAATAGGTATATGCTCCAACCGGCAGTGACGGGCTCGCCAGCTGCAACAAGGGAAGCAACGCGTTGGATCGCATGGTTATCGCCTAGGACTTTGAATCGGACGGCCGATGGATCTTCTGGTGCACCGGGATGGGCGCAAGCGGGCCACGGGCATGGTGGTGGTGACCGTCGTGGTGATGGTGCCCGCCCCCACTGTACGCGCCTGCCTCCGGCTCAAATTGCGCATTTTCCGCCGTCACCGTCGCGCCCAGCCCCTCCAGCATCTCCTTCAGCACGCTGTCCTGGAGGATTCGTAAAAAGCCTTCCCCCACCTGCGTCTGAGTATGACGATTGCCGAGATGAAATGCGCAGCGCAGCAAATTGTCGGGCGTGCCACAGGTGACACGATAGGTGGGTTCCTGCGCCGCAACAATCTGCACGACGCGACCATCGTCGCCCTTTAGCAAATCGTTATTCCGCAGCACAGTGCCTCGCACAGTAAAAATGGCAACTTCCTCTCCGGACGCGAGCGCGGCGCGCAGGCGACTGTTTTCCCGCAATTCATAAGGCAGGACTAGCTCCGCAAAGATTGAATCCGTGCGGTCCACCTTAGTGTTCAACGTAAGCATGTTTTTGCCTCAAAGATCAATTTGACGTCTAACCTGCTTGCCAAAGGCATACCCTGTAGTCCGGCCGGCATGTGAATCCACGACCGGCGCTTCTACGCGGATATACTCAGAACAGGAAATAGCGCTGGGCCATGGGCAGAACATCTTCTGCGCCGCAGGTCAACAGCTGTCCGTCGGCCCGTACCTCGTAGGTTTCAGGGTCGACTTCCATTTTTGGGGTCGCACCATTGTGGATCATGTCCTTCTTGCGCAGATTACGTGTGTTCTTGACCGCAATCAGGTTCTTGTCCAGCTTCAGGCTGTCCACCAGCCCACCGTCAATAGCCGCCTGCGAGGTAAACGTGAAGCACGAGGTCTTGATTCCCCCGCCGTACCCACCGAACATGTAACGATAATGTACCGGCTGCGGGGTAGGAATCGAGGCGTTAGGATCACCCATCAGGGATGCGGCAATCATTCCGCCCTTCAGAATCATCGACGGTTTGACGCCGAAGAACGCGGGCCTCCACAAGACCAGATCGGCGTATTTGCCCACCTCGACCGAACCGATTGCGTGCGCAACGCCATGCGTAATCGCAGGGTTAATGGTGTATTTTGCGATATAACGCTTTACCCGGAAATTATCGTTCCTGGAAGTGTCCTCCTGCAGCGTGCCGCGCTGTATTTTCATTTTGTGCGCCGTCTGCCAGGTGCGCATTACCACTTCACCAATTCGGCCCATCGCCTGCGAATCCGACGACATCATTGAAATGGCGCCCATGTCATGCAGGATATCCTCGGCTGCGATGGTTTCCTTACGGATGCGGGATTCCGCGAATGCCAGATCCTCTGCGATATTGGCATGCAGGTGATGGCATACCATCAGCATATCCAGGTGTTCGTCCAGGGTGTTGACCGTGTAGGGGCGGGTGGGATTGGTGGAGGACGGCAAGACGTTCTCCTGACCTACCACGGCGATGATGTCGGGCGCGTGCCCGCCTCCGGCACCTTCAGTATGAAACGTGTGAATGGTGCGGTCTTTCATCGCGGCAATCGTATTTTCCAGGTAGCCGCCTTCGTTAATCGTATCCGTATGGATCGCGACCTGGATGTCGTACTTGTCGGCCACCGAGAGGCAGTTATCGATGGCGGCATAAGTTGTGCCCCAGTCCTCGTGCAATTTCAGGCCGCATGCGCCCGCCAGGATCTGTTCCTCATTCGGGGTCGGCAGACTGACATTGCCCTTTCCAAAAAAGCCGGTATTCATCACCATGCCGTCCGACGCCCGCAGCATTGAATGAATATGCCAGGGCCCTGGCGTACAAGTCGTGGCCGCTGTGCCCACAGCCGGGCCTGTCCCGCCGCCCAGCATCGTGGTAATGCCGTTCATCATGGCATCTTCGGCCTGTTGCGGGCAAATGAAGTGTATGTGACTGTCAACGCCACCGGCAGTGACGATAAGATTTTCACCGGCTATGATTTCGGTTGCTGCGCCGATGTTCATCGTGACGTTCGGCTGTATATCCGGATTTCCGGCTTTGCCGATTGCCGCGATCATGCCATTTTTCAGGCCAATATCCGCCTTGACAATTCCCCAGTGATCGATGATCACTGCATTTGTGATGACGGTATCCATTACGTCGGCATGATTGCGCTGTGATTGCCCCATACCGTCGCGTATCACCTTGCCGCCGCCAAATTTTACTTCCTCTCCGTAGGTCGTGAAATCTTTCTCAATCTCGATAAAAAGTTCGGTATCGGCGAGTCGGACACGATCACCCGTAGTGGGACCCATCATTTCGACGTAGGCCTGACGGGACATATTGAAAGTCATTTTTCGCTCCTCTGTAGTTTTATTGGGAGTAAACAGTTATTTCAGTTTACCCATCACTTTCTGGTTAAATCCGTACACTGTCCGCTCCCCAGCAAGTTCGACCAGTTCAACGGTGCGTTCCTGGCCCGGTTCGAAACGCACGGCCGTGCCCGCCATGATGTTCAGGCGCATGCCATAAGCAGCCTCCCGGTCGAATTCCATTGCCGAATTGACTTCATAAAAATGGAAATGCGAACCGATTTGTATAGGCCTGTCTCCGCCATTCGAAGCCTTGAGGGTCTTGGTTTTTCTGCCGACGTTCAGTTCGATATCGCCGGGCTGCACAAACACTTCGCCCGGGACCATTGGTAATCTTGCCATCTTGGTCTCCTTGTTTTTAGGGAATAGGGTTGTGGACAGTTACCAGCTTGGTCCCATCCGGAAAGGTGGCCTCGATCTGGATATCAGGAATCATTTCCGGAACGCCTTCCATCACGTCTGCCCGCGACAGCACGCGGGTGCCGTGTGACATGAGTTCGGCCACTGTATTGCCGTCGCGAGCGCCCTCCATCACGGCGCAGGTAATCAGCGCGACCGCTTCGGGATAGTTGAGGCGCAACCCACGCGCCTTGCGCCTCTCCGCCACCAAGCCGGCGGTAAATATCTGAAGCTTGTCCTTCTCCCTTGGTGTAAGGTCCATTGTCTTCTCCTCAGTAAAAAATAGTTGTCAACCCGTCAACGCGATTGCAAGCTCGAGCAATCTTCCGCAAATCTTTTCCAAAATAAAAAGTGCCCACCTGGAGCGGGGATCATGTGTTCCACATGCGTGGCACGATTGCTGCGCGACCAAGCATTGCCGGACGAAACAACCCCCATATATGCAACATGACACGCCGAGCCGTTTCGCTGGAATCACCCAGATAACGCACGACCACCGCCGACTTCAACTGGGACACGCCAACGCGACTCGCGTCTCCCGCGATGCTCTCCGCCCCTTCCCTTGCTGACTCAATCAACTCCCGTGGGATTGCTCTTCCGGTCAAAATCAGTGTTCCGCAAACTGTCCTGCCCGCCAGGGCGAGAGGCCCTCTCATGGCCCCACTCCCTCCAAGCAGCCGGATCTGCTCCAGCCAGATCAATTTTCCGTCGCGATAGATGCGGGTGCGTTGCCGGATACGGCCGCCATTGAAGGACTCACCGGATGCCGTGCGGCCGAAGCAGAGAATCTCGCACCCTATATAGTTCGCGTCCTTCTCCAGCCTGACTTGATGATCCAGGACGAGGTCCGCATTGTCGAAAAAGATGGTTTCCTGTGGTACCCACTCAAGCGATCCCCCGGCACCGACGTTGAGCCTTATATTTTGGTGCGAGACATGTCCGTTGGCCTTGTACCACTTGGCAGCACCGGGGGTAGTGATTTGCACCTGCGCCGCCTTGCCGACATTTGCCGTGATCTCCAGCTCATCTCCGCCCACCACCCCGCCGGGCGGGTGGATGATGACGGTATGGCAGACTTCCCGGCCTTCCGGATAGAGAGGTTTTTGTACCAGCAAGGGGCCGTAATGGTCGCGATCCACCAGCCGTGTGGTGCCCCTATCCTCGGAATATCCGAGGGATAGCCGAGCTTGCAGTGGCGTATGCGGTACGTTGATCATCGGCTGTGCCGGATACGGCACCACGTGTAAACCGTGGACTGGAGCATTGGAGCCCGGTCTGGTCACTGAATTTTCCACCTGCTTGTTCGCGCTCATTTCTTGTTGTTACCCGACGATAGTAGGCGTGAAGCTCCACGGTTGATAATCACATCTGCAGCTGGAAAGATAATTTGAAAATATCGACTTTCTCGCCCGTTACCCCCGGCGCGTAATTGAGGCCCTTGGTAAACAGGTCGCCATGTTGGTAGTACGCGGAGATGCGGGCGTTGAAGCCATCGATGATATAGTTCACTCCACCCTCTATCTCTTCCCGCTTGCTGCTATTGTTGGGCTGGACGCTGGTAAACCTGCCATAAGGCTGAAACTTTCCTATCCCGACCTTGATGGGTATTAAATAAAGGCCCGTGACTGTCCAGGATTTCCCGTCGAATATGCAAAAACATGCCGGGTCAGCAAACGCGGCGGGCGCATAGTTGGCGTAAAACTGCTTGTACTCCCCATTCACTGTAACCACCCCCGTATTTCGGGGTAATACCTTCTCGAAAAGCACGTCACCAACCAACCCCAGAAAATCGCTCCGGTTGGCAAATGAACCTGCGCCATTTTTTTGGTACGATGCGCCAAACGCAAGCGCCAGAATATCTCCGGCCTTACCGAAATAGGTACTGCTGGTGTAGTAGCCGGGATTTTTTTCCGGATTCAGGAAGTTGTAGGTGAATCGTCCGGCCCACAGCACATCATCTCCCTGATTGGGTCCCAGAGTGGAGGATGACTGCAGGCCTCTATAAACGCCTACTGCATAGCCCAGCGTACCTTTGATAAACCCCGGTTCGACACTCCCCCAGAAAGTTCCGCCGTCATCACGACCATATCGGCCCGCACCGCCGCTGCCGAACTTGGTGCTGAAATCCTGGGAAAAGAAGGGTGTCTTGAAGGCATCGTGGGTTGCCTGAAAAAAAGGACCGCTCAACTCGCCCCGTTCCGTGGGCACCAGCATGCGGCCGCCCCAGATATTGAGATATCGGTTGTACTCGAATTTCCCGATCGCATCGAGGATGTTGTAGGACATCTTCGGGTTGGAGTCCGGTTGGGTGTTGTTACAGAAAAAACACTCGGTGTTGATCTCGAATTTGACGTATTGGTGTACCTGCCCATTCAAATAGACCCGAGCATTATCAATGCTGAAATCATTCCTGAAAGTATCCGTTGCGCGATTTTGCACCCATACGCCCGATCCACGAAAACCCATTCCTATCGTCATCCATTTGGTATCGTCGATAACATACTTGGGACCTTTCGGCAGCTGAAGATCCTCCGCCGTCGCGACGGCGGAGAGCAACATCGCGGAAATCACTAGCGCCGGCAGCCATGCCAGGCGAACAAAAAGGCAGCTCCCGTGTTGCTTCCGGAAAACATTTTCTTGCGAAGCGCCCTCAGCCGACATCGATACATAGCTGGCCACGTTATATACCCTCACCTCAAAATGTCTGATAAAAAAGTCTTTTTTGTCCGTTAACCCGGCTTGCATAATCATGAGGGAGTTTTTAGTATTAATCACTGATAACTATCCACAGACTGCAAATTTTATATATGAAAATTTGTTCATATTTATTACTCTCTTACGAATGCTCATCGAGTTAAGTTCGCGACAGGGCTCAGACAGTGCTCAAGTTGACACTTGAGGCAGCGCTTGAGGTATTGTTGGCCTCATGAAACGGGCGTTGGGGGGAAGGCTCAGGTACAGAAGCACGGATTGTTATCACGACTTTCCGGGCCTGCGCTCGTCCGATGTTTGCCCGGAGCTATCGTTCGTTTGCACGGCAAGGAAGTGTGCTCGGTCAAGGTCAAGCACCGTCACTGCCGTTCAAATTCGAAACAGGCCAAACTACATGAAAAATGACACGCATGAGACGCGCGGGCCGGCGGGCGTAGCAGCAGCTTGTCAGTTGATCTAACCAGTCAAAGGGAAAAACATGAGGATTGGTCTTTTCACGAACTTTTATCTCATCTTCATCGTGATGGTGCTGAGCCTGCTCATACTGCTTACTTCTCATGCCCTTGGCACACTGGACGAGATCACCAAAGCTGAGCGTCAGAAACACCATTCTCTGCAACTTGCAAATGAGTTATTCCAAAGTTCCGAAAATCTGACAAGGATGGCGCGTAGCTACGTCATCACCCGCGATCCCACATATGAGCGCTCCTTTTTCGAGATCCTTGACATTCGAAACGGCAAACGGGCGCGCGCCCAAAATTACCCCATAACCTATTGGGATGAAAACAGGATTGCTTCACCCGGCACCCACGGCAATCCTGTCGCCTTGATAGATCTGATGCGTCGTGAAGGTTTCAGCAGGCGAGAGCTTGATCTGCTTCAGCAATCGCAGAAGAATTCGGATAACTTGGTAAACCTTGAAAAACAGGCATTTGCCGCGATAAAAGGATGGTGCAAGGACCGCTCCGGCAGTTACACCATATCCTGTCCACCTGATCGCGATTTCGCGATCGATTTGTTATTTGGTGAGCGTTATAAGGCTGAAAAGACCAGAATCATGGCACCCATCAGCCAGTTCATGCTGGAACTGGAGAACCGCACGCAAACAATGCTGGGTAATTTGCAATCGAAATTCCAGCAACAAATCTTTCTAATGCTGGCAGTGCTTTGCGGTGCGTTGCTCGTGGTAGTCGTCGCCACTTTCTACATGCGGCGTAATATCCTGCGCCCGCTCGACTATCTCAGTCGCCAGGCGAGCAGTATCGCCCAAGGCAGCTATTCGACCCGCTGTGATATCTCCACCCGCAATGAGATCGCCGAACTCGGCGCCGACTTCAATACCATGGCGGAAGCCATCGAACATGAAATCATGAAACTCAAACAGGTCGAGGAATCATTACGCGAGCGATTAAAGGAGATCAATTGCTTTTATGCGATCCGACGCGGTATGGAAGCAGGGTCGCTGGAGGAAGTTTGCAGGACGATTTTTGTGGAGCTGATCGCGGCGATGCAAGTCCCCTCAATCGCCACGATCCAAATAGAACTGGACGACAGGCAGTTCATCTCCGACCACCTTGGCAGGGACTATAAACGCGAGTTACGCAAGCAAATTACCGTCTACGGCGAGCCTTACGGCTGGCTAGCGGTTTTTTACTGTGAAGATCAACCGTTCTTGTTGCCGGATGAACAGAATCTGATCGATGTAATTGGCGACGATCTAGGAAAGTGGTTGGAACACAAGCAGGCGGAGGCACGTCTGCTTGTAGAGCAGGAGCTTCGGGTGCGGGATGCAGCGATACGGGAATTTGCGGCACACGTGGAGCGGATGCGGGAAGAAGATCGTAAATATATTGCCCGCGAAATTCACGATGAACTTGGACAGCTCCTGGCCGCATTGCACCTGGAAATCTCTCTCCTGAAAAGCGGGGAAGATCATAGAAGCGACAGGGTGGAAAGCATCAGGCGCAACATGGCGGAACTGGTGCATAAGGCAGATCAAAGTGTGCACAATGTTGCCGAACATTTGCGCCCGGCTTCGCTTGGTTTGGGGATCGTAACCGCCCTCAAAAAATTGACCGGCGAATTCAAGAAACACAGCGGTGTAAGCTGCATACTGCGGTTGATGGATGAACCCGTCCATTTGGATGAAGATCAGACTGTGGCCATATTTCGGATAGTGCAGGAATCCCTGACCAATGTGGCACGACATGCTGAAGCAAGTTGTGTCGAGATCAATCTCTGGCAGAGCGCTAACGATCTCATTGTTGAGGTGCGCGACAATGGAAAAGGATTTGATTCCGAGAACGCTACGAAGAAAAAGTCGTTTGGCCTGCTTGGAATGCGTGAACGGGCAGCGGTGCTGGGAGGCAGTATCGACATCACCAGTTCGCGGCAGCAAGGAACTGAGGTTCGCGTGCGCATACCAAGGAAGCTGACGGATCTGGCGATTGGCCCGTCTCTATCGCTACGAAAGCAATCAATCAAAAACTTGTTGGGGACATGAGCTGACTTTTGTCCCGGATATAAATGGACACCTGTGCCGGCATCTGCGCCCGCATTTGTCCTACTGCCCTAGGGGGAAAAACCGCGGGAACACGCCATTTAACCAGGTTGACGGTCGGACATGCATCAACCCAGTGATGTTGAGGATAGGAACCGCGGTTCGCTCCCAATCGCAAATAAAGAACAGCAGGCAAACATGGCTAAACATCGCATTGTTACGAACTTGACTACCGTACACTCTCGTCTGCCGTCTGGTACATTCCCGCCATTAGCGGCAGTTTCACTGATCTGAATGAATAAACATGATAATCAAAACCTTCTTAGCTGACGACCACAGGCTTTTCCGCGACGGGCTAAAACGAATTCTCGGAGAAACAGCAGATATCATCGTGGTGGGGGAAGCGACAGACGGACTCGACGCCCTCGAAAAAATGCGTCAGGGCGGATGGGATGTTGCTTTGCTGGACGTCAACATGCCCGAAATGAACGGATTGGAGGTGCTAAAACGGCTAATGAACGATGGAGCGAAGCATCAGGTGTTAATGTTGAGTACCTATCATGAGGACGAATATGCCATCAGGACCATACGCGCTGGCGCCTCCGCCTATCTCACCAAAAATAGCCCGACCGACCTGCTGATCTCTGTTATCCGCCGGCTGGCCAATGGAGGACGATATATCGATCCAAAAGTGGCAGAGAAGCTTCTGTTCGATCTCGGTTCCCCGTCGACAACATCCCCCCATTCCATGCTTTCCGATCGGGAGCTCCATGTCCTCAAGCTTATTGCAGCTGGCGTATCATTAACCGAAATCTCGCAAAAACTGGTGTTAAGCACCAAAACGGTTAGCACCTACCGTGCCCGCATCCTGGAAAAAATGGGGATGCAGAACAACGCCCAGTTGGTTCGCTATGTGGCCGAGCATAAATTGCTGGAATAGGCCGTCTAATGACGCCAAAGCCCAGTCCGCTGGGGCGACCGCATGGTTTCCCTGGTCTTTCGGCTTGGGGGAAAGGTTGATGTAGAACAGGCCGGCGTCGTGGTACGTCAATGCGGGTATCGTCAATACCGGCGCCGGCGTTATGCTCCGCTTCCCATATTGCCAACGTTTTCCATCACGTAAGCGGATTGCTATGAACATGCGGCTCGGAATCGGGAGAATGCTGCTCTTGTACAATGTCAACTGGCAACAGATGCAATTTGCCATGCCTTACCCCAGGTGTAGCGGTAACAAGGTTGGCAAAATCGGTCACATCCCTGATCGTGCCGCGCAATATCGTTACCTCCAGGCAATTGTCATGGTCCATATGCACATGCATAGTGGATAGCGTGAGGTTGTGATGGTCGTGTTGTGTTGAGGTGAGGGAGCTGGCCAATTCACGTTCATGATGATTATATATATAGCTGAGCGTGGCCATACAGTGTCCTTCGACATGTTCCTCCAGGCGGACGGATTCAACCATATCCCTTATCAGGTCACGGATAGCCTCAGAGCGATTGAAATATCCGCGTTTGTGCATCACAGCCTCAAACTGCTTCGAAAGCCGGTCATCAAGCGATATCGTCAGGCGTTCCATAGTGATCTGCTCCAGTTTTATTCGTTGACGCACCATCTTTTGTTGATCGCGAAGGGTTACTGAACGAACCCTTTATTTACTGGAAATTTATGAGGTAAAAAAGTATAAAGGGTTTAAAAATTTGCCACCAGATTGATCCGGAATGAGCGGCTTTCAATCGGGTGAAAATGCCTGTCAGCCGCGCCTGAGGCGGCCTCGCCCGGCAGCCTGGAGGTGTAGAAGTAATCGATGGCATGGGCTTTTGTATCCAGAAGATTGAACACTTGCACAGCAATGCGAAGCTTTTTATCGATTTTGAACCCGATCTGGCCATTAACCGTCATGGTGTTATCCGACTGGACACTGTTGTCTTCGATCAATGGACGTTTGCCAAAATAGCGGAACTGCATGCTGCCGAAAAACGGACCCATATTGTCCACCGCGATCGCCAGCTTACCCACTCCGGTGGGGGCGCCTGGTATGTGATTACCCGCCGGGTCCGAAGTGGTAAATCGCGCCTTCGTGAGCGCATAGTCAACGTCTACCGTAAGCCAGTTGTTTGGCATGTAGAACGCGGAGACCTCAACACCCTCACGCTTGCTGGGGTGGCTTGCTTCAGTGGTCCCCGCGTCGCCAACGAATAACAGCTCCGATGCCAGGTCGAGACGGAAAAATGCAAGCGATGCCTGCAGGCCGGGAATAATGGCGGTACGCAGTCCAGCTTCATAGCCAGTGGAACGGACGAGCGGACTGACTTTGTTTATCGGATCGCCGGATTTTGGATCTATTGTAATGGTGGTTCCGCGCGCGTCGTTGCTGTGGAAACCGCCGCCGTAGTTGAAGTAATACTCGGTCTTAGCCCAGGGCCCGAATATAAGGCTAAGCTTGGGATTGGTGATGCTGTCATACTGGCTGCCGGAATTGGCGGGGTTGTCGCTTGTGACATCGAACCAGTAAAAGTCCGAGCGAACCCCGACGACGGTGCGGAATTTCTCAAGCCATTGCACGCTGTTCTGGTAATAAAGCCCGGTACTATTTTCGAGTATATGATCCCTGCGCGCAGTCGATAACGTCTGGCGCTGCCGGGTGCTTAAAAGCCCGTTGTCGATCACGTCATTCTGAAACTGAACGCCCGCGGTGCTCTCGAACGCTAAGCCCGCAACCCGGTTTACCCAGGCATGGCTCAGGTTTAAAGCGGACTGAAAACGTTTGTCTATTTGGGAAAATTGGTCCCCATTGATGGGATCGTCGAGAAAGTAGGTAAAATTCGAAAATAGGGCGAGATTGCTATGGATGGTATAGACATTGATCCGCGTGATTCCATAATCGCTCGCATGCTGCAGTGCGGCTGACAGGCTGAAGCGATGGGATTCCCCGCCATCGCTCGGATCGATCGCGCCCATGCGCGACACGAAACCGCTCGCCACCCCACGCTGGGGGATCTGGTCGGTGGCATTCCAGCTCCCTCCATAACCCATCGCAGTAATATTAAAGCGGGTTGCCCCGGTATTCTGGCTGTAGCGCAGCACCCCGTTGAACTTGCGGTAATTCTCGTCTTTTACCCAGGGTCCGTCCTTGGTGAGGAGTTCGAATGCGTACAGCACATTCCCAGCGCCCGCTTCATGCGACTTTGCAACCAGTCCTCTCATAAAACCCTGCTGCCCCACGCCATAGTTGAGGATACCGGTCGGCAGCTTGTCCACATAGTTCATGGTGACCGCGCCGGCCGAAGAAAAATCGCCCTGATCCGCGTAATAGGGGCCCTTTTGATATTGCAATCCACTCGCCAGTTCAGGAATGATGAAGTTCGTATCGGCCCAGCCCTGCCCGTGCCCGTGCGAGCGCTGGTTAACCAGCATGCCATCCACGGTAATTCTCAAATCGGTTCCATGATCGAGGTTGAAGCCGCGGGCGAAGTATTGGTTCGCCTTGCCCTCGCCGCTATGCTGCGTGACGATGAGGCCCGGAACGGTTTCGAACAGCTCCCCCGGTCGATACACCGTACGCTGCTCAAGCTGTCGTCTAAGAACCGTGCCCTCGGATGCCGAATTGGCCGCTCCAATCAGGCTCCTGGCATTTGCACGGACTTCCACTTCATTCAAAGTCAGGATACCCGCCGCCTGGATCGTCGCCGGCAAGATCATTCCGGCAAGGATGAGAGCGCGTCTGATAGCGTGTCGCCAGCGCGGGCGAGTTAAATATATGCGACTACGGTCCTGCAACTGCAACGCTTGATTCATAACCGGTCCACGCTCAAACCGCTTCGCTGATTCTTGTTGTATTGACCGAAGGTCAGGACGCCAATACAAAAACGTAAGAAGTATTACGATTTTTTAATACTTCCCCCCGCAGAGCGGAGTCCATGAGGCGCCCATGGCTAAGATACGACATAGCTAACCGCGCCGTATGTCAGGGAATGTTAAAACCAGCCGTAAGAATAAGTGAACCCCTTGTCAGGGATTCCCTACATTCTCGACATTGCATTGATGGTAGGCTTTTCAGTCTATAAAGCCTGTGGAGCCAAGGGTGGGGAATGGGGTGGCTGATGCCTTGATGCCCGTTTCTTGGCCGGTTACGGATTATCTTGATGTGCTTGATGATGCCCAGCCATTCTTACCTCTCTTTTAGAATTGCAATAACGGCGAAGTCGGGGTGGTTCACCTCGGTGTTTTTATTGGTACTGCTGGCGTTGCCATTTTGCAATCGCGCTTATGGCGATAACGCCAAAAAACCGATCGTCGTCACCACGGTGGCTCCCATCACCAATATGGTCCGGAATATCGGCGCGGACTACGTAACCGTGACAGGAATCGTCCCGGACGGAACCGACTCGCACACCTTCGAGCCGGTCCCAACGGATGCGAAGCTGCTGGCATCTGCCGACCTCATTATCGTAAATGGCCTGGACCTTGAGTTGCCCACGGTAAAACTGGCGGAAAAGGTGAAGGGTAAGGAAACGGCAATCCTGCAGCTTGGCAATCGCGCATTGCCCCGGGAAGATTGGCGCTACGATTTCAGCTTCCCGCGCGAACACGGTCACCCCAACCCCCACCTGTGGCCCAACATCGCGCTGGCAATGCGCTATGCGGAAATAATCCGGGACGGTCTGATCGAGCTCGATCCCGCGCACAAGGAGGGATACGTGGCGAACGCCGCCGAGTATTTGAGCAAGCTGCGCAAACTGGACAAAGCCATTTCAGATTGCGTTCGCTCCATTCCGGAAAACAACCGCAAGCTCGTGACCTATCATGATTCCTTTGCCTACTTCGCACCGCGTTATGGCATGAAAGTGGTTGCGGCCATACAGCCCTCCGATTTTTCCGAGCCGCGACCCCGGGAAGTCATTCGCATCATCAAGCAGATAAAAAAGGAAAATGTGCCGGCCATTTTCGGCTCCGAGGTTTTCCCAAGTAAGGTAATGGAGCAAATCGCGCGTGAAACGGGCGTCAAGTTCGTCGATCAGCTCTCGGATGACGAGTTGCCCGGCGCTCCTCGCAATTCCTTTATCGGGATGATGGCAAACAACATGACCATTATGACGGGGGCGCTGGGAGGCAATTCGGATTGCATGGCAAATGTCGACACCAGCAATATCAGCCCATACCCATAACTCGCGGGAAAACCTCGCGGTCAGCCTGAGCGACGTTACGGCGGCCTATGACGGCCACACCGTGTTCGCCGGCCTATCCCTTGGTATTGCAAGCGGCCGTTTTGCCGGGGTGGTGGGCCCGACGGGATGTGGTAAAACCACACTACTCAAGACCATTCTGGGCACTCATCCCGTGCAGCGTGGCGAGGTGCTTCTGCATGGACAGGCGGTTGGCGCCGTTCCACCCGGCGAGATCGGCTACGTCCCCCAACTGGGAAGCGTGGACTGGAGTTTTCCCGTCACGGTAGAAGAGGTGATCATGATGGGCCTCTACACCAGTAGTCGGCTATGGCCATGGCCGAGCAGGGAAGAGCGCGAGCGCGTGCAGGAACTGGCTCACAGGCTGGGTATTTACCGATGCCTGCATCATCACATATCGAACACTTCCGGGGGACAACGCCAACGCGCGTTTCTTGCCCGTGCGCTGGTGAACAATCCACCTCTCCTGGTACTGGATGAGCCCACCTCCGGCGTCGATATCAAGACCCAGCATGAGGTGTTGCATCTGCTTGGCGATATCAATAGCGAAGGCATCACCATTTTGCTCACCACGCATGACCTTAACGCGGTCGCTTCCCATCTGCCCTGGGTTATTTGCTTTAACAATGGGGTAGTGGCGGAGGGTCAGCCACGCGATATTTTCACCAGCGATATTCTGACCAGGACATATGGCGGGGACATCGTTATCGTCCGGCATGAAGACCACCTTTTGATTGCAAATAGCACGCCTTTGCTATTTCGGGGCGGTCACGCATGATCGATTTTCTGCTTGAGCCGCTGGAGTATGAATTTTTCCGCCATGGACTTCTTGCGGCGCTTATGGTGGGATCTTTTTGCGGCCTGATCGGCGCTTACGTGATACTCCGCGGCATGAGTTATGTTGGGCACGGATTGTCGCATGCGGCATTTGGGGGCGCGGTCGTCGGTTTCATGCTCAATCAAAACTTCTATGCCGGAGCCGGGGCGATGGGCTTGCTGGCTACGTTATTGATCAACCGCATCACAAAAAACGGCAGAATAAAACAGGACGCCGCAATCGGTATTGTAACCACCGCAATCTTTGCTTTGGGCGTGGCCATCATCAGCCACGTTCGCACCTTTAACCAGAGTTTCGAGGCTGCCCTGTTCGGCAACATCCTGGGGATCACCAGTGGCGACTTGGTGGTTATCGCATTGGTTTCACTGTCCACCGTGCTAGCGATATTCTTCATGTACAGGCCGTTGCTTTTTTCAACTTTCGATCCCGACGCGGCACAGGTATTCGGGATCAGAACGGGACTTGTACAGTTGATGTTTTCGTTCCTGCTTACGCTGGCGATCATTGCTTCCATGAACGTGGTCGGCGTCACCATGATCGCTGCCACACTGATTACCCCTGCGGTGACGGCTCGCCTAATGACGGATTGTTTCAGCCGCATGCTGATCTATTCTCTGATTATCGGCGCGATAACGGGGGTAGCTGGCATGTATTTAAGTTATACCTTCAATACCGCCTCCGGCGCCACCATCGTATTGTTCGGCGCGGCGCTATTCTGCCTGACATGGTTGACCAGCCATGTCCACGGCCGACGCGTAGCGCATCGCTATCTCCACCGGCGACACCATTCTGGTCAGACCACCCTCCCACGTAGAGGTATGGAACAAAACGAAACCCGGATTTGAGTCAATTGACTTTTCTCGGGCTGGTGTAGAAGGTCTTCAATCACCCCACTCAACACACGGACCCGCCGCTGACCCTGCGTCAATAAACCGTGTTTATCTGGGAGTAGAACTTCGACAGAGCTGCTTTGTCTGGCAGGGCGAGAATGCCTGAACCATCCTCGGCCTGATACCGCTGAGCAAGGAACGCGAGCGGGCTCTGTTTGCATCGTGCCAAATTACAATCCATGGCCGATAACGGAACCAATTCAATCGAGGCCCCCTCCCGCGCCCCCAGTTCAATTTACGCATTTCCTCCGTCTAGACCCACGCTGCGCGACCGAGCTTCACTTCTGATCCGCTGTGGTAACAGCGCGCACTCGCGATACAGCGTACCGTGCCGCTGCGTCCACGCAACCCCGCCCTCTCCCATTGAAGCGTAGTTGCCTTTCGCCTGGTTACCTTTCGAGCCTCCACGGCACGGTCTTGTTGCCGAGGTGTACTTCGGTCCAATAGTAAAGCTTGAGCAACTGCGTAATATGGACTACTGGTTTAACAACTGGTTTTATAATTTTGAAGGATCATATGATGAATAGAACTCTAGCTCCGCTTATCACCGCCCTCGGAATCGCAGTTTCGGCTCCGGCATCGGCGATCATCGTGGGCGGTGTAGATTTTGGAACGCTGGGTGCAAATCCGGGCAAGACTCATCTTGAAACTGCGACGCTGGCCCAAACCTTCGTCACCGGTAACGGACAAAGCGCATCAGTCTACGGTTATATCACTACCATCAACGGTGATAACACCTATTGCGCTAACGGGAGCGGTAATTGCGGCTTGTTTTATACCGCCACATTTAACAATTCCCAAAATTTCTCACCTTCTTACGTTGAATTTACAAGCGCCACCGTCTCCGTTTTTTTTACCAATACCTCACCGCTGAATCTATTTAATCAGGACTCGCCAACCAATATTGCTACGATTCAGTCTTTCAATGGCGGAAACCCTTGGGTGACACTGACGGGGCATGCCAATCTTGGTGGTGCAGCTGATCCAACGGCTGTGCTTAATGGCGCCGGCTTACTGACCGGGACAACATTGAGCGGCAGCGGTTTCGGTTTATTTGATGTTGCCGGCCCGGGAGATGCTTCTGTGATCTCGTTTCTAAATGCAAACGGTATTTCAGATGCAATGGGAGGCAAGGCGGATATCGCGCTCACCAGTTCGTTTAATAACTTTTTCCTTAACCCGTTCGACGTGGCTGGCGGGCTCACCACCGGTTGTGCCAATGGAACGGCTACCGCGGGAGCATGGTGCTACCAAGGCACGACAAATCTTCGCGGTGCCACTGCCGTGCCAGAGCCTGGTATGCTGGGACTTCTTGCCGTTGGTCTTCTCGGTATGAGCGCAACAGCCCGCCGTCGCAAAGCCTGACGGCTGTCCATGGGAGAAAGGATTCGAAATGCTACTGGAGCTCAGTAACAGCAACCATTCGGCTCGCGCGGATATGGTAACGGGATATATCAGTCATTCTTTTCATTCACAATGTGAAAGAAAATCTCGTTTTGCTTGATCATGCCTAACCCGCTGCGCGCTCGCTCTTCAATGGCTTCATGACCCTGTTTGAGGTCGCGCACTTCCGCATCGAGCGCGGCATTGCGCATTTGCAGTTTCTGGTTTATTTCGTGTTGCCGCGTCACCTGCTGATCGATTTCCCATACTTTAAGCCAACTCCCCTTCCCCAGCCACAACGGGTATTGCAGCAGGGCAACCAGGGCGATGAGTATAAGCGTCAATATTTTCAACGAAAGATCTCTGCATAGGCCACGTGCGGCGCGATGGACCCCTGCTTATTTTAACTGGTAAAAGGCTTCCCGGCCGGGATAGTGCGCCGCATCCCCGAGATCTTCCTCGATACGCAGCAATTGGTTGTATTTGGCCAGCCGGTCGGAACGCGAAAGCGATCCTGTCTTGATTTGTAGCGCATTACTCGCCACGGCGATATCGGCGATGGTCGTATCCTCGGTCTCGCCGGATCGATGGGACACCACAGCGGTATACCCTGCGCGTTTAGCGCTCTGAATAGCGGAAAATGTTTCAGAAAGCGTGCCGATCTGGTTGAGCTTTATAAGGATGGAGTTTGCGATGCCTTGCGCGACGCCTTCTTTCAGGATGCTCGCGTTGGTTACAAAAATGTCATCACCCACCAGCTGGATGGACTTTCCCAGCCTGCTCGTGAGTAGTTTCCAACCGTCCCAGTCATGCTCGCTCATGCCGTCCTCGATACTTATAATAGGATATTTGTCGATCCACGAGGCGAGATAGTCCGCGAATTGCGACGAGTCAAGAGTTAAGCCGTCGGAATTCAAATGGTATTTTCCATCCCTGAAGAATTCGGAACTTGCGCAATCGAGCCCGATCGCAACATCGGGTCCCGGCAAATAACCCGCTTTTTCTATTGCTTCCACGATTAATTGCAAGGCCGCTTCGTTATTCGCCAGATTGGGGGCAAATCCGCCCTCGTCGCCCACGGCGGTATTGATCCCCCTGTCGTTAAGCAAACTCCTCAGGGTATGAAATATTTCGGCTCCGCAGCGCAGCGCTTCACGAAAACTCTGCGCTCCCAGCGGAATGATTACAAACTCCTGCATGTCGATATTATTATTGGCGTGCGCGCCGCCGTTGATGACGTTCATCATCGGTACAGGCATGGAC
The DNA here is from genome assembly GCF_033095785.1 of Nitrosospira sp. Is2. Classification (GTDB taxonomy): domain Bacteria; phylum Pseudomonadota; class Gammaproteobacteria; order Burkholderiales; family Nitrosomonadaceae; genus Nitrosospira. The sequence continues at coordinate 2,995,792 of NZ_CP137134.1, read as the reverse complement.
ATGGGTCCTGTTCCCCCCAGATAGCGGTACAGTGGCAACCCGGACTCCTCCGCCGCCGCTTTGGCGACACCAAGCGAGACCGCGAGAATGGCATTCGCACCCAGTCTTGATTTATTGCCGCTTCCGTCGAGATCGATAAGCGTCTGGTCGATGAAACTCTGCTCCGTTGCGTCCAGCCCCATAATCGCTTCCGAAATCTCGGTATTCACGTTTTCAACTGCTCGCAGTACCCCCTTACCAAAATAGCGTTGAGTATCTCCATCGCGTAGTTCGACTGCCTCTCTGGTGCCAACGGATGCGCCGGACGGAACCGAGGCCCGCCCCAGCACACCGGATTCCAGCAGTACATCTGCTTCCACGGTAGGGTTTCCTCGTGAATCAAGAATTTCGCGGGCGATGACATCTACTATTGCACTCATGCTATTTTTCCCTGGGTCTCGTTTGTAATTGAAAGTGTTTTCCTGAGTATTCACAGGCGTTGCCGGAAGCAATCCTGACAGTGAAGCCTCGCCCGGCGCTGGGGCACGCCGCCTGACTCACAAATCGGCTGGATGGTTACAAATATTCGTTTGATCTGATCATTGAGGATCTTCAGTCGGGAATGGCATCCCGTGAAAGCTTCACTGCTGATTTTATTTTGTTGATGGTTACGCGATGTTCTTCACTCTACCTGATAGCGCTGCCTCGACAGGGAGTGGTTTATTCGCGAAATTGGCAGCAGCCTCGATAAATGCCGCGAACAGCGGATGCCCTGCTCTGGGAGTGGAAGTAAATTCCGGATGGAACTGGCAAGCGACAAACCAGGGATGTTCCGCTTCAGGCAACTCGATCATCTCGCACAAGCCTTCACCCGCGGACACAGCGCTTATACGGAGCCCTGCCTGTTCCAGACGGGAAATATATTCGGTATTCACTTCATAACGATGGCGGTGCCGTTCGACGATTTTGTCTGAACCATAAATCCTGCGGACAAGTGCATCTTCCTTCAGGAGACATTCCTGCCCGCCCAGGCGCATGCTGCCACCAAGATCCGACTCCGCATTTCGAAGCTGCAGATTTCCCTCGCGGGTGCGCCATTCGGTAGTAAGCGCAATCACGGGGTATGGCGTCTCAGGATGAAACTCGGTACTGTGGGCGCCTTCCATTCCAGCCTTGTCGCGCGCGTATTCTATTACCGCCAACTGCATGCCCAGGCAGATACCCAGATAAGGAACGCGGTTCACTCGTGCGTAGCGGATGGCCATGATCTTGCCCTCAACCCCGCGTTTGCCAAAACCACCCGGAACCAGGATCGCATCCATCCCCATCAGGCAATCGGTTCCATTTTTCTCGATGGCCTCCGAATCCATATAGTGAATATTGATCTCGCTGCGGGTATGAATGCCGGCATGAATCAACGCTTCCGACAGGGATTTATACGATTCGGTGAGATCCACGTATTTACCTACCAACGCGATTTCCACCGTCCGTTGAGGGTTTTCCAATGCATGCACCAGTTTCTTCCAGGTGCCGAGATTGGCCGCTTTTGCAAGAATACTCAGCTTGTGGCAAACGATTTCATCCAGCATTTGGTCGTGCAGCAGAGCAGGAATCTTGTAAATGCTGTCAACATCCACGGCCAGAATCACCGCCTCTTCCCGCACGTTGGTGAACAACGCGATCTTGCGCCGTTCCGCAGCCGGGAGCTCGCGGTCCGCACGGCAGAGCAGCACGTCGGGCTGAATGCCGATTTCGCGCAACTCCTTGACCGAATGCTGTGTCGGCTTGGTTTTCAACTCCCCCGCCGAGGTGATGTACGGCAGCAAGGTGAGGTGAATGAAGCAGGTATCCTCGCGCGGCAGTTGTACCGCCATCTGACGGATGGCTTCCAGAAAAGGTAGCGATTCAATATCGCCTACGGTCCCGCCGATCTCGACGATAGCCACCTGGGCATTCCCGGCGCCAGCCTTGATGTGGAGCTTGATTTCGTCCGTGATGTGAGGAATGACCTGCACCGTCCCGCCGAGATAGTCGCCGCGACGCTCCTTCTTGATCACGCTCTCATAAATCTGGCCGGTGGTGAAATTGTTGAGCCTGCTCATCTTGCCGCTGATGAAGCGCTCATAGTGGCCAAGGTCAAGGTCGGTTTCGGCTCCGTCTTCGGTAACAAATACCTCGCCGTGCTGAAAGGGACTCATGGTGCCGGGATCCACATTGATATAAGGATCCAGTTTCAGAAGCGTAACGTTGATGCCGCGCGTTTCGAGGATAGCTGCTAGAGAGGCCGCTGCGATGCCTTTTCCCAAGGAAGAGACGACACCACCGGTTACAAATACATACTTTGTCATGGACGCGTATGATACCTGAAAAGGCCTGCCTGAACAAATTGACCGGGACGCGAATACGGGCTTTATGCAAAAAATAATGGCGCTCACCCGGCCATTAAGCCCTATGTTTATTACAGTATCAGGTAATGAGCGGACTTTTTACAGCCTCTGAAATCAACACCCCAGTCAAGCTTTAATATCACGCATGGAAACGAGCCCTATACGGCGACGCTTGCTCAGCGCGATCCGCGGCGCGAAAACCGCCATGCCAGCCCCTAATTTTTACATTACCGGGTAACGCGGAGGTCTCGCATAACGGCTTCTTTAACGGACGTCAGTCGCGAATTTGAACCTCTGTCCCGGCATTTACCAGATCGAATAATTCCAGCAGATCGCAGTTACGCATACGGATGCAACCAATGGAACCGGGTTTCCCCATCTCGACGCTATCCGGACTGCCGTGGATATAAATATACCTGCGCATGGTATCCACCTTTCCCAGGCGATTGAAGCCGGGCTCGCAACCTGATAGCCACAGAATGCGCGTGAGAATCCAGTCACGTCCGGGAAAACTTGCGCCCAGGGCCGGCGTATATATCTCTCCAGTGGGGCGGCGCCTCACGAAAACAGTATTGACCGCCTTACCCGCGCCAATCTTGGCGCGAATGATGTGCTTTCCCAGGGGAGTGCGAAAACTGCCATATTCCTGACCCACCCCGTTTTTGGCGGATGAAACCTGGTAATGACGAATGATAGTATTCAGATCGTAAACATCAAGGATCTGGGACGCCACGTCAATCACGATTCTCATCAGGCGCCTCGCAACCCCTGCTTGCGGCGTAACGCGAAAAAATGCTTCAATTTGCTTTCTGCCTCCTCCGCCAGAACACCTCCAATTACCTCCGTGTGATGATTAAGCCGTGCTTCCGCTGACAGATCAATCACGCTTCCGCATACGCCCGTTTTTGGCTCTGCTGCCCCGAACACGAGCCGCGCGATACGCGCATGAAAAACCGCCCCGATACACATGGCGCAGGGTTCCAGCGTCACATACAGCGCGCAGCCAATCAAACGATAATTGCCGAGATTTTTTGCTGCATCCCGAAGCGCCACCACTTCCGCGTGAGCAGTTGGGTCCGCAGCCGAGATGGGGTGGTTATAACCCCGCCCGATAATTGCGCCACCGCTCACTACCACCGCACCCACCGGCACCTCCCCCGCCTCATGCGCCTGCGCCGCGAGGTCAAGTGCCGCGCGCATGAAGGCATTATCGTCGTCCGTGTTCGCGCTCATCTTTTGATACAAGGTTGTAGGTCTGCATAGAAGTCAAGGCGGCGCTGAGGTCCATCGTCCGGTTGTTTCGAGCTAATAATAAAACAAAACCCGCTTGAGCATAGTACGGATAAGGTAACGGATTCCTTGGCGGATTTCGTGCTAACAACCCCGGTTGTCAGAAGCGGAGCGGTCGTGGTGTTTTTTACCGTTGCCTGGCACATTACTTGGAATTCCTCGGTTCCTGGTCTATAAAAAATAAACTGTGCTAACCGCAGAATATGGGCTCCGTCGTCGTTCCCACAAACGAGGCCGGGGGCACCAGCCTCAGGAGCACTGCATAGGCACCCCAACAACCTGATCAATAACTGGCGGAAAAGCGCCGAGCCAACGACAAACCAACGCGACGGTACCTACAGCACGCATGCGGACGCTGAACGATGTGCTTCGCAAAAAATGGATCATGACCATGACGCTTATTGCCGACTCACGGATCGAGTTGCCCATGCTGCCGTCGCTGGCAGACTGGCAAGATACTAGCGCGACGCTTCATATGTGGACTCAGGTTGCCGGAAAAGTCCGGTTGGTGCTCTCCCCGGACATCAACCATGGCTGGGGTTCAACACTCTACGTCACAACGCGTGGCCTGACCACGTCGCCCATTCCCTATGGCAATTTCTCGTTTGCGATCGACTTCGATTTCATCGAGCACGTGCTGCGCATTACCACCACGCAGGGCACTTGTCGCTCATTCGCACTGGAACCCATGTCGGTCGCCAACTTTTACCACAAAACGATGCAGGCGCTGCGCGAGCTTGGGATCGAGATTAAAATCCTTGCGCGGCCGGTTGAAGTGGAAGTCGCAATACCATTTGAAAAGGATGAGCAGCATTCGAGTTATGATGCTGAGGCCGTTACCCGTTACTGGCACATACTGGTATGGGTAGATCGCATTTTCAAGGAATTCCGCGCGCGCTTCATAGGAAAAGTTAACCCGGTCCATTTTTTTTGGGGCGGGTTCGATCTCGCCGTCACCCGTTTTTCCGGACGAACGGCGCCCAAGCATCCGGGCGGCGCCCCGAACGTCGCGGCTCGGATAATGGAGGAAGCGTATTCGCATGAGGTATCCAGCGCCGGTTTTTGGCCCGGGACCGGGTTGGGTGAAGCAGCGTTCTACGCCTACGCTTATCCCACTCCTGCGGGTTTCAACACTTATCCGGTTCAGCCCGAGGCGGCGTACTTTCACGACAAGCTCGGCGAATTCATCCTCCCTTATGAAGCTGTGCGCACGGCGGATAATCCGGCACAAGCACTCCTTTCATTTCTCCAGGCCACATATGAAGCCGCGGCCAACCTGGCGAAGTGGGATCGCCCTGCATTGGAACGAAAAGTTGTGCAAACGTGAATTCGGGTTGGAAAATAACCAAAATTGTTTGCCGAATGCGATTCAATCATGCAGCAACCCGATGTGTTTTCAATGACTTAACAATCATCGCAGGAGCAGAATATGAGCATCCGACCGATACCCGATGGCTACCATTCCATAACCCCCTACCTGATGATTAATGGTGCGGCCGAGGCCATTGAATTTTACCGGCGTGCCTTTGGTGCGAAGGAATTATTTAAAATGGATGCACCCGGCGGCAAAATTGGACACGCAGAAATTGAAATCGGCAATTCCCGGATTATGATAGCTGATGACTGCGGAGGAGAGAGTCCATTCAGTAACCCGCAGTCGGCAGGTGGTTCGCCGGTGGGTCTGCACTTGTACGTAGAAGATGTAGACGCTGTGTTTGCTCAGGCTGTCAGCGAAGGCGCAACGGTCATCAAATCCGTGAAAGACCAGTTTTACGGCGACAGAACAGGCGCATTGAACGACCCGTTCGGACACCGGACACATCTGGTTTCTTACAACCCACAAGGAAGAATTGTCGCCCGATGAGATCAAACAACGCGCCGAGGCCATGTTCAAGCAATCCGATCCTGATACTGCACCTGCGTCCTGATACCGCTATACGCCGCAGTATCGCACGCACAGCGGGCTCATACTGTGGCCGCGCTCCCGGGGTAATTACGGGGTGAGGACAGGTCGCCCATCCGGTTCCCTGCCGCGAGGTTCCTCGCGATAATTCTTGGCATCGGCATAACTGCCTTGAACCTGCGCTGACACAGGCTCATCCATCCTGACGCATTCCTTCCGCCTTCCATTTAATCATATCTCAACCGCCACATCTGGGCCATCGGCACCGTTGATACGCTATAATGCCGGTTTTTTTGCGCCCCACAAATGCCAACGCTGCAAGGAACCGATCTGACATGCATCCGGGGCGACCGCAAGTTATTTAGCGGCGTTCATTTTTCGCTGGACGCAGGCGGGCTCATGCAAGTGGGCGGCCCCAATGGCAGCGGTAAAACGAGCCTGTTGCGCATGCTGTGCGGGCTTGCAGCGCCCGCTCATGGCGAAATTCGCTGGGGAGGGTCGGAAATCCGCTCCTTGGGGGGAGCCTACTTCGCCGACATGACTTATCTCGGCCACCTGAGCGGCGTTAAGGACGACCTGACCGCCCTGGAGAACCTCCGCATTTCCAGCGCGCTGGCCGGTTCGGCAATCGATGACGGCAAGGCCCACGACGCGCTGCAACAAATGGGGCTCGGAGGTCGGGAACTATTGCCGGCTAAAGTGCTGTCGCAAGGGCAGCGGCGGCGGGTGACTCTGGCACGTCTGTTGGTATGCAAAACGGTGTTATGGATATTGGATGAGCCGTTGACAGCATTGGATGTCGGGGCTGTGAAACTGGTACAAGGTTTGATGGAACGGCACCTGGAAAATGGCGGCATGATCGTGATGACGACCCATCAGGAAATCGAGATAGCTGCCGCCGCAACCCAGCGGTTGCAACTCGCCTGAAATGTTTTTCCGCATAACCCAGCGTGACCTTTTGCTCGCGATGCGGCGACGGTCGGATGTTTTGACCACGCTATTCTTCTTCGTCATCGTCGTGAGCCTGTTTCCCCTCGGGGTGGGACCAGAGATGAGCATGCTGCGAACCATGGCTCCGGGCGTGGTCTGGGTGGCCGCGTTGCTGGCCTCCATGCTGTCGCTAGGGCGCATGTTCTCCAGCGACCACGTTGACGGGACGCTGGAGCAGATGGTGCTCTCGCCCCAATCACTGTCACTGCTGGTGCTGGGCAAGGCGCTGGCTCACTGGCTCGTCACCGGTGTTCCGCTGGTGCTGATGGCGCCTGTGCTGGGCATCCAGTACGATTTGCCGGGGGATTCGTTGCTGGTGCTGACAGCATCTTTGTTGCTGGGTACGCCGGTCCTGAGCCTGATCGGGGCGATCGGCGCTGCGCTGACGCTGGGATTGCGCGGCGGTGGCGTGCTCGTCTCGCTGCTGGTATTGCCGCTTTATATCCCGGTATTGATCTTTGGCGCGGGAGCGGTAGAAGCAAGCGCGGCGGGCCTGGGGGCGGCGGCGCATCTGTCGCTCCTCGGCGCCTTCCTGCTCGCCTCCGTCGTACTGGCGCCATGGACGACGGCGTTATCGTTGCGAATCTCCATGGAGTAATGCCATGCAGGTCCCTTGACCTCGGCTGCAGTCTACTTTGCGTTCGTCGAAGCCGTCATTGTTCAATGGGTCGCAGATCCCGAAAGAAACCAATTCTGAATTTGAGGTTTTTAGGTTAAAATTTGAGGTTACGCGCGCTTGGGGCGCCAAACTTCACATTGGAACTCAGTATTTAGATATATGGCAATTAACTGGTTCAAGTATTCTTCCCCGGCAAGCTTCTACTTTCTCGCCGGTAAAATGATTCCGCTGTTTTCCGTCGCTGCTGTTCTCTTTTGCGCGGTTGGGCTTTATATCGGTTTTTTTGTCGCACCCACCGATTTTCAGCAAGGCGAAGCTTATCGCATCATTTTCATTCACGTGCCGGCAGCGTGGATGTCCATGTTTCTCTACGTTGTAATGGCTGTGTGGGCCGGTATCGGCCTGGCGTTCAATACCCGCCTTTCCTCCATGGTCGCGACGGCCATCGCCCCCACCGGCGCGATGTTCACGTTCCTGGCGTTATGGACAGGGGCGCTTTGGGGCAAGCCCATGTGGGGAACCTGGTGGGTATGGGATGCGCGGCTCACGTCCGAATTGATTCTTCTATTTCTCTATATCGGCTTTATGTCACTGCAGGCGGCAATAGACGATCCGCGCCGGGCAGATAAAGCGGGCGCGATGATTGCGCTGGTGGGGGTTGTAAACGTGCCGATTATCTATTTCTCGGTAAAGTGGTGGAATACCCTGCATCAAGGTGCCTCGGTGAGTCTTACCCAATCGCCCAAAATGGCCACCACAATGCTGACGGGCATGCTGATCATGTCAATCGCATGCTGGATGTATGCGATTGCGGTCATTTTAATACGTACGAGAGCCATAATTCTGGAGCGGGAGCGTCATACCTCCTGGGTAGGAGAGCTGCAAGGAGCGGAAAGGTGATGTGGACCAGCGTATCGCAATTCCTGGACATGGGTGGCTACGGGTTCTACGTATGGGGCTCTTATCTGGTTACGCTGATTTGCATTGCCGGCGAGCTGGTTCTGGTTTTTAACCGCAAGCGAACTTTGCTTAAACATCTCAGTCTCATTCATCAGTCAAACAAACAAGAGAAGAGAAATGAAACCGCGTCATAAAAAATTGGCCATTATCGCTTCGAGCGTGACCGCATTAGGCGTCGCTTCCATACTCGTATTGAACGCATTCCAGAGCAACCTGGTATTTTTCTTCAGCCCCACCCAGGTAGCCAATAAGGAAGCGCCCCTGGGCAAGAGCTTCCGGATCGGCGGCCTGGTGGAAGAAGGCAGCGTCAAGCGCCAGACCGATGGCGTCACGGTAAATTTCGTCGTGACCGATACCGCAAAGGTCATCCCGGTTGTATATACGGGGATTCTTCCTGACCTGTTCAAGGAAGGCAAAGGAGTCGTGGCGCAGGGCAAGCTGTCGAATGATGGCATCTTCCGCGCCGACGAGGTGCTTGCCAAGCACGACGAGAATTACATGCCCCCGGAAGCGGCGGACGCCCTGAATCAAGCAGATAAGGCGCGCCAAACCGTACTGGTGCAATAGCGTCAATACTGCAGGCCTGGAGTTCAGGAGAACGTCTTCCAAACCCGAACCGTCCTACTATGGCAGCTAGCAGTCAGCCCATTTCATTTCATCATCCATAGGCTTTAATCACCATGATTCCAGAACTTGGTAATTTTGCTTTGATCCTCGCCTTGCTGCTGGCGCTTATACAAGGTACCCTGCCCATCATCGGCGCAGCCCGTGGCATCCCCTCATGGATTGCCCTGGCCCGGCCGGTCGTGCAGGGACAGTTTGTGTTTATCGTCATCGCGTTCTTCTGTCTTGCCTACTCGTTTGTTACCAGTGATTTCTCGGTAATCAATGTAGCGCAAAACTCGAATTCCAAACTGCCCCTGGAGTATCGCTTTGCCGCCACTTGGGGATCGCATGAAGGCTCACTGCTGCTGTGGACTTTCATGCTGGCGTCCTGGTCGGTCGCGGTAAGCGTTTTCAGCCGCCATCTTCCGAATGATATGGTGGCCCGAGTCCTGGGCGTCATGGGACTGGTGAGCGTCGGTTTTCTGTTATTCATGCTGTTCACTTCCAACCCCTTCGACCGCATGCTGCCCGGAGCGGCGGAGGGAAGCGACCTCAATCCCTTGCTGCAAGATCCGGGAATGGTTTTTCACCCACCCATGCTGTATATGGGTTATGTGGGCTTTTCGGTCGCATTTGCCTTTGCCATTGCTGCGCTGCTCAGCGGCCAGTTGGACGCAACCTGGGCACGGTGGTCGCGCCCGTGGACTACGATCGCCTGGATGTTCCTCACGATCGGCATCATGATGGGAAGCTGGTGGGCTTATTATGAACTCGGGTGGGGCGGCTGGTGGTTTTGGGATCCGGTTGAAAACGCGTCTTTCATGCCCTGGCTGGTAGGCACCGCCCTGATACACTCGCTTGCAGTAACGGAAAAACGCGGTGGTTTCAAGAGCTGGACCGTGCTGCTGGCGATCTGCGCATTTTCCCTGAGCCTGCTTGGCACCTTCCTGGTGCGCTCCGGCGTGCTGACCTCGGTACACGCATTTGCGACCGATCCCAAGCGCGGCATTTTCATCCTGGCTTTCCTGGTCATCATTACCGGCGGCTCCCTCCTGCTGTTTGCCTTGCGCGCGCCGAAAATCGGATTGGGCGGCAAATTTGAGGTGGTCTCGAGAGAGTCGATGCTGCTTGCCAACAATCTTTTATTGATGGTCGCTGCCGGAAGCATTCTGTTGGGCACGCTTTATCCGTTAATTATGGATTCGCTTGAACTGGGCAAGCTATCGGTGGGCGCGCCCTACTTCCAGGCCGTATTCGTACCCTTGATGACACCGGCAATCTTCCTGATAGGACTTGGCCCGCTCGCGCGCTGGAAACAGGCAAATCTGCCTGAACTGGCGGTACGTTTGCGCTGGGCTTTCGGCGTCAGCGTCATCACCGCCCTGGTGGCCCCGTTCTTCATGGGTGAATGGAAACCGTTCGTAAGCTTCGGCTTGCTGATGGCGTTCTGGGTTATTGCCAGTGTGGTCGCGAGCCTGATTCATCGTCTTCGCAGCAGTGGCAAGGAAGGGCTGTTCGCGAAACTTGCCGCGCAATCGCGTAGCTATTACGGCATGCATGCGGCCCATCTCGGCATTGCCGTGTTCATTATCGGCGTCGCACTGGTCGGCGGTTATGAGACGGAAAAAGACGTGCGTATGGACATTGGCGATACGGTCGAAGTGGGCGGCTACACATTCCGTTTCAACGGCGTGAAGAAGGGGCCTGGACCGAACTACGTGGCGGATATCGGTAACGTGGACGTGTTGCGTAACGGTGAAAAAATGCGGGTGCTCGAACCCGAGAAACGCGTTTATAACGCCTCCGGAATGGCAATGACCGAAGCGGCAATCGATACCGGTATTTTTCGCGATCTCTACGTCGCCCTGGGCGAGCCGCTGGAGAATGGGGCATGGATCGTGCGTGTTTACCATAAGCCTTTCGTGGACTGGATATGGTTCGGGTGTATGTTAATGGCATTGGGCGGAGGTCTTGCCATTACTGATCGTCGTTATCGTCTTTCGGCACGCAAAGAACGCGAGTTGGCCGATGACGAGAAAGTTTCAGCCAAACCCGGCAAGGTCGGCAACAAAGCCCCAGCGGCGCCCCTCATCGCAAGGAGCAAAAAGGCATGACGCGTTTCTTGCTGCCGCTGGGAATTTTTGTAGTGCTGGTAGGGTTTTTACTCGTGGGATTGAATCTCAATCCCCGGCAGGTGCCCTCGCCTCTGATCGGGAAACCTGCCCCTGAATTCCAGTTGCAGCAATTGCACCAGGCGGAGCAAACGCTGACATCCAAGGATAATCTGGGCAAAGTATGGCTGCTGAACGTGTGGGCCTCCTGGTGCGTCTCGTGCCGGGAGGAGCACCCCCTCCTGGTTGAGCTGGCAAAGTCCGGCATCGTTCCTGTTTATGGTCTCAACTATAAGGATCAGCGCGATGATGCACTGAAATGGCTCAAACAGTTTGGAGATCCTTACACTGTCAGCATCGTTGATCCGGAAGGCAGGACGGGGATAGATTATGGCGTGTACGGCGTTCCTGAAACTTACGTTATCGATAAGAAAGGTGTTATCCGGTACAAGCAAATAGGACCTGTGACAGTGGAAGCGCTGCAAACAAAAATCCTGCCGCTGGTTAAGGAATTGGAATTACAGGGATGAGTCTGAGGCTTTTATTTCCATCACTGAAAGATGACGGCACTCATAAGGGTGACAGCATGACGAAGGCTTTCTTCGGCGCAACGGGATTTGCATTTCTGCTCGCGTTCCTCCTTGCGCTGACTCCGGTCTGGGCCAAGGAGGCCGCACCCGTAGCTGAGGACCCGGAGATCGAGAAACGCATGACTACTTTGTCCGAGGATTTGCGTTGCCTCGTGTGCCAGAACGAAACGATCGCGGCTTCGCGCGCGGATTTTGCCAACGATCTTCGGCGGGAAATTCGGGAACAAATGCAGGCCAAGAAATCCGACAAGGAGATTGTTGATTTTCTCGTCGCGCGGTATGGAGATTTCGTGCTTTATCGTCCGCCGGTTAAATCCACAACCTTACTCCTATGGTTTGGACCTTTCATTTTTCTTCTGGGCGGCGCCATCGCACTGCTCGTTTATCTCAAGCAGCGCCGCAAGCAGATCCAGGAACCACAGCTATCCGACCAGGAACTCAAACACACTGAAGACCTGCTAAAGGAACGCAAGGGTAACAACGCATGACATCATTCTGGGTAGTTGCCGGCGTATTTATCGTCGGCGCTTTAATGTTCGTCCTCCCTACATTGTGGAGCAAAAGGAATCGCGACGGCGGCGTAGCTCGCGACGCGACCAATATAGATGTCTATCGCGATCAATTGGCTGAACTAGACAGCGATTTGCGCAGTGACATCCTCACACGGGAGCAATACGAGCAAAGCAAACGGGAATTGCAGCAACGGATGCTGGAGGATATTCCTCAGGGAGAAACCATGGCAGCCACACTGATGAGCGGCAATCGAAATGTTGCCACCATAACGCTGACGACCCTGGCCGTGCCATTGCTGGCAGTTTCGCTCTATCTTTGGCTTGGCAATACCAAAGCATTGTTGCCGCAACCCGCGGCGACGGAACATCCCGCCATGTCATCAGCAGGATCAGCAGAAGGCGGCCATCCGGATTTTTCGTCGGTTCTTGAAAACCTTATCGCCAGGCTCAGGGATCAGCCTGATGATATCGAAGGCTGGCTCATGCTGGGACGCACCTATGCCATGATGCAGCGTTTCAACGAGGCAAAAGAGGCGTATGAAAAAGTGCTGGCCTTGGCCCCGGATAATTCGGAAGTCCTTACCGACTATGCCGACATTGTAGCGATGACACACGACGGCAGTCTGGTTGGCGAGCCTTACGAGCTGATCAAGAAAGCCCTGCGCCTGGATGCAAGGAACCCGAAGGCGCTTGCGCTCGCGGGCACGGCTGAATTTGAGCAGAAAAAATATAAGGAGGCTGCAGCGTCCTGGGAAAAGCTGCTCGCGCTTGTTCCGCCATCGGAAGCCGAGCTGGTGCAATCGGTCAGGGCCAGCATTGATGAGGCAAAATCACTTGCCTCAGGCGGCAAAGGCGGGATGATTGCGAGAGCCATGGAACAGCCATCCGGAGGTCAGACTCCCCCTCCGACAGAGAACAAACCGGCCGCAGCCGCCGGTGCGGGGGCGGCGACGGCTGCATCAGGCACGCTTTCCGGCAAGGTAACGTTGAGCCCTGCCATGGCGGCCAAAACCTCCCCCACCGACAGCGTGTATATTTTTGCACGCGCCAAGGCTGGGCCCAGGGCGCCGCTCGCGACGCTGCGCCTGCAGGTCAAAGACCTGCCTGCAAGTTTTACGCTGAATGACTCAATGGCAAGGTCTGGGGTCCAGCTGTCTACTTTTCCCGATGAAGTGGTAGTAGGCGCCAGAATCTCCAAATCCGGCTCTCCCATGCCTCAAAGTGGCGATCTGCAAGGGCTCAGCCAGCCGACAAGGGTCGGCGACAAGAGTATCAATGTAGTGATTGATCAGCAGCTACCTTAAGTTACCTTAAAGCATGCGAGGACGCCGCAAACCCTGAAACTGCTACCGGGGAACCCTTCAAAACTTTGTACCACGGGCTGAGAAGCGGGTTAGAACACGCTAACCTCCTTCTTTAGCCGAACTGGTTTTACAGAGATTATTCCTTCCCCGCCCTGAAATCGCAATCCACAGGTTGTCCCTGCTGTAACTGCCTGAATTGATTTTTCCCAGTTAAAGAACCCTCGCCTCATCGGAGCTCAGCACCGTGGGCAAGCCGGGAATCATTGAGCGCGCAACTGATGATTGACCCATAGGGCCGCAGTAAAGAGCAGCAGCGCGCCTGCCTGATGCGCCGCCGCCAGCGGTAGCGGAACCACCAGCAGCAAGGTGGAAATGCCCAGACTTATCTGCACTGCCAACATGACCAGTAAAAGGGTGCATGCGAAGCGCGCCGATCCGGAAAGTGGTACGCTCCTGGATTTAAACCAGAAAATTGAAATCAGAAAAGCCAGCAGCCACGCGATCAGCCGATGGTCGAATTGCACCGTCGCCATGTTATCGAAAAAATTCCGATACCACGGCTTCAGCATGAATATTTCCGGTGGCACCAAATGCCCGTTCATCAGGGGAAAAGTATTGTAGGCCATCCCGGCCCGGATGCCGGCAACAAACCCCCCCGACAGAATCATGATGAAGATGAGAGCGGTCAGTGCGATGGAAAAGCGGCGCAGGCCTCTTAATCTGCTGTTTGCAAGCGGTGCGCCAGTTGTGCCGGCGGGATATAGCAACCCCAGAGCGACCCAGAACATGGCGGCATAGATAACGAAGGCAAGGCCCAGATGGGCTGTCAGCCGATACTGACTGACGTGGGGGTTCTCCACCAGGCCGCTCTTAACCATGTACCACCCCATCGCGCCCTGAAGGCCGCCCAGCACAAAGATCCCGGCAAGCTTAACCCCCAGGGGCCGGTCGATTGCTTTTCTGATGGAAAAGTAAAGAAACGGCACAAAGAATGCCAAGCCGATAACGCGACCGAGCAGGCGATGAAAATACTCCCACCAGAAGATACGTTTGAATTCATCCAGGCTCATGCCCAGATTCACCTTTTTATACTGCGGCGTCTGGTGATACTTTTCAAAAAGCTCTTCCCAATCGTTTTGACTGAGCGGAGGGACGGTGCCAACGAGGGGCTGCCATTCGACGATAGAAAGTCCTGACTCGGTCAGTCTGGTGACGCCGCCGACAACCACCATGGCAAACACCAGGGCACAGCAGGCCAACAACCAGATGGCGATGGATTTATGCATGATAGAGTTGGGTGAACTAAATAACTAAGCGAATAACTAAGCCAAAAACAGCATGATTTCTCGCAGGTCGCTGACCTGTTATTTTCCTCGCATTAAACGTTGCTTATCGCGCACCCATTCTTTCTGTTTCTCGGACTCACGCTTGTCGTGCTGCTTCTTACCTCTAGCCAGGCCGATTTCAAGTTTGACTTTGCCAGCTTTATAATGCATGTCGAGGGGAACGAGCGTGTATCCAGCGCGCTCCACTTTACCGATCAGACGTTTGATTTCCTCGGCATGCAACAGCAGCTTGCGCGTGCGAACCGGGTCTGGGTTGATGTGCGAGGAGGCGGTCAACAAAGGGCTGATATGGCACCCAATGAGAAACAGCTCGCTTTTACGGATAATGACATAAGCTTCTTTCAGCTGCACCCTGCCGGCGCGAATCGCCTTGACCTCCCAACCTTCCAAAGTAACGCCCGCCTCGTATTTCTCCTCAATAAAGTAGTCGTGAAAGGCCTTCTTATTTTGAACGATACTCATTTAAGGCACTCCCGATCAGGTCCTCGTGAACGCTTTACTGGTAAAATAGGGATTGAAATACAAAGGGGAGCGTCCGCAGTGCGACTCCAAGGCAAGCTTACGATGCGGACAACGCAACTCAGCAAGCCTGCCATTTTACCATAACCGCAGGGGAAGCATCTCGGCCCGCGCGCTCCCTGAGAGGTTTCTTAAGGAAGAAAAAGGGTGAGTTCCACGCGGGTTTGGTGTATTTTAACAGCTTTCACTACTGCTTCGTCGGGACGGGGCGGTTCATCCTATGGCTGAAATCGAAAAATCCGTTCTGATCGGATATTCTGCGAACCGTATGTTTGCCCTTGTGGATAAAGTCGAAGACTATCCCAAGTTTTTGCCGTGGTGCGGCGGTTCATCCGTCATTACTCAAAATGAGTCCGTCACCCACGCCACCATCGTAATCGACTATCACCACATCAAGCATAGTTTCACCACGGAAAATATTCGGAAGCCCCCTGAACTGATTGAAATGACACTCCTGAATGGACCATTTCAAAATTTGGATGGCCACTGGCGCTTCATACCGTTAGCGGAAAACGCCTGCAAGATCGAGTTTCGCCTGCATTACACCTTTGCGCACATATTTCTGGAAAAACTCGTGGGTCCCGTGTTTTTCATGATTGCAAACAGCTTCGTCGAAGCCTTCATTCAACGTGCCGAAGAAGTGTATGGAAGCTCATGAGCAGCGGACGGACATCGAGGGAATCGACATCGAGTTGGTTTATGCTTTGCCGCATCGCCAGGTTCTCAGGCGCCTGAGCGTTTCCCCTCAGACGACGGTCGAGCAAGCCGTAGAGCTCTCGGGGATGAGGAGCCTGTTTCCGGAGATTGACTGTTCAATTAACAAACTGGGCATATTCGGGAAACTCGTCAGGCCCGGCACTGTTTTGCGCGACCTTGATCGCGTGGAAATCTATCGGCCTTTAATTACCGATCCCAAGGAAAGTCGGCGGCGACGCGCAGAAAAATGCCGGGGTACGCAGAAACGTTGACCCGCTAGCAAAGGTTTGTACGAAGATTGGCGTGAAACCGGCCAGCCTTGGTGCCGGTAACTCTTATATGGGCACCCGCGTGGTTGCCGCTCCCCTGGAAGTCCCGCGTTTCGCTATAATGCCGCTTTGTTAAGGATCGATATCATGCGAATGGTTGAGAAAGCTTTAACCTTTGACGACGTTTTGCTTCTTCCCGCCCATTCCGTGGTTCTGCCACGCGATGTTAATTTGACGACGCGGCTCACCCGCGGAATCTCGCTCAATATCCCGCTAGTTTCAGCCGCCATGGATACCGTGACCGAAGCCCGGCTCGCTATCGCCCTTGCGCAAGAAGGCGGCATCGGCATTATCCACAAAAACATGCCGGTAGAAGCCCAGGCTGCCCATGTAGCCAATGTCAAGCGGTTCGAAAGCGGCGTAGTTAAAGACCCGATCACCATTCCCCCCGATATGACCGTGCGTGAAGTACTCAACCTCATCCACAAGTACAAGATCTCCGGTTTGCCCGTAGTGGACGGCGCAAAAGTCGTCGGCATTGTCACAAACCGTGACCTTCGCTTCGAAACCAATCTGGACCAGCCCATCAAAAATATCATGACGCTCAAAGACCGGCTGGTAACCGTTAATGAAGGCGCCACTCGCGAAGAGGCGATGGCGTTATTGCACAAATACCGCCTCGAGCGTGTCCTGGTGGTGAATAGCGATTTCGAGTTGCGCGGTTTAATTACGGTAAAAGATATTATCAAGACATCTGAACATCCCAGCGCGTGCAAGGACGATCTGGGACGTTTGCGCGTCGGCGCAGCAGTGGGCGTCGGTGAGGGTAGCCATGAACGGGCTGAAGCGTTAGCCGAAGCGGGAGTAGACGTGATTGTGGTGGATACGGCGCATGGCCACTCGCAGAGCGTGCTAGACAATATAAACTGGGTTAAGAAACGGTTCCCCGGCATTCAGGTGATTGGGGGAAACATAGCGACCGCCTCAGCCGCCAAGGCTCTGGTAGATCAGGGAGCGGATGCGGTAAAAGTCGGGATAGGCCCTGGCTCCATATGCACTACGCGTATTGTTGCCGGAGTAGGCGTGCCGCAAATCACTGCAATCAAAAATGTGTCGGATGCGCTGGAAAATACGGGCGTACCCTTGATTGCCGATGGAGGCATCCGATACTCCGGCGATGTTGCGAAGGCGATCGCCGCTGGGGCCAGTTCAGTCATGCTGGGCGGACTCTTTGCCGGAACCGAAGAATCACCCGGAGAAATTGAGCTTTTCCAGGGCCGTTCCTATAAGACCTATCGCGGCATGGGATCCCTTTCGGCGATGCAGCAGGGTTCGAGCGACCGTTATTTCCAGCAGGCCGAGCAGGATGCCAAGAAGCTGGTACCGGAAGGCGTAGAGGGCCGTGTTCCCTTCAAAGGCAGTGTAATCGCGGTCATTCATCAGCTCATAGGCGGCGTGCGCTCGGGCATGGGCTATCTGGGCTGCGCAACAATTGAAGAAATGCACGCCAAAGCAGAGTTTATCGAAATCACATCCGCGGGGATTCGAGAATCCCATGTTCATAACGTGCAAATCACCAAGGAAGCGCCGAACTATCACGTGGAATAGATGCAACTCGGGAAGCTGACCGGCTGGATCGTAGTTCTCCTGGATACGCCTCCCTGTCTTTACCACCGACTGCTCCGGTCATTAGCAGAACAGCGGGGCTTCTCAATTGCGGCTCCCGTTTGCGACTGCAACGCAACAATAATTCCGGCATATCTGAATAATAATGCACCAAAAAATACTCATCCTTGACTTCGGTTCCCAGTACACCCAGCTGATCGCCCGCCGCGTCCGGGAAACCTATGTTTACTGCGAGATTCATCCGTACGATGTCAGTGCCCAGTTCGTAAAAGATTTTGCACCCAAAGGCATTATCCTTTCCGGCGGTCCGGCATCAGTAGCAGAAGATGAAACGCCGCGTGCTCCACAAGTCGTATTCGAGCTCGGGGCGCCTATATTGGGCATTTGTTACGGAATGCAGACCATGGCCGCCCAGTTGGGTGGAGCGGTCCAGAACGCTACAGTGCGGGAATTTGGTTATGCAGAAGTATGGGCACGAGGTGAAGTCGATTTGCTCCGAGACATTCAAGATCGTATCGATGCGGAAGGAAATCAGGTTCTCGACGTCTGGATGAGCCATGGCGATAATGTAACGGTTCTACCGGCAGGTTTCGAAGTGATGGCAAGCAATGCCTCGACGCCGTTCGCCGCCATAGCAGATAAGCAGCGCAAGTTTTATGGGATGCAATTTCATCCGGAGGTCACCCATACGCTTCAAGGCAAGGCCATTATCGAGCGCTTTGTGCATGAGATCTGTGGTGCTGGTTATGACTGGAACATGCCCGATTACCTGGAAGAAGCAGTCGGGAGAATCCGTTCTGAAGTAGGCACGGATGAAGTTATCCTCGGGCTGTCCGGCGGTGTCGACTCGTCGGTGGCGGCAGCGCTTATCCATCGCGCCATTGGCCAACAGCTCACTTGCGTATTTGTCGACAACGGCCTGCTGCGACTGAATGAAGCAAAGCAGGTGATGGAAACCTTCAGCCGAAATCTCGGTGTGAAAATCCTCCACATCGATGCCGGGGGTGAATTCCTCAAACACCTCCAGGGCGTGGCCGACCCGGAAACAAAGCGTCGCATCATCGGGCGGGAATTTGTTGAAGTATTTCAGCGTGAAGCTGCCCAAATCTCTAACGCACGGTGGCTCGCGCAGGGGACGATCTACCCGGACGTAATAGAATCGGCTGGCGGCAAAACAAAAAAAGCGAATACCATCAAATCGCATCACAATGTGGGCGGCCTGCCCGACACGCTGCATCTGAAACTACTGGAACCTTTGCGCGAATTGTTTAAGGACGAAGTGCGCGAACTCGGGCTGGCATTGGGATTGCCCCACGACATGGTCTTCCGCCACCCTTTTCCCGGACCCGGGCTGGGCGTCCGCATCCTCGGCGAAGTGAAGTACGAATATGCCGAATTGCTTCGTCGTGCCGACGCGATTTTCATTGAAGAGTTGCGTATTTCAGGCTGGTACGAAAAAACATCGCAAGCCTTCGCTGTCTTTCTGCCAGTTAAATCAGTGGGCGTTATGGGCGACGGGCGCACCTACGAGTATGTGGTTGCCCTACGCGCGGTTCAAACCGAGGATTTTATGACCGCCCATTGGGCCGAGCTTCCTTTCACCTTGCTGGCCAAAATCTCCAACCGCATCGTTAATGAGGTGCGGGGCATTAATCGTGTTGTCTACGACATTTCCGGAAAACCGCCCGCGACGATCGAGTGGGAGTGAAAGCGGCAAGATGAAAAGCACTCGAACGTCGTTCGACGGGCGCTTCTAATTTACGATTTCAGGACGGCCTCGAAATGTCGGAGAGTGCCTCAACGACAGGTTCGATATCCGAACTGTCAACGGCGAAATCGCCGAGCGATACAATTCCTACGAGATGCTGATCCGCATCCACGATTGGTAATCGACGAATCTGGTGATCGCTCATAATTCTGGCGGCATCCTCGATTGAATCATCCTCGCTCGCCCACACCACACCTTCCGACATGACCTCGCGCACCGGGGTACCGGAGTCTTTGCCTTCTGCAACTGCCCTGATCGCGATGTCCCGATCAGTTATCACGCCGATCAGCTCCTCATCGTCCACCACTGGCACCAGCCCGAAATCACCATCACGCATTTCCTGCGCTGCCTCTTCTATCGTGGCTTCCGGAGCAACAGTCTGTACGTCGGTATTCATTATCTCGCTAAGTTTTTGCATACCACCTCCGTGTAGATAAACAACGAGGTTGAATGAGTTGTGATCGCCCGGCGCGTTAGAGCGGTTTGCGTCCGCTAATGATCCTGAGCAGGATCATTACGATGGCTATCACCAAAAGCACATGGATGAAGCCCCCTATCGTATAGGAACTCACCAATCCCAACAGCCATAGGACAATTAAGATAACAGCAATGGTATAAAGCATGCTACCTCCTCTCTAAGGTAAATTCAAAACCTACCTTTCCGGTACATGCTTCGTCAGGGACGGCGCTGTACCGGCACCCATGCGAGCTGCTTCCGCGTTCTCCCTCGTAGCTTTTACTGCCTGCTGCCTCTTGCCCCAGGTTCTCGACAGGCGCGGCGCCCGGCAGTTTCCTTCCGGTGTTCTGACTCGGGCGGCCACTACCCATCTATCTTGAACCTTGCTTAGCTGGGGCGATAAGTATCATCCCGCTGGTTTTTCTCCCAGGTGGCGATTTGGTCCTCCGCTTCCTCTTTTGTAATCCCGTATGACTCCTGGATCTTGCCCGCGAGCTGATCACGCCGGCCGGCAATGGTATCAAGATGATCATCGGTGAGTTTGCCCCACTGCTCCTTCACTTTTCCCTTGAATTGCTTCCAGTTTCCCTCGATTTGATCCCAGTTCATTTTGATTCTCCTTTCATATCCATTAAACAAGTTAGCAGATCGTTTATTTCTTGACGCTCAGTTCGTTGATGACATTCTTAACCCCTTCCACGCTGCGTGCGACCTGGGTTGCGCGTTCAATCTGAGACTGGTCCTTTACGAAGCCACTGAGCTGGACTTCTCCATCTCGAGTGACTACGGCGATATCCCCGCTATCCACACCTGACTCGGCAACTAGCGCGCCTTTTACCTTCGTCGTAATAATCCCATCATCTATTTTCTCGCCGACGGTCGTCTGGGTGGTCTTCAGGGTCATTTTATTATCTACGTTCTTAACGCCCTCCACGCCGCGAGCGATCGAAATGGCGCGATCGATTTGAGCCTGACTGTCAACAAAACCGCTCAGTTGAACCTCGCCTTTATTCGTCTCGACCTTTATGTCGAGGCCTTTGACATCCGCGTCGGCAAGCAGCGCGGATTTCACTTTTGTGGTAATCGTGCTATCGTCGATCGTCGTCCCTACTGTCGTTTTGGCTTCGGGGGCTGCGGCCTTGGGCGCTTCTCCCGGCGCCGGCGCCTTTTCCTCGGATTTTCCACAACCCGCGATGGATAAGACGCTGGCTAGCGATACGGCCACAACGAGCAATTTATTTTGAGTATTCATACTTTTTTTCTCCAGAGTAGATTGAATAAGAGTTGCCAATGGCCCGCAGCTAAAGGCGCCTTCATGCTCTGCTCTCACATCGGCTGCCTACGATTGCAATAATCCCTCTTCTGCCCCAATGGCTCAGTGCGCTGGCACACATAAATGTGAAGTAGCTGAATCTGATCAATAGCCACATTTGCATAACGCCCTGTCATTTCGTTCCGGAAGGTGGATACTGCAATAGAGAGCGACGCGGATGGGCATGGGCTTCACCCGATCCGCGTCGCGAGAGATATTAAGGGAGGATATTCAGAGATCCGCGTTACCCTGGATCTGATCGAAAATACCGCCATTGGCAAAATGGATCGCTTGCGCAGCCTTCCAGCCTCCCGCGATTTCATCGATCGTGTACATATCTATCGGTGGAAGTTCGTTCGCATATTTGGCGGCTATTTTTTCATCACGGGGACGATAATAGTGTTTTCCCGCAATATCCTGTGCTTTCGTGCTGTAGAGGTAATCGATATACGCTTTGGGCACCTCCCGCGAGCCGGTCTTATTGTCCATGCCGTTAACCACGCTGACCGCAGGTTCCGCCAAAATCGACGTGGAAGGCACTACCACCTCGAATGGGCTTCCCCCCTGCGCCTGCGCTATTTGATGAGCCTCGTACTCCCATGCCAGCAGCACATCTCCGATGCCGTGTTCCGCGAAAGTCGAAAGTGACTCGCGAGTATCGGAATTCAGCACCTTGACATTGGCAAACAGCTTCTTGACGAACTCAAGCGCGTGGCTTTCGTTGCCCCCAGATCGCATGAGTGCATATCCCCACGCGGCCATATAATTCCACCGGGCGCTGCTTGAAGTCTTCGGATTGGAGGTAACCACCTGCACCCCTGGTCGTCCGAGATCGCTCCAATCCAGCAAGTTCTTGGGATTTCCTTTGCGCACCAGAAATACGATCGTGGACGTAAAGGGTGTATTGTGCGGCAGGAGGTTCTGCCAGTGAGGCAGCGTGAACCTGGTGTTCCCTTGCAGTGCGTCTTGATCATACGACACCGCAAGCGTGATCACTTTCAGTCCATCGACGGTAGCCCTCACGGGGATGCCGGAAATCGTTGTAGCTTGCTTGACAGTAACCTCAAGACCAGTTCGTGTTCTCCAGTGTTTCGCAAATGCAGTATTCAAATCTTCATACATTTTTGGCGTGGGGTCGGTCTTGCTGCTCTCTGAGAAACTGTCCAGGGCGGCAACAGCTCCACCCAGGCTGAGCAGCATAATGAGAATTGCAACAGCAAGACGTAAGCGATATGAATGCATCTGTATGTCCTCCAGTTATCCACAAAAACTGAAGCGAAATCTACCATTCGATTGTTTCGGCGGTATTGCATAAAAATGAAGAAATCGCGTCGACTAACTGCAACCATCCCGTCAGTTAGAAATACATAGCGCTTGTACCGGCCCGCCGTATAGAATTTAACAGCCACATTTAAAAAGAATGGCAGATCGAGGAAGCGCCCCGTGAACATAAGAAATGTCACCAATTTTTCCACTATCGCACTTGTCCTGCTGCTCACTAGCATCGGGATTCTCGTATTCCATACGTTGAGCATCCGCGAAGATATTTATCAAAGCGAGCGCCACCGTCTCGAAGCGCTTCTGCTTGCAGAAGAGATGCTACATAGTTCGAATGACCTTACCCGCATGGCGCGAACCTACGTCGCAACCGGCAATCCCATCTATAAGCGCTATTTCATGGAAATCCTTGAGATCCGCAATGGGATCCGTCCGCGGCCGCTGAATTATTCCCCTACCTACTGGCATTTCGTAGCCGCCGGAAAAACTGAAGCTGTAGCACATGGACAGGCGATTTCCCTACTCGAAATGTTTCGTCGCTCAGGGCTCAGAGATGAGGAGTTTGCTTTGCTTGAGGAGGCCTTGAAGCGGTCGGATAAGTTGGTCAACCGGGAAACCCGCGCGTTCTTCGCCCTTGAGGGCTTGTATGACGATGGAAAGGGCAATTTCACGGTGCGGGGAAGGCCCGATCGAGAACTCGCAAGCCAGCTATTGTTCGACCGCGAGTACCTTGCAGAGAAAGCGGCGGTGATCGAACCCGTACAACAGTTTATGGATCTGTTTAGCGGACGAATGAGGACTCAGGCCGACTTGGGGCTGGCCCGCCTCGAACAGCAGATCGTGATCGAGATAATACTCATCTTTATCGCGTTGCTTGCGACCATGGGCATCATATTTTACACCCGGCTGGGCATCCTGCGCCCTCTCGCTGAACTGGGCAGCCAGGTCGCAGGCGTTACCCGCGGGATTCTTCCAAGCCGCTATGGGAAAGCGACAAGCAACGAATTGAAGAAGCTGAGCGAAGCATTGGCGTTGTCCGACTCCGAAAAACAGCAGCTTCTTGAGAAGGAACGGATTGCAAAAAACGAAGCTGAGCGGGCCAGTCAACTCAAAGATGAGTTTCTCGCCACCCTCTCCCACGAATTGCGTACTCCGCTGAATGCGATTCTGGGCTGGTCTCAGCTCATACTGAGCGGTAGCATGAAAGAGGACGACATCCACCGTGGCTTGGAAACTATCGAGCGCAACGCGCGCGCTCAGAACAAACTTATCGAAGATCTTCTGGAAATGAGCAGCATTATCTCCGGAAAAGTCAGGCTTGATATGCAGCAACTGGATGTAACCAGTCTGGTGGATACGGCAGTGGAGTCGGTCAGGCCTACCGCGCAAGCAAAAGGTGTTACTCTGCAAAAGACAATCACTCCCTATATCGGCACGATTACCGGCGATCCGAACCGGCTTCAGCAGGTATTCTGGAACCTGCTTTCGAATTCCATCAAATTTACTCCCAAAGGGGGAAAGATCCATATTATCGTTGGGTGGTCAGGCCCCACGCTCGAAATCAGGATAAAGGATTCGGGCATGGGAATTTCCCCGGAATTCATACCTTATGTTTTCGACCGCTTCAGGCAAGGGGACGCTTCCCTTACCCGACAGTATGGCGGACTTGGCCTGGGACTCGCCATTGTCAAGCAACTGGTGGAACTGCATGGCGGAACCGTTCGAGCCGAAAGCGCAGGCTTAGGTGAGGGATCTTCCTTTATTGTCAACCTGCCATTCGCTGCAGAAGATACAAAAAAAGATCCCTTACCGCTTTTGAAAGAGTACGGCGCTGAAAAAAAAGCTGCGCTAGCAGGGCGAAAAATACTTGTAATCGATGACGAAGCGGATGCGCGTGAACTGATCAACAGGATACTCATCTACTGCAAAGCCAGCGTGATCACTGCAGCCACCGCTACCGAGGGACTGGAGCTTCTCAAGAGGGAAAAACCGGATGTGGTTATCAGCGACGTCAGCATGCCGGACAAAGATGGCTATCAGTTTATCAACGAGGTACGACAGCTAACTCTGGAAAACGGGGGCAATATCCCGGCCATCGCGCTCACTGCATTCGCCCGCGCCGACGATATGACCAAGGCTATAAGTGCAGGGTATCAAAAACATTTATGTAAGCCCGTCGATTCGCATGAGTTGATCACTGCGATCAATCAGCTGGTGGGCGGGACGAAAACGGATGGTTGACCAGGTCCCGCCTGGATGATTCCGTAGTCCCAGATCCCAGATCTGATAATCCCTTAACGTTCCAATTTACAGGTCGAGCACTACCGCCGGCCCGTTGCGTATCGTCCTGTCGTTCTGCCTGCCGCTTCCCTCCAATCGATCCGGCATGGGTACACCAAAATGATTCCCTGGCCGAGAAGTGGAACGAGCCGAGTTGCGCCTTATCACACGGCGCCGCTCCACCCCGCCCTCCTGATCTCCGTTTGAAATACATCTATAGCGAATTACGCTAATGGCATCATATGGCGGTGGAAACCAGCGTCAAATTGTCACATGCAACAAATTGTCACATTCGTCAATATGCCACATTGATTTTCACATATTGATAATGAATACTCTGACATCGGACTGGCTCATGGACTTACCGATGTTGATGCTGTTTTGATTTCTCACAACAACTCTGATGAGAGAGGCGGTATGAGAAAAATGTTTCAGCTTGCGTTATGTGTTGGCGGCATCGCATCTGTGCCGGCAACGGCCCACGTGGGCTATACCGGCCGCAATTTCGGCACATTCGATGATTCATATGCTATATTGACCCTGTCTAATCAGGCCGTTAGCGGAAACTACGGCTGGATAGACGGAACAGACACGGACTTTGGCGATGCGCATAAAACGCTTGCCTATCGCTTCACCCTGCTCAACCCCACGGACGTCACCCTTAGCTTCGAGAGTCAGGCCTTCACTTCCCCCACTCTCGGCGCTCCCCCGTAATAGGAGGTTTGCTGCCGGGTTTTTCGCTTTTTCAGGGTCTTGCCCACGTCAAGCCGATAAGCGCCGATTATGACTCTTCCGATATATCCAAGGCCTACCCGCCCGTTAACACCGAGGGCGCATTCAGGGCACTGAACGACTGGAAGATTGGAAATGACCCCGACACCACCAACGGCATACCGGCTGCGTTAAGTTTTTTAAAATTCATCGGTCATGCCTATGACGGTTCAGGCTTCGGTTCCGATGGCATCGCCGATGGCAAGGTTTCCCACACTTTCACGAACCTGGCAGCGGGCGACTATTCCGTATTCATGGGCGGATCGGACTACCTCGCGCAGGATATCTTCAATCCGAATCTTCTGAGTAAATACGGAGTAAGCGGCACATTGGTGGCCGATGTCGTGCCGGAGCCGGAAACGTATGCCATGTTCCTGGCTGGGCTGGGCCTCATGAGCTATCGTCCGCCGGCGGAAGAAGGGTTTGCCACAGCAGTAATCAGTTACCTATTACGAGCACTTGAGCCGATGGATAGGCGACGTGCCGTCGGGTTTGTTAATTTAGGACGGGTGAATGAACCCGGGCGCGCATTCTGTTCAAATTGTACTTAATGCCACCATGTAAAGAAGTCCGGAGCGATAATATCGCTGCCGGACCGGGGGTGTCATCTTCGACGAGGGGGGGCAAGTCGGACACCCAATGTCATTTTGCCTTATGCATAAAATTTGCTCCGTTCGCTGGCTCACATAAACACGAAACTTATGGATGATGCCAGGCCGGAGAGGCTACAATTTATCCCACATCACATCGCGCTGCTTCTTTGCTGCGGCGGTAAGCAATTCGATCAGTGGCAGGGCCCGATCCCTCAGGCTTACATTGTGATCATTATCCCGAGGTCCGGCTGCCGTCTCTGCCCCGGCTTGTGCGCTGGCCGAGGTCTTCTCCCCCTCGAGCGCCCGCGTTAAGCGCTCGAGTGCGGCAGGCACATCGTCCGCCTGAATCGCGCTGGGCACGGTACCACTGTGGCCCATCATCTTCAGCAGCTGCTGGGCCACGTCGCCGAACATGATTATGTCGGCGTACGCATCGGTTTTGAACGCTACCAGCATCAGGCGACTCCCCGTCTCCCCAAGGAATCATGCTCGAACCTGCGACGTGCGCGGGCCGCAAACCCCACGATAGCCAAGCCCATCATCAGCATCGCCGCAACTTCAGGTTCAGGCACGGCCGCAGCGAACTCTGCAGCAAGAATGCCGTGCGCTCGGGTAGTCGGATGGAAGTCATCCCAGTAAAGATGAGCGTTAGGATTCCCGCAGGGAATGGATAGCGACGATAAACACTCATCCATCGGATTGACAAATCCATAAGCGGCGGGATTTGCCACAACGCTGCTGAAAAAAGAGAAGGTATCAAAGCGAAAAATATCCGCTTCTGGAACGCTTGAGCTTATGGTATTCAGTTGAGTGGTTAACTCATTGTTAAAAACTATCGAAAAAGCCCGAGCCTCGGCCCTCACCGCATCGCTCTCTCCTGCAACAAATGGATTAAGGCTCAGGTCAGGCAGATTGGGCACGAGAAAATGCTGAGCACCCGCTGCAGCCAGCGCGCTCACATATCCCCCTATGTTTTGCGCTGCGACAACCGGAGAATCGCTTGTCAAATAGTCGTTCGCCCCGCCCCAAATGAAATACAGGGCATTCGGATCGGCTTTGCCCGACGAGTCGCGGTTATACATTTCCAGTTCCTGTTTCATGCCAGGGAGTTCAATCACGCCTCCCGGATTGAAGCCGCCGTTCTCTCCCCCGCTACCTGCCCCTGCTACCGCATAGCTGCGGAAATTCGTGCTCGTGACTCCTGCGGGAAAAAGAATTGCCGCCAGCTGTTCGGAGGCAACCGGGCCGTTGGATATGCGTCCGTCATCATAGGGGGGGCAAAAATGAAAGGGGTCACAATTATTTCCAAGTATCTTGTACAGGCTCGTCACAGCCGAGGGACTATCACCCGCGTCGCTCAAACTGTCTCCGAACGCGTAAAGACTGGTGAATGGCGCGGCCCAGGCATTGGCGCCTGAAAGCAACAATGCGGAAATCGCGACCAAGGTCATGCTTACTTTCATAATCGTTCTCCACTCTTAATGTTATTGTTATCGGGGACCCCCGGTGATTAGGCCGCCCCGGCTACGGGCCGTATACTAGGACTAGGCCCGAGCGTACGTTCACGATTCATCCTGAAGCCCACCATGCTGCTTCAACGTCTACTCAAACCCAAACTGTTGATCAATCCCGCTCACTGAGCAAATACCCTATCAAAATCCCGATACCGACCGCCAATCCGATGGTCTGCCAGGCATTTTCGTGGACGTATTCATCGGTTGCGCGTGCGGCGGTTTTCGATTTATCAATTATCGAATCCTCGAAGTCTTCCAGATATTCCTTCGCCTGCTTCAAGTTCTGTTCAATCTTGGTACGCAAAGCTTGCGCAGTCCCGCCGCTTTCGTTGCTCACTGTTTTCATCAATTCTTCTGTATCAGCGATCACCGAGTGAAAATCCTTAATGAGCTTGTCTTTATTTTCTTTAATAACTCTCGCCATCACACCCTCCTATAAAAATAAAACGATCGCGCTGTTCAATGTTAAAAGTGACAGACGCTGATATTGGTCAAATCTGGTTCTTCTGTTAATCTATATTGATGCGCCACCATGGAATACTCGGCATCTGCGGCTCGCAATTTGCCATTTATCGCGCACTCCGTCCTTGTCTTCCTTGGGTCTCCCTTATCTCTGGCATCGCGTTGGCATCGCTTCGCGCTCTACCCCTTGTTTTATATTTCTTTTCCGACGTTTAGTCTGTCTGCCACCGCACATACAGTTGCATACGCCGGGCGGTAGTCTATAGCCGTGCTGTTTCAGCGGCGCCCCTTCTCCTCTCCGACTCCTTACTTGCGTAAGTAACGTCAGATAGAGTACCGGGCGCATCCAGTACCAGGCATTGTTCAGTGCTCCTTAAAGCGAACAGCCTTTGTACTTTGTAAACCCAGATCAGCGAACCGAGGAAGCGAATGTCAAACTTACATACCCCCAAGCGAAACCTTTTTCTGGCTGCCCTACCCGAAACGGATTATGAGCGCCTTAAATGCTGCCTTGAACTTGTGTCGCTCCCTCAAGGCTGGACAGTCTATGAAAACGGTGGGGAATTGGACCTTGTTTATTTTCCTACCACGAGCGTCATTTCACTGTTTGCTGCTAGCGGTAACGGAGACTCGACCGCAATTGCCGTGATCGGAAATGAGGGGGTTTTCGGCATTTCCATGCTAATGGGTCGGAAAAACACGCCGAGTCTGGCGATGGTCCAAACGGCCGGGTACAGTTATCTCCTTAAGGCAGCCCATCTGAGACAAGAGTTCGAGCTCGGCAGTCCGCTACGTTGCTTGCTCCAAAGCTACACCCAAAGTCTGATGACAAAAATTGCCCACGCCGCAATCGGTACCCTGAAGCCGGCTTTCAAAACCAGCTTGCCTCTTGTCTGCTCGACCAGTTCTTCAGCCTGAGCGACTGGCACGACTTACACGGGAGCCTATCCTACCGCGCGAGGGATAGATACACCTGGATTCCGGAGTCATCGCTACAAACCGATTCACCCTCGTGCTCCCTCCCGAGAAACGAGGGTGAGGAAAGTCGGTCTCTGCCCCCCTCGAAACCGTCGTTATGCGCATCAACCGCAATGAATAAGTTGAAGACAATTGAGCGTTCCCAAGGAGCCGTTCTTCTGTCGACCTTCCCTACCAGCCTGAAGTTGCTTCGGTTCCTCACTCAGCCTTTCCCCTTTTCATGCCTCAATCCGGACTTCCACAGCATGGGAGACGCGATCGTCGACCAGCGCGATGAAATTGTCCGATTGCTCGGCTCCATCAATGGCAATACCCGCCTTGCCCGCTCCGCCCTGAGACCGCATGACCGTGATATGGTAGTTGGTTTCCCCATAGCGATAGTCCACCGTAAAGCTGTCCCAGTCGCTTGGCAGGCGAGGATCGAGACGCAGCTTCCGTTCCTCCAGTGTAACGCCCAGAAGCGTTTCCAGCATCAACCGATATAACCAGCCGGCGGAGCCGGTGTACCAGGACCAGCCGCCACGGCCGACATGTGGAGAAACCGCGTAGACATCGGCTGAAACGACATATGGTTCAACTTTATAAATAGATACCATTTCCGGGGTTTGCGTATGATTGACCGGGTTGATCATGGCAAGTAATTCCCAGGCACGCTCATGATCTCCCAGCATCGCGAACGCCATCGTCGTCCATAGCGCTGCGTGGGTATACTGGCCCCCATTCTCCCGCACGCCGGGCACATAGCCTTTTATATACCCGGGATTCAAAGGCGATTGATCGAACGGCGGATCGAGAAGTTGAATCAGCTTCGCGTCGCGCCGGACGAGATGCTGGTTTACCGCTTCCATGGCTTGGCGCTGGCGTTCTTCGCTGCCAGCTCCGGACAACACTGACCAGCTCTGGGCAACTGCGTCGATCCGGCATTCCGGGTTACTGGTGGACCCGAGCGGCGTACCATCATCGAAATAGGCGCGCAGGTACCAGTTGCCATCCCAGGTATGCTGTTCAATATTGCTCCGTAAAACGCCGGCCTCCTTCCGACACCTGGCGGCAAAGGCCGCGTCCCCATGTTGCACGGCAAGCTCCGAAAATTGGATGAGTATGTCATATAAGAAAAAGGCCAGCCACACACTCTCGCCCCGCCCATGGAATCCGACCAGGTTCATTCCATCATTCCAATCGCCGGTACCCATCAATGGAAGACCGTGTTGGCCGAATCGCAAACCATGCACAACCGAGCGCACGCAATGCTCATAAAAGGTCGAAGTCTGCTCGGAATGAATCGGAAGGTCGTAGTAGGACTCTTCGTCCGGACCGACAGGACGGCCTTCCAGATAGGAGACGGTCTCATCCAGCACCCCCATGTCGCCGGTGGTGGTAATATAACGGCACGCGGCCAAGGGCAACCACAGATAGTCGTCCGAACACCGGCTGCGGATACCCCGCCCGCCTGGGGGATGCCACCAATGCTGGACATCCCCTTCGACAAACTGGCGCGACGCCGAGCGGAGAAGATGTTCTCGCACCAGCGCCGGCTCAGCGTGCACGAGGGCCATCACATCCTGCAACTGATCCCGAAATCCGAAAGCGCCGCCTGACTGGTAATACCCGCTGCGTCCCCACAGACGGCAGGCCATCACCTGATATACCAGCCAGCCATTTATCATCACGTTTACGGATGGATCAGGCGTCTTCACCTGTATCTTGCCAAGGGTATGCACCCAATAGCGGTGCACCGCTTCCAGAACCTCATATGCAACCGCCTGTCCACGGAAACGTTGTGCAACGTTTAAGGCATCTCCCGCATCGAGTCCGGCTCCTAACCGGAATACAATCCGGCGCGTTCGACCGTCGAGCAACTCGAACCCTACCCGGATAGCGCCGCAGGGATCAAGCCCGGGGCCTACCCGCCCCGAGAGGTCTTTTGACGCCATCGCCGCCGGATCGCTCAATCTGCCATTGCGCCCGATAAACTCTGTCCGGTCGCAGGTGATACTTCTTGCCTTATCGTCGACGTCGAAGAAAGCGACACGGCCAGTAAATTCATTGTTGTATGGGTTGCGGGCAAGCAGGATGCCGCTGCTCTCATCGATTTCCGTCACGACGTGCATTCTGCCTTTCTCGGGGAGGTCCCCCAGCACCCATTCAATACATCCGGTCGCCGAGAGCTTGCGCAATCGTCCTGAATCATTATGCACGGTCAACACCGCGAACTTCACAGGCGCATCCGGCGCGATGTATACCAGCAGCTCCGAGCGAATGCCGCCCTCGGTATGCTCAAAGGCACTGTAGCCAAATCCATGCCGGGTGACATACGATGACGCGCCGCGTTTCGGCAGAGGCGATGGCGACCAGAAATACCCATTTTCTTCGTCCCGGAGATAATATGCTTCTCCGCCTGGATCGCAAATCGGATCGTTGTTCCACGGCGTCAGCCGAAACTCATGCGCATTATCACACCAGGTGTATGCCTGGCCGCTTTCTGAGATGACGGTCCCCAGTTGCGGGTTGGCGATTACGTTGACCCACGGCACGGGTGTCATCTGACCCGGCTCCATCGTGATGACATATTCGCGGCCGTCTGCGGTGAATCCCCCGAGACCGTTGAAGAAAAGCAGTTCGCGGTGTGGCAATGGCGATTCCTGTGCGGGAACGGACCGGCGGACCGGTAAAGTTCTGGGAGGCGCCACGGGCAACTCTGTCGGAACGCGGCGGGTTAACTGCTCAGCCAGACTGCCCTTGGTATCGAGAATGATCACGCGCGCCGCTGTCTGCAACAGGATACGATCCTCGGAAGCGATCTGCTCGGCGCGGCGGATAAAAATGCCTCCCGGACGGTCAAGTACATGCGCTTCAGCACTGCCGGCCACGAGTCCCATGATGTGGTCATGCAAGATTTGGCGGTAGCTTGAGTGATCCTCATTCCAGATCACGAGATCGACAGCCAGTCCCTTCACGCGCCAGTAGGCGTGCGCTTGTATCAGCTGGCGCACCAGTTGAATACTTCCTGAGTCACTGATCTGCAACAGAACGATCGGCAGATCGCCTGAAATCGCATACCCCCACAATCCTGACTGGCTCCGCTGGTTTTTGGCCAGCACTGCTGCTTCCGCACGCAAATAAGTATTTGCATACAGCACCGAGCCGGCCAGCCGGCCGAACATTTGCGCATCCGCTTCGGTCGCGTTGAGTTGGCGCAATACGACCAGACTGTGCGTCCAGGCCAGATCGAAGACGCGATTTTTCAAATGCTGATCCTGGTATTTCTCCACCAGATGCATGACGGCGTGACGGGAATCGCCAGCCCCGGTGACAATGTCGATGGTTGCGGATTCGCCCGGCTCGATGGCGACGACCTTGCGAATCGCGACGATCGGGTCCAGCACAGAACCAGCGCTGCCGGAGAGCGGAGCAGGATCAGTTAAGGCAAGCGGTGTGGATACATCGTTTCCCCGGCCGATAAAAGCCTTGCGGTCGGTCTCGTACGAAACTTGTTCCGTCGCCACGCCATGCACGGTCATCAGATGCAGCATCCACGGAACCAGATCGGTGTGCGAACGGGGACGCCGGCTGCAGAGAATCGCATGCCGGTCAGGCAATATCTCTGTTTGTACAAAAAGATTGCCAAACGCCGGAGCCTGGGCATCAGCCGACGGTGGCGCAAGCACGACCTCGGCATAAGAGGTGATCTCGATCGAGCGTCGGGTCCAGGCCCTATTGGTAATACGAATGCGGCGTATCTCTATGTCATCTTCCGGCGATACTGTAATTTCAGTGTGAGTGTCAAAATCGAGGTCGCGCCTCCGGAATTCGACCCGGCCTTCGGAAAAGATGACCCCATAGCGCTTCGGCTCTTTACATGTCGGCTGGTACGTGTTCGACCAGAACTCTCCAGTCGCGACATCCCGTAGATAACAAAAATTTCCCCAGTTATCGCAGGTACTGTCTTCCCGCCAGCGAGTAACTGCAAGATCCTTCCATCGGCTTCTTCCTCCTCCGCTATTGGTTACCATAACGTGATAGCGGCCGTTGGACAGTAGCTGCACCTCGGGTACCGGCGTATTTGCGCTTGAGAGCATTCGCATCGGCATTTCGGGAAGCTCCTTGACCACTTTCACATCAGGGAGTTCGGCACCCGGCGAGCGGATAACGGTAGCTTTGGGAATCCGTTCCTGAAGCAATAACATGGTTGCCCGAAACAGGGGCTCGGACGTGAAGCGCCGTTGCATTGGCTTATCCAGCAGCAGATATGCCAATGACAACAGGCTCATGCCCTGGTGATGGGCCATGAATGAACGCACCACGGCACGGGTTTCGCCGCGCCTTAGCCGAGACGGGGTATAATCCACAGCCTCGTAAAACCCGAATCTGCCAGCCATATCCTGGCTTGCCATGTGCTGAAGATTAGCGCACGCAGCTTCGGCCTCGACCATTAGTCCCAAGACACAAGCATATGGCGCAATGACCAGATCTTCGCCCAGGCCGCGCTTGAGTCCCAGTCCGGGAACCCCGAATGCGCGGTACTGATAGTTGAATTGAACGTCGACAGCGTTATAACCCGATTCCGAGATCCCCCAGGGAACGCGACGTTCCTCGCCATAGGCGATCTGCCGTTTCACGGCCGCCTTGCACGTCTGGTCAAGCAGCGTGTTATCAAAGGTCGGCATTATCAGCAGCGGCATGAGGTACTCGAACATGGAACCGCTCCATGACAGCAATGCCGCTTCTCCACCGTACGTGGTGAGTAAACGCCCCAGCGCGAACCAGCTTTCCTGTGGAAGTTCCCCTTGCGCAATCGCCACAAAATTGCATAGCCTCGCCTCGGACGCGAGCAGATCATAGTAACTGTTATCGAGTCGATGTTCGCCGACGTTGTAACCGATTGCGAGCTGCCGTTGAGCAGGATTGAACAGGAACCCATACTTCATCTGCGCCATCTCGCCTGCCTGGAACGCCAGTTGTTCCATCGTCGCTGCCCAGTCGCGTGCAAGTTCGCTGCCCTGATCGGCAAGCTGACGCAGTGAGGGTACTCCCAAAGCTTGCGTAGCCTCATTTTCATCCGCCATCGCACCGGTTAATAAGGGCTGCGGCAAAAGATCGATCAATTCCCTGAACGCACTTTCGCATTGCCTGTTCAAAGCGTTTGCCCATTCGATGGCCTCGGGAATGGCGGGACCCGGTGAGTGCGCGGAAAGCTCGCGAACAACCTCTCTGGAGCAACTCGACAGCCAGTCAAGATCGGCTCGCGCACGGGTAATGGTGACTGGGCGAACTTCGTTTGCGTTTACGAGAGCCTGTTCGAACTGAGCCAGGGACGCCGCAGCTGCTGTACCGGCTGACTCCCGAAGAATATGAAACGTTTCACCCAAACCCAGAAATACTTGTTCCCGAATAACCGGCATATCGATTATTTCCAGCAGCCCGGCGCGTAACGTGAGCAGGTGGCCCCCGAGGTTACCGCTATCCACCGTTGAGACGTAGCGGGTCAGCGGGGCTTTGGTCTGAGTGTCATACCAGTTGTAAAAATGGCCGGCGTACCGTTCCAATGTTTCCATCGACTGCAGCGTATTCGTCGTTCGCTCCACGAGTTGCCCCGTACTGGCATATCCAAAATCATAGGCAGCGAGATTGGCCAGGAGCGACAAACCCATGTTGGTGGGCGATGTCCGATGCGCAACGGTCGGAACCGGATGCTCCTGGAAGTTATCAGGGGGCAGCCAATTGTCTTTTGGGCCGACGAAGGTCTCGAAAAAGAACCAGGTTCTGCGCGCAACCTGTCGTAAAAAAAATAGCTGCGCAACGCTTAATTCCGCAGTCCGTGGCGGAAGCGGCCGGCTTATCCACCAGGCAACAACAGGAAAAGCACCCCATAACAACAACAATGGCATTGCAACGATTAAAGTTAAAGGCGTTGAAACCACTATTCCAGCCGCTGCTCCTACGGCAGTCATGGGTGCAATCCACATTTCCCTGAATGCCTGAGCGATGCTGGCCCGGCGGGGCTGCGTCACCGCTGATTCCGCCTCGCGCTCGACTTCGTGCGAGGGATTCCACTCAAGCAACCGGCGGCGCGTAATGAACAGTCGCACGTGGGTCCGGAATATCGCGTCAAGACTGAAATAAGCCTCATACGGAAGGGAAGCCAGCGTAAACAGGACTTGGCTAAAATTCCGTTTTGCCGTACGCCAGGTGAGGATGAGGTGCTGCCTCCATGGGACTTCAACCGGCTTGCTGGACAACTCGGAAACTGCGGCTGTAACGGCGGGAACGACGAGTACGGCAATTACCACGGCAGTCCAGAACACGGGGTCCGTCGAGACCACCCATCCGAGCAGGGCCAATAGGAGCAAGGCCGGAGGCACAAGGCTGCGACGAAGATTATCCAGCAGTTTCCAGCGCGATAATGTCGACAGCATATTGGGCTGGTAGCCCCCGTGGGGGCCGGGTACGCGCCATAACAGCCAGCTTGCGAGTTGCCAATCCCCACGTATCCACCGGTGCCGTCTGTTAACATCCGCGCGATAGCTGGATGGAAATTCTTCGTACAACTGAACATCACTCAGTAAACCTGCCCGGGTGTAACATCCCTCCAGCAGGTCATGGCTTAAAATGCGATTTTCAGGAAAGCGGCGGCATAACACCCCCTCAAACGCGTCCACGTCATAAATGCCCTTGCCGATGAACGACCCTTCGTGGAACAGATCCTGGTATACATCCGAGACGATCCGGGTGTAGGGATCAATGCCCGCCTCTCCGCCAAAAAGACGCGCATATTCCGAGCGGTTCGTGCTGGACAGACTCACCCCAATCCTTGGCTGCAGAATCCCATATCCCTCGGTAACGAGGACGTCATCTCCTCCTGCGGAGCTTGGGTCAAACCGAGGCTGATTCAATGGATGAGCCATGGCACCCACCAATTGATGGGCTACATCGCGCGGAAGTTGCGTATCGGTATCCAGGGTGATGACATACTTGATGTCAGGTAACACCGCTGTGTTGCCTGTGATTACGGAAAATGCGTCACGCCCGCCTCCGCGCAAAAAAGTGTTCAAGTCAGCGAGCTTCCCGCGCTTTCGCTCGTAACCCATCCAGAGCTGTTCGTGGGGATTCCATCGGCGGGGACGATGAAACAGGAAAAATGCATCACGCTTATCGATCTTCGTGGAGTCAACTGTTTTATCCACGTCATCACCCGTGCCGACAGCATATTTTTTATTCAGTGCTTCGATACCCGTTTGCGCGAACTGCAACAAAGACTCGTCTTCCGCAAGCTTTTCCTGGACCGCGTCCCGAAAATCACTCAACAGGGCGAAATAAAGGTTATTGCCCTGGTTGGCCAGAAATTTAACTTCAAGCGCTTCGATAAGGCGATTCACCTCTGACTCGTCTGTCAGGATCGTTGGAACCACCACAAGTGTCGGAAACACGGATGGAATCCCCTTGGAGAAATCCATGCGTGGCAGCGAATGCGGCGACACCAGGAGAGAAGCGGTCCAGTTAACCAGCGCTACGGCAAGCTGACTCATCGCAAGTAACGACAGAATCGCCATCAGCCCCCATAGCCACCCCTTCGCGCCTTCCGCATGCGCTTCCGTGATGAGGTTTCCAGCCATTACCAGTGTGATCAGCGCGATTGGACCGAGGTAACTCAACAGCGGGTGGCGCCGACCTATCCGACAAAATTGCTCTAATATCGAGAATTGAACCTGTGCAACTGTCTCAAGGTGCGCGGACCCCTTATCGACCAGATAAAATCCGACGTGCGCCCTCACGTTACCATTTCCGTTCCCCTCACCCTCCCGTGCCAACCGAACTGCTTCACGCGCCACCTCAACTTCGGACAACGGGCTTGCCTTGGCCAAACGCTCTACCGCATGCCGATAGCGATCACGGCTGGAAAAATCCATGCGACCATAGCTGCCTCCCGGATCCTCGCGCAAGATTTTTTCAACGATACTGACGGTTTCGACAAACTCGCGCCAGTCGATTGCGCCCAGGGCGCGTAAACTATGGATGCTGTTGGAGATGGAAACCTGATCGGCCGCTTGTTGCTGATTCCCCAGTTGCACCATTTGATCGATGGTCTGATTCGATTCGGCAAGCCTTTGCTCAATCCACGTTAACGGAAGCGCCAGCGAGGGTCCCTGACCCTGCAGACGGCGGGCCAATTCCGAAATAAAAGAAGCGGTCATCGGGGGATCGGATCTGGCCATATCGGCAATCACCAGGACCAGACTCTTCGGATCTTTATCGGCGACGCGTGTGATTTCGTCGGCCCAGCTATCGGCGAGACTACGGTCTATTCTCCCGGCGGCCACACGGACGCCGACGCGACGGAGATTTTCGATCAGCGACAACCTCAACATGATCGGAATTGCCCATAGCTCTCCCAATCTAAGGTTCGCGACCGTCTGATAAGCGGCGATGAAACGCCTGAGACTCTCCGTATCGACCCTGCCATCGCCATGCGAAACCGCCTGCAGCGCAATGTCATAAACCCGGGGAAGACCGGCGGACGTCCCGGTTGCCAGAATCGGCAATTCGCGGCTATAACTCTTGGGAAGGTGACGCTTTGCGAGGCGAATCTGCTCTTCTATGAGATAAAAATTGTCGTAAAGCCATTCACCCGCAGGGGTTAACAGCTGGTCCGCCGCCGCGGCTTCCGTCAGTACCCTCCCGATATCGAATAACTTGCTCTCGTTCTCATCCAGTCGCGCCAGCAGCTGATCCGTGCCCCGGCCAGACGCCAATTCGTGAGAGGCCGCAAGGATACCGCCGTACAGCTCCATCTGATCAGCGCTGAACAACTCGGATCGTAAAGGCAATTCTTCCCTGATCGGCACCCGCCGACTCCGGGTACTACGAAAGCGAGTCGCGAAGCGAAGCAAAAGCTCAGAAACAGTCATGCCGCCAGCCTTGAAGTTGAATATTGCGCTGCACTACACCCGTGGTGGTGATCGTCCCGGCGCTGGCAGAAGAGCACGCAGAACTGCAGCCATGCGCCATTGTCGCGATGACCGCGGCACGCGCCAACACGCTATTACCTACGCAGCGTCCAGTCCGCTCTCGACCCCGAAACAATGAATAGGAATAAAAAAGGAAGAGGTGATGTGGAATATTGTCGAACTCCCTCTTGAAAGCGGTAAGCAGAAATTGTTGCGAAAGGAGAGCTGTACCGCCCGGTCTCCACCGCTTCTTATCTGAGTGGCATGCAATACACTAGAGACGGCAGATCATCCTACCCTGCGCTTGTATCGCGTTCAGCTGGATCGTGCCGGAATGTTCCGCGCGGAGCTTCCAGCTTCCTTTGCAATTCGTGCCGGGCCATCGATGCGCAAGCGGCTCCAATTGTCTGGAGAACATATTAAAAACTGACTCATCCGTAGTATGTACGCTACCGCACAAAAATGCCGGCATATTAATGGAATACTTGAAAAGCTTACCGTCTTCAAAAAATTCACCCGGGAATACATGCTAATATAAGTTTGGGAACCGCCCGGTGAGAAATGGGAGTGCCGGACGCAGACTTTCGATAATTGTCCCCGCAAGCTGCGCTTATTTTTACAGATTTCTGTATCGAATGCTAAGCTCTCCCTCACATCAGCCCAACCAGAACCGACTGCTCGCCGCCCTTCCGGCATTCGAGTTTGAGCGTTTAAAACCTCATCTGGAACTGGTTCACATGCCCCTCGGCGACGTTCTGTGCGAATCAGGCGGCCGGCTGTCTTACGTTTACTTTCCAACTTCTACTATCATCTCCCTGCACTATATACTGGAAAATGGCGCGTCATCCGAGATTGCAGGGGTGGGCAATGAAGGGATGCTGGGAGTTTCGCTGTTTATGGGTGGTGAAAGCACGCCAAGCTGGGCCACTGTGCAAACCGCAGGTTATGGTTACAGGCTCAAGGCAACATTGTTGATGCAGGAGTTCAATCAAGGCGGACCCGTGCAGCGTCTGCTGTTGCGTTACACTCAGGCGCTCATCACCCAGATCTCTCAAACTGCGGTATGCAATAGGCATCATACGATCGAGCAGCAGCTTAGCCGCTGGCTGTTGTTAACGCTCGACCGGCTGAATTCCGAGGAACTTATCATGACCCAGGAATTGATTGCCAGCATGCTTGGCGTTCGTCGTGAAGGTATTACCGAAGCCGCCGGCAAATTGCAGCAGGGGGGAATTATTCGCTACCGCCGTGGGCACATCACCGTTCTGGACCGGAAGGGACTGGAAGCGCATGTATGCGAGTGCTATGACGTAGTAAGGAAAGAATTTGAACGCCTTGTACGCGACGTTGTAAACGTCAGATAACCGGAAAACCCAGCTTCCTGAGTATGCGCCTGGCTTAACCCCCTTTCTCCCCCTTTCTCCCCCTTTCTCCCTTTTTCCCGAACCTCCCCGGCTCATCCCGCAAGGCATGGGACGCTTCTACACGCCGACCTAACGTCTGCGGGCGTGAACTCCAGGCCGGGAAAACGCGCTTCTCTCTTCCCTTATTTCTCCCTATATTTTCCGTGCAGAGTCCTATCGCCTCCCGCCTCTCCAATTTGACAGAAGAATTATTTAAGACAGGAACCTCCACTCCTTATCCAACGTTCAACCCAATAGCTTAAGCGCGAGAACGAATGTGCGCTGACGTACCGAATGAATCACGTTGCATAAGTATGATTATCCTCAATTTTGATGTTTCCCATACTGAGGCTTACGCCGGACATGCGAGCTCGCTACCGC
This sequence comes from Nitrosospira sp. Is2, assembly GCF_033095785.1. Classification (GTDB taxonomy): domain Bacteria; phylum Pseudomonadota; class Gammaproteobacteria; order Burkholderiales; family Nitrosomonadaceae; genus Nitrosospira. The sequence goes on along the minus strand of NZ_CP137134.1, from coordinate 2,955,943 downwards.
AGGTTATTGCCGATCTTCGGCATTTTTTTTCTGCTCATCGTCATATTCGTCATCTGGTTCGACTGGAATATGATCAAGCCGTACGCCGAACGCCAGGTCACCGAGAAAACAGGGCGCGAATTCACTATTCGAGGCGACCTGAATGTCAGTCTGTCTCTCAACCCTATGATTAGCGCGGAGGGAATTTCACTGGCAAATGCGGAATGGGGAACGGAGCAGCCGATGCTCGATATCGGCAAGGCATCGTTCCGTATCAGTCTGTGGGATCTGATACTTGGGGATGTCGTGCTTCCGGAGGTATCGATCTCGCGCCCGAGAATCCTTCTCGAAAAGAGCGAAGATGGGAAGCGGAACTGGGACCTGAAAAAACCGGAAGAAGAAGTAGAGCCGCCGAAAATCGGCAGGCTCGCTCTGGAAGATGGAAAGCTCATCTTTCGTGACCCGAAGACCAAGACGGATGTGAACCTGACCATATTTACTGATTCCACGGTGGATGCGCGCGAAATGCCACTGAACGTAACCGCGGAAGGCACCTATGCGGATTTGGCATTTGCAGCTCAAGCACAGGGCGGTCAGTTGACGTCCCTGACGGACAAGACCGCCGCGTATCCCGTTAAAGCGCGCGTCGAGATCGGGACGACTCGCGCGACAGCGGAGGGAACGATTACCGGACTCCAGGAGTTGGCTTCCATGGACCTAAAATTAAAAATTGAGGGGGAAGATATGTCCGCCCTCTACCCGATAGCCGGCATCGTTTTCTTCCCCTCCCCACCGTATGAGATTTCCGGAAACCTCACTCATCAGAAAACCGAGTGGTCGATGAAGGGATTTTCCGGGAAGGTAGGGGACAGCGACATGGGTGGAGACCTGGTTTTTGATACGGGTGGAGAAAGGCCGATACTACGCGGCGATGTGATATCGAAAGTTCTCGACCTCACTGATTTAAGTGGCATGATCGGCGCCAGAAAGGCTCCTCAGCCGCAGGATAGCCCGCAGGAGAAGAAGGAGAAGAAGGCTTCCATCGAGGCCCAGAAGGATCGCCTGCTGCCTGATCAGGAGTTCCGGGTGGATCGCCTGCGGGCGATGGATGCGGACGTCAAGTTTACGGGCGAGTCAATACGCAATAAGGAACTGCCGGTCGAACATGTCCATACACACCTCAAAGTCGATAACGGACTAATGACGATCGACCCCCTCAATTTCGCGGTTGCGGGTGGAAATATTGTAGGCTCGGTAATGATAAACGGACGCGAGGAGATTCCGACTGCGGACACCAGGATTGATTTAAAACGGCTGCAGTTGAGGAAGTTATTTCCCAAAATGGAGCTTACCCATGGGAGTGCAGGCTTGATAGGCGGTGCAACCAGAATAAAAGCGCACGGCAAATCTGTGGGCGGGCTGTTGGCGTCCGCCGACGGCCGCTTCTCGTTGATCATGTCAGGCGGACAAATCAGCAATATGATCCTGGAGATTATCGGCCTCGATGCGGGCGAGATCATCAAATTCCTCTTTGCTGGCGATAAAAACGTCCCGGTTCGTTGCGCTGTAATCGACTACGGCATCAAGCAAGGCATCATGGCCACCGAGACTTTTGTTATCGATACAACGGATACGAATATCCTGGGTGAAGGCCAAATAAGCCTGCTGGATGAAGCGATCGAGATGAAACTGTCGCCCGAGCCGAAAGACTTCAGCATACTCAGTCTTCGTACACCCGTTCATATTGCTGGCACGTTCAAACATCCCAAAGTTTATCCCGACAAAATGCTCGCCATACGTGTCGGCGCCGCGGTCGTGCTAGGCGTTCTTGCAACCCCGTTAGCCGCGCTGATACCGTTGATCGAAACCGGCCCAGGCGAGGATAGTGATTGCAAGGCGCTCATCGCTTCGGTGAAGCAACCGCTGAAAACCAAAAAGGGACACGAGAAAAAAACTGAAGCCAAAAAACCAGTTTTCGAGAAGCCATAGGCAACCCAGCAGCCTTCCCTTGGGTCAGGGATTGTATGGAAGCAGTAATTGCTGTATTGCGCGAAGTTCTTTTTTAACCAATCTGTCGCGCCGCCAGGTTCGACTCACTCATCCCGAACAGGAGGCTACCATTCCACAAGGCGATAAGTCCGCTTATACCGATAAGCAGAAACGTCAGGTGAAACATATTGAAGAAGGATATGAGAAAAAGGGCGTTCCCAGGGATGAGGCGAAGCGGCGCGCCTGGGCGAGGGAGAACAAGCTGTCCGGGGGCGAAAAGAAGTCAGGGTCGGGCAAGGAGTCTAAAAAACATTGAACGACCGTTCTGATCCCGTCTCGTTGCATTTTCTCGTTTCCGGCTAACGAATCGTTGTTCCGGTCACATCCATTGTTTATCGATAGCTAACGAGGTGTTTATCATGGAGAAGGAAAAAGAAATTCCTGCGCAACATCAGCCCCGACAGCCTGGGATCGAGACCGAGATGACCCCGGAGCCTGACTCAACCGTTGAAGAATATAAAGGCAGTGGCAAGCTGGAATCCAAGGTTGCGATTATTACCGGCGGGGATAGCGGTATTGGCCGAGCGGTAGCGGTCGCATTCGCCAAGGAGGGAGCGGATATTGTTGTCGTCTACCTCAACGAACACGGGGACGCCAACGACACCAAAAAGGAAGTCGAGCAATGCGGACGAAGATGCGAATTAATCGCCGGCGACGTGGGCAGCGAAGAATTCTGCGCTGAGGTGGTGGAAAAAACGATCTCCACTTTCGGGCACATTGAGATTCTCGTCAATAATGCCGCTGAGCAGCATGTCCGGGAAGATATCATGGATATCGACAATGCCCAGCTCGAGAAAACGTTTCGCACCAATATCTTCTCGATGTTTTACATGGTAAAGGCTGTACTCCCGCATCTTAAAACGGGGGCGCGAATAATCAACACGACCTCTGTTACCGCCTATAAAGGCAGCGCCCATCTTCTCGACTATTCTTCAACCAAAGGCGCAATTGTCGCGTTTACGCGTTCATTGTCGTTGCAACTGGTCGAACGGGAAATATTGGTCAATGCCGTTGCACCGGGGCCCATATGGACACCATTGATACCTTCCACGTTCCCGCCTGACAAAGTAGCCAAGTTCGGAAAAGACGTTCCGATGAAACGGCCCGGCCAGCCCGACGAGGTAGCGCCGTGTTATGTTTTTCTGGCCTCACGCGATTGTTCCTATATGTCCGGCCAGGTGCTGCATCCCAACGGCGGGAAAATTATTAATGGATAGGGAAAACGCCGGGCGGAGGAGCCTTGCGAGGAACATTGAATAGGGGGGCGAGTTCGTCTTAACATGATCTATCGAGCCCGGTTGGGCGCACTCGTTCAGAACAAAAAGGGCCCGCCCTTTCGCTCCGGACTGCCGGGGCCCGGGGCGCGAAGGAGCGAACAAGGCCCCCGCCCCCCTGGTGCCTGAGGTGCCTGAGGTGCCTGAGGTGCCTGAGGTGCAGCAGCATATCCTGCTTGCGCAGAAGTGGCTCAGGTAAGCTATGATTCATGGTCTTACTCCAGCCAGCCCCGGTGAGGGTTAGGCTCGAAAAACGGAATAGCATTTTCACCCGGCCCGAAGTATAACCTTTAGCCCTGCAGGCTAAAAAACAGGGGCATTACGTATGTTCGGTTTAGGCGGCAAGGAACCTGTAGTAGCGAAGGCAAGCGTTTTGGTCGAATGCCCGCCGTGCGATATTTTCAGGTATCTCGGTGACGGTTTTTTCGATAATTATCCCAAATGGTCGCCCGAAGTCGTCGAACTTGAACCCCTCAACGGCGTGCCGGTGAAACTGGGCACCCTTGCAAGGCAGGTCCGGATTGATCAGGGGCGCCGCAGCGAAAGCAGGTTCAAGATTGATGTTTATGAGCCGGACAAGCGCCTCGGCTTCGCCGGCGTATCCGATCCGTTTCGCTGCGTTTATGAATTACGCAATGTCGATCCTGGGAAATCCACTGAACTGACCTTTACATTCGAACTGAGTGAGATTCAAATGTTCATGCGCCCTTTCGAGAAGCTGATTCGGGTGGTCGTCCAGGAAGGCGCGGAACGTACGGTGAGAAACCTAAAGCGGTTGATTGAAACGAACAAATACGTGACGAAGCCCTCAACCCCATCCCGTTAATATCCAGGAGAAAAAGAATGACATTTGTGGTGGAAAAAGACCCAGGACTGATCCCCCAGATCTTGTCCCAGATACTGGATAGTTCGGTGAATGGCATCACGCTCGTGGATCCCGATCAGGAAGACCTGCCCATCGTCTATGCGAATCGGCAGTTCGAGGCGATGACTGGATATGCTCAGCAAGAAATACTTGGTCGCAACTGTCGCTTCCTTCAGGGAAAGGATCGGGACCAGGACGCCCGCTTTGCCATGAAACGAGCAATCGAAAAACAACAAGGGGTCGAAGTCACCATTCGGAATTATCGGAAGGATGGAGAGCTTTTCTTCAACCATTTGAGCCTTACTCCGCTTTTCGACAACGATGGGAAGCTCATTTACTACCTCGGCATACAGTACGATGTGAATCGCAACCGGGAGATGCTCTCCAAATTCAGCCTGCAGCAGGAAGCGGATACACGACGCTTGCTGTCTTCGCTGCTTCCCAGGCCGTGATACTGAATCTGGAGGGAACCTGAATAATTCACGTCCGAACGCGGAAAAATCCGTGTCGCCACCACCAAGTCAATTACAATAAAAGAGGATTGTTATGGCCCTGCAACCGCCCCTAAAGCCACACCAGCCCCGAGGAGACGACAGGCCGTTATGGGATGCCGTGTTCGCGGTTTACGGCTACCCGGCGCTCCTCATCGCTCATCGACTCAAAGTCTTCCCGCTGCTTGAACAGGGGGCGCGGACGTTGCCCGAGATCTGCACAGCGCTGAACATTAAAAGAAGGCCGGCGGTGGCCATGTTATCCGCCGCCACGGCGTTGGGCTTTCTTTCGCTCCACGACGAGCGTTATTCGCTTACCTCCCTTGCTGAAGATTATCTCCTCGAAAAAAGCCCCAGTTACTTCGGTTTCTTCTGGGATATGATGATCGATAATTCCGAGGTATTTTCCTATGCCAGCCTGGAACGAGCGGTGCTGACTGATGTGCCTCAGGCCTATGGCGGCGGCGACATATACAAATCCCACGAGGAGCAAGCCGAACTGGCGCGAAAATTCACTCGCGGGATGCACAGCATCAGCATGACATTGGCATCCGCCTGGCCAGAGGCCGTCGATCTTTCCGGCCACCAACGGATGCTCGATATAGGCGGAGGGTCGGGCGCTCATACGATTGGCGCGGCTTTAAAAGTACCGCATCTTCAAGGTGTCGTTCTGGATCTGGAGCCGATATGCGAAGTCGCTCAGGAGTTCATTGCTAAATACGGCTTGCGGGATCGGATTAAAACACATGTTGCCGACATGTGGAATGATCCATTTCCTGAAGCTGACCTGCACTTCTATTCCAACATTTTCCACGATTGGCCCTTGGAAAAGTGCAAAGTTCTCGCGGAAAAGAGCTTCGCAAGTATGGGATCTGGAGGACGCATCATTATCCACGATGTGATTTATAACGACGAAAAAACGGGGCCTTTCGCGCCGGCTGCCTATAGCATGTTAATGATGGGCTGGACCGAGGGAGAATCGTATTCAGGTCGGGAGTTGTCCACAATGCTGAAGTACGCTGGTTTTCAGGACACACACGTATATCCGGCCTTCGGCTATTACAGTGTTGTAACCGGAGTCAAACTGTAGAGCGTTACTTGATTGTCAAATGGATGTTTTCTAGCTCGAGCCAAGCTATCCTGATTGATTTCGGTAGAAGATGATGAGCAATTCAACCAGAACATGCGGCTGTTTCTGGATCATTTTAGCCGCGATGGTTGCCAGCCCTTTGGTGGTTCATGCGGAGGAAGATCATGGTGAGAACGCCAGAACACATTTGGAGCAGGCGATTGAGAGTGGAAGGAAGGGCGATGCGAGAGGAGTAGGCCGCCATGCGCAGGAAGCGAAAAGGGAGTTGATCGAAGAAAATAAGGAACATCCTTACACGCACCTGCAAAAGCCGATTTATGGCGAGCATGAGAAGGCGGAACACGATAAGGAAGTGTTTGAAGAAATGGATATCGCCATTGAAGAAGCGGAAGAAGGCGATGTTGAGGATGCCACAGAAGCCGCAGAGAGAGCCGCGCGTCATTTGCGGGAAAAAGAACAATCAAAATGACCGCTGCTGATCTCCCGGATATTTCTACGGAGGCGATTCCCGACTGCCTCTGCCACGAGCTCAGCGAAGAGGCGGCGGCGGAACAGACGAATTAATGCTTCGCCGTTTCTTTAACCGGCTTGTATCCCAACGTTTTCATCGCTGGTGCAATGGATTGCCTGGTCGCTTCATAGTCGGCCCATGGGCTATTGCCTTTGTCCAGACGCTCATGAATATTCGAAATAGACCAGTGATTTGCACTCGCAAGCGACTCCAGTTCTTCCCATGCGACTGGCACTGATACGCCCAATCCCGGGCGAGCCCGCGCTGACCAGGCCGATACAGTGGTCGCTCCGAAACCATTGCGCAGATAATCGATAAAAATTTTCCCAACGCGGTTACGGGAACCGCTCTTTGCAACGAAAAGCCCCCGAATGGTTGCCGCAAGGTGCTGAACAATCGCCTGGGAAAAACCCTTCACCGTATCCCAACCGTGCAACCTCTTAATCGGCACCACAACGTGCAGACCTTTTCCCCCGCTGGTTTTCAGAAAAGACTTCAGCCCCAGCTCATTGAGAAAGATGGAAACAAGTCGGGCCGATTCCTGAATCCGCGGCCATTGCACTCCCTCTCCCGGGTCCAGGTCGAAAGTCATCCTGTCAGGTTTGTCGATAGCGTCTTTTTTTGCGTTCCATGTGTGAAACTCGATGACGTTCATCTGCGCCGCGGACAGCAGGCCGTTAGCGGTTGAGATTTCAAGCAATGGCGGGTGGTCGGGATCCAGGGCAGGGTCAAGCTGGTCCACGCCTTGCATGTTTTCTTTTTCCCAATGCTTCTGAAAAAACAATTGTCCAGAAATACCATCCGGGGCACGCACCAGAGATACCGGCCTTCCTTTTAGATGCTCCAGCATCAACGGCGCAATCAGAGAGTAAAAGCGCACGAGGTCAATCTTGGTTAAATGAGAAGAAGGGTCGATCACGCGGTCCGGGTTTGTTACCTTCAGGGAAGACAATGCAGACGAAGCTGTCGCGGACTTTGCGCTGGTGGCATGCATGGGTTTCTCCCTGACGATGGTTTCAGGCTTCTTATCCGATCTCAATCCGCGAAAAACCGAGTGGCGAATGTGGCCATCCCTGGTCCACTCCCCGAAGGAAACTTCAGCTACCAGCTCGGGCGACACCCAATGCGACTTTTTATCCATTCCAGATGCATCCGCGAAGGGGGAATGCCTGACAGTCAAGCTGTCCAGCTTCGTCTTGAGGTCACGCAGCGTTTTCTCGTTGAATCCGGTACCCACGTTTCCGGCATACCGCAGCTTTTTGTCTTCGTCATAGAAGCCAAGTAGCAGGGAACCGATACCGGCTCGGGAACCCTTGGGGTCGGTGTAACCGCCGATAATAAATTCCTGGCGTTGCGTGCATTTGAGCTTTATCCAATCCGACGAGCGACGGGACAGGTATGCCGAGGTTTTGCGCTTGCCGATCACGCCTTCCAGCCCGAGACGGCAGGCGGAAGCGATGATATCCGCTGCTGGCACGTCGAAGACTTCGCTGAAGCGTATGTGGGACGAAGAAGAGGATTCCAGCAACGAGCTCAGCATTTCCCTGCGTTGCGTTAACGGCACGCGTCGCAAATCGTATCCGTCATAAAACGGCACATCAAAAAGATAGTAGATGATGTTTTGCGTCCTCGCGCTGTCAAAAGCGTTTTGCAATGCCTGAAAATTCGGCAAGCCTTTTTCATCCAACACCACGATTTCGCCATCCAGCCATCCTGGCTTCAATCTCAAGCTGCTCATTGCTTTAACCAGATCGGGCAATTTATGCGACCAGTCATTTCCGTTGCGGGTAAACAGGCGTATCTCCCCACCCTCGACACGTGTCAGCATCCGATAACCGTCCAGCTTGATTTCATAGACCCACTCCAATGAGTCATTGGGAGGCCCGTCCACCAAAGTTGCAAGTTGAGGCTGCAGTTTCGCCGGAAGTCCAGCTTTAACTGCGCCCTCGAGCAAGGCCGGGGAGTTTTTTATTCCTCCGGCCGGTTTCGCACCAGCGGCCCCGGCATCAAGAGGAGCTTCCGGCGTTGGAAGCATGGCGACGCTATCCGGCATTTCATCCACCACACTAAATTTACTCGCGGGTCTCGCGTACTCATCTTTTTCCTTGATAAGCAACCAGGCTTCCTGCTTCTTTTCTTGTTCGTTGCGCATACGGACCAGCGCCCAGCGACCTTTTAGCTTGTGCCCGTGCAGCTCGAATTTCAATTTACCCGCACGATAGCCGCGGTGCGGGTCCTCGAGAGGAACCCACGTTCCCTTATCCCAGATGATGACCTTACCGGCGCCATACTGTCCCGGTGGGATATCGCCTTCGAAGCTGTTGTAGGAAATAGGATGGTCTTCCACATGAACGGCCATGCGTTTGTCATCGGAATCAAAGCTGGGTCCTTTCGGAACAGCCCAGCTTTTCATGGTTCCGTCGAGTTCCAGCCTGAAATCATAATGCAAGCGCGTCGCCCAATGCTTCTGTACTACGAATGATAGCGCGGTCTTGTTCGACCGGTCGCTGGCGCCCATACCGGAAGGTTCGGAGGTAATAGAGAAATTACGCTTCGCTCGGTAAGTCTTTAATAAGTCAGCCTTTGGCATAACTCGAACACCTCGACCCGTATCCCCTTTTGGGAACGCGTAAATTACAGTTATCGGTATGGACGGTCCCGCGACCAGCGTGGTCGGCCCGGTTCTGCTTAATGCGACGAAGGAATGGCGCGGAGGGCGTCCCTTTACCCCACCCTGTAAACTCAAACGAGGAGGCAAAAACGCTTCAATTACACCCCCTCATTACGCTCGGCGCTTATGCGCCCCCTTAGTCCCGGGCTCTGCACGGTCGGCGCCAGCCTTGGCTGGTTTTCTGCCGGGTGTCTTTTCACGCTCTTCCTTGTCCCCACCCTTCTTCAGGCTGCGCTGAAGTAACTCGGTAAGATCGAGAATTTGCGCGCCGCCGCCGAGCACATCCGATTCCTCCGGTTGAGTCACTCTTTCAATGTCGCCCTTCTCCGCCTTCTCATGCACGAGTTTCATGACCTCATCCTTGAATGCATCGCGAAAGTCCTCGGCGTGCCATTTTCCGCTCATATCCATCACCAGCTGCTCCGCCATTTTCAATTCTTTTTCGACGATTCCGGCCTCCTTCGTTCCTTCCGGGGGGAAGCTCAAATTTTCCCAGCTGCGTATTTCGTTCCCCCAGCGCAATAGATTCAGCACAAGCGCCGGGCCCGTCGGCACAAGCGTGGCCAGGTGCTGTTTGGTTTGGATAACTACCCGCGCGACGCCAACGCGGCGTGTCTTGTAAAGGGCTTCCCGCAGTAACGCGTAGACTTTAGCCCCTTTGTTGATCGGCACGACGTAATACGGGCGCTCAAGGTAGACGAAAGGAATATCGGTTGGGGGCACAAACATCTCGATCTCGATAGTTTGTGTCGTTTTGGGATAGGCGGCGGCGATCTCTTCCTCGCTCAGAATGACGTAATTTCCGTCTTCATACTCGATCCCCTTTACAATGTTTTCTCTATCGATTTCCTTGCCGGTTTTTTTGTTCACTCGCTTATAACCAACCGGGTCCATCGTGCGCTTGTCCAGCCAGTCAAAATTCAATCCATGGTCCGTAGTGGCTGAATGAAGGGCTACGGGGATGTGTACCAGCCCAAAACTGATAGCGCCTTTCCATAAGGCCCGGCTGCTTGAAGTAGAAGTCGCCATCATTCAATTCAAAAAAATGACGTTAGTGCGTGCGCTTGGGAAGCAGTGTAATAAAATTTACAACATCGGCATGAACCATCATGCACCAGCCACCCCGCGTTGTATGTGCGTTGGCGCACTAATTCCGAAGCATGCTTTTGTGTTCTTTCGTACGGAAAACAGAACGGATGAATGAGAGGATGCGGTTAGCGGCAACTAGGGAAATCAGTGAAATCAGTGAAATCAGTGAAATCAGTGAAATCAGTGAAATCAGTGAAATCAACATGACATAATGCTATTTCAGGAGAGCAGGAGAATATGGATTATTTTTCCCTACTGCAGTGGCCCGCCATGGTCGTCAACGTGCTCGCGGTCTGGCTGTTGACTTATCAATCGAAGCGCAGGCGCCATGCGGGTTTCGTATGTTCCCTGTTCAGCAACGCCTTATGGATTACATGGGGCTGGCATGCACAGGCGTTCGCTGTGATTGGCCTTCAGTTTGCTTTGGTCGCGCTTAATATCCGCGGAGCGCGAAAAACCGATTAAAACAAATTTGCTCGCTCTGGTTGAGTATACCGCCCAGCCTGGAGCAATAGCCCAAACGTCCGAAAGACGGAACCATCGCTGCCGATCCGGCCGAGCAAATTTTGCTGATAATCGGTATCGGCTGCCTGTCCCTTGTCACCGCCAAAGGAAGCTCTGACACGTCCTCCGCAGAGCGCGTTGAGCGCACTGCGGCAGCTTCCCGGAAACCCAGCCGTAACCGTAATACACCCATCTTGAAACACGTGAATCGCCTGTGCAAACATCTTCCCGGGCGCAACCTGTGCCCGGTGTCCAGAGTTTCCCCCCGTAGCAAACTAATCAGCTTGATTATTTTGATCAATCAAAATAGCCCCGTTACGGGCCGACGCTTAAGGTTGGTTAGCGCGTTCAGTTTCATGTAGCCCCGCCCGGCAATTCAGCCTGAGCCGCGATTTTAGGATATGATTATCGATTCTGTGCTGATCTAGGCCATGCGGACCCTCTTTACCTATTGCATGCTTTTTCCCCGGCGGACGGCGTATGTGCTGATTGCTCTGCTGGCGGCCGGTGTCGCTGAAGGGCTCAGCCTGACCGCGCTTCTCCCGCTGCTCTCGATTGCGGTAGGGGATACCGCCAATTCGGATGTCGGCAAACGGGTAGTTGAAGCGCTGCAAAGCATCGGCATCGTCCCGACCATTGGAGTCATGCTGTCGATTATCGTTGGCGGCATGATAGTCAAAAGCCTGATCCTGCTCGTGGCCAATAGACAGGTGGGCTATACAGTTGCTCATGTCGCTACTGCGCTCCGCCTCGAACTAATCGATGCGCTACTTGCCAGCCGGTGGCAATACTATTTGCGTCAACCCATGGGCTCGCTGGCAAACTCGGTGGCCACCGAGGCATACCGCGCGGCGAACGGTTTTGAACATAGCGTCACGGTGCTGGCGCTGGCGATACAGGTGGTTGTGTACGGGACCGTTGCCATGTTTGTTTCATGGCAGGCTACGCTCACCTCCTTCCTGGCGGGTATCGTGATGCTGCGGCTGTTAAACGAGTTGATCCGCGCTACCCGGAGGGCAGGGACTAAGCAGACACATCTGCTCCGCCACCTGCTGACATATCTTTCCGACGTGCTCGGTTCGGTAAAATCGCTTAAAGCAATGGCACGCGATAATGTTGCAGAGGCTATTCTCCGCGATCAAACCAGGCAAATTGAAAAAGCCACCCGGCGCGAGATCATGGCACGGGAAGCATTGATGGCCTTGCAGGAGCCCATCCTTGCCACTCTCATTGCAACCGGCCTGTATCTGGCGCTTGTAATGTGGGAGCTTTCACTGCCGGCCGTAATGGTGATGGTTTTCCTCCTTACCCGACTCCTGAGTCTGCTCAATAAAACCCAGCGGAAATATCAGAACCTCATGGCCCAGGAAAGCGCCTACTGGTCGCTGCGAACCGCGATCGACGAGGCTCGCGCCGCAGCAGAAAGGACCACGGGTACGCGTCAGCCCACCTTCCAGCAGGGAATCGCCCTGCGGCATATCTACTTCGACTACGGCACGCGGCCGATATTTCAGGATCTCAACCTCGAGATTTCGGTCCATTCATTCACCACAATTGCGGGACCATCCGGCGTGGGTAAGAGTACCCTGCTGGACCTTCTGTGCAGCCTGGCCGAACCGAAGTCAGGAGAAATCCTAATCGATGGCGTGCCTCTGCGTGAAATTAATCCACGCGACTGGCGGCGCATGATCGGCTACGTAGCGCAGGAAAACGTCCTGCTTCACGATACCATCCTCAACAACATCCTGGTCGGCGCTCCGGATCTGGTTGAGGCCGACGCAGAGCGGGCGCTACACCAAGCCGGCGCCTGGGATTTCGTCAGCGCGCTCCCGGATGGGTTGCATACGGTTGTCGGGGAACGGGGAGGATTACTATCCGGAGGGCAGCGACAACGTATTGCAATTGCCCGCGCACTGGCTCATCAGCCTCTTTTTCTGCTGCTCGATGAACCGACGAGTGCGCTTGATCCCGAAACCGAACGTTTGTTTTGTGAAACGCTCCGAAAGCTGGCCCAGACTCTCACCATTGTAGCTGTGTCTCATCAGCCCGCATTAATCAACGCAGCCGATAACATATATACGCTCTCAAAGGGAAAAGCTGAGCGCCTGCACCCCTCCGCGGAGACGGAATATGCTTCGGAAGCCCCATCCGTGTCCCGCAGGGAAGCCACTTCCGGTTTTCGATGAACCGGCGCTAGTTTAGCTACAGGGCTTCCGGCGTGAGCAATTCACTCGACGCTACCCACCCCTAGCGACGAGCGTATCTCAGCGATTACTTGCTCGGGATTCCGGTCAAACTGTTCAATTAATTCATCGTGCTTACTGTCAGCTACCTCATGTTTTGCACCCCAGCGTAACAGCTCCAGAATTGCAGGTATTAGATCAATCCCTTTTTCCGTGACGCTATAGGCTATCTTGCACCCATTACTCGGATCATACCGTCGGAGAATCATACCTGCCGCCTCCAGTTTTCTTAAACGATCAGCAAGTATATTGGAAGCGATTTTTTCAGGCGATGTGAGGAATTCCCGAAAATAACGTTTGCGTTTGAAAAGAATGTCACGCAAGACGAGCAGCGTCCACTTATCACCCAATATATCGAGCGCGCAACTGACTGGACACGAGGAGCGATGGGGCTGAACCTGGGTATTCATTCCAATAGTCTATTTTACTCAGTTGCATTTTGCAAGCAGACACATATATTGTATGTTGCAATCACTTTCAGGGTTTACCAAGAATGCCCTACGAGTTCTCTTACGAGGCTGGCGCACACCTGTTTTGAGCCATCGATTGCTCCACAAAGGCGAGAAATACTTTTCTGTCTGCATGCTCGTTCCTTTACTGATTGTGCCAAGTGTAGAACTCGAAAGCGACCTGTGCGGGTTCCCCAGCGCGCGAAAATGAAGCGGACACCTCATAAATACTTGCATTTTGCAATTTCGTAAGCTAAGCTTTTCTAACTTGCTTATTGCAAGCCAGAACTAAGATCAAAGTGGCTAGCAGATACCGCAATGAAACGAGCCTGGTTAATTTCTCGTATGAGTCCAGACCGCCGACCCGGAATTGAAGCAACTGAATTGGTCAGATGATTGTATTTTTTTCTTAACGCGTAACTGATGTCAGCAGTGGTCGGAGCAAAAATGTCAAATAACTTACCTTGCGGGCGATTTGAAATGCGTATCAGTGAATCACTTCAGCCTTTTATACGCAATGGCTTAAAAGGCTGCGAAAAAGAAGGTCTTCGCATTAGTCGGGAAGGATCCATATCGCTATCTCCACATCCTGTTCAGCTAGGGGCTGCGTTAACGCATCCGAACATAACCACGGACTATTCTGAAGCTCTGCTCGAGTTGATCACGCCAGCATTATCGGATGGAAGCGAAATGTTGGGTTTTCTAACAAACTTGCATCGATACGTCTGCACCAACATTGATGATGAACTGCTCCTGTCGGCGAGTATGCCAATCGGCGATTTGCGAAGCTCGGCAATTCCTATTGCCCGCTATGGCTCATCCAATATAGGAAGGATGAAGCATATATACCGGCAGGGCTTGAGCTACCGCTACGGCGGTTGCATGCAAGTCATTGCGGGAATACATTTTAACTACTCGCTTCCCGAATCCTTCTGGCTGGAATACCAGGATTTCACTAAACAGCCTGGCGATCCGCAATCCTTCAGAGCTAGTGCTTATATGGGAACAATCAGAAACCTGCAAAGGTATGGCTGGCTGATCCCCTATCTATTTGGCTCATCCCCGGCGGTCAGCAAAAGCTTTGTCGATGGCCGCAACTCTGCTTATTCGAATGCGTTGGAGAAGTTCGATGAGACTTCCTATTACAAGCCTTTCGCGACCTCATTAAGGATGAGCGAGATCGGCTATGTAAACCCAGTGCAAGCATCGTTTCGTGTTTCCTTTAACAGTCTTGATGAGTACATACGCGACTTGAGCAAAGCGACATCCATACCTTATCTCGATTATGAAAGGGTCGGCACGAAGGTTGGCGGTAAATACAGGCAGTTGACTACCAATCTCCTCCAAATCGAGAATGAATACTACACTTCAGTTCGGCCGAAACAACTGACAAGACCAAATGAAAGACCGCTGCGGGCATTGAGTAACAGGGGCATTCAATATATTGAAATACGATCCCTTGATATCGATGTTTTTGAGCCGAGTGGAATTTCAATTGAAACCACCCGGTTTCTTGAAGCTCTTAGTCTGCTCTGTTTATTTCATGAAAGTCCTGCGCATGACATTAGGCAATATGACGAAGTCAAACACAACGCATTGGCCGTAGCCAATAAAGGACGAGATCCGGCGTTGAAATTATTGAATAAAGGACAGGAAGTTCATCTGCGCACCTGGGCATTGATACTCTGTGACCAGTTGCAGGAAATCTGCGAGGCACTGGACAATGGTAATAAAGCCCGGCCCTACACTCAGGCATTACATAAACAGATGGAAGTTATTCGCCACCCCGAGTTGACGTCTTCGGCAAAGATGCTGGCAACAATGCGAGACCAGAAGCTGTCGGTCGCGGAACTGGTCTTGCAAAAATCCCGTGAATACACCTCTCATTTCCAAAAAACACCGCTGGATAATTCGGTAAAGAGAGATTTTGACTTACAGGTCGCGAATTCATTGGAGCAACTGAAACGGTTGAATAACGCGAGCGAAATCCCTTTCGATGAATTCCTTGGCAACTACTTTTCCAAGATACCAGAACCAGCGAAGTTTCCCGGAATCGATCGCAAAGCAAGCCAGGTTCGCTAGCCATAGCGGACGGGAGTACCCGACACCGATTCTTGAAATCGCCTCGGCTCAGTGTATTACAGGTCAATTCGGAAATGCTCAGGACGGGTCACAAAATACTCCCGTGATATAAGAGTTGCACCTGCTAGCCCGCTGATCGAACAGGGAATATCCAAATTCACTCAGCTTAATGAGCTTAAAAAATAATGGAACGAAAACGGTAGCTTGGCTCGTGCATTTTACAATTGAATGTAATAAGCTTCTCACTGGTTAATTGCAAGTGACGTTTGAAACAAATCATTTCAAGAGGCCCTTCGATGGTCATACTTTATCAGCTGGAACGTACATGGGGCATTCCGAATCTCAGCCATTTCTGCTGCAAGACAGAAACGTATCTGCGGATGGCGGACATTAAATATACGGTAAACCCAACGCTTCCATTATTTGCTCCGAAGGGTAAGCTGCCTTATATCGAGGATGGAGATCTCAAATTGGCAGACTCGCGTTTCATCATACGGCACCTCAAAAACAAATATAGGGATCTCGACGAAGAGTTAACTTTAGAAGAGTCCGCGCTGTCGCTAGCGATGCAGCGCTTGCTCGAAGAGCATCTGTTTTGGGCGACGATGTATTCGAGGTGGCAATATACGGATGCAAATTGGCAAGTGAATAAGAAAGCGATTTTTGGTGTAATGCCTCCTGTCATTCGTGATGTCGCGGCCTTTTATTATCGCCGCAGAATACAGCGGCAGATTCTTGGTCATGGTACAGGGCGGCACAGTGCCGAAGAGATCTTTGAACTGGGTATGCAGGACGTCGATGCATTATCGGCGTGTCTTGGCGATAAAACGTATTTCCTGAGGGATAAACCGACCAGCCTCGATGCCAGTGCCTTCGGATTTCTGATCAATACCCTTGGTTGCCCGATTGAATCGCCGCTTAAAGAACACGCCCTCACGAAGGATAACCTGAGAAGTTATGTGGAGCGAATAAAGCTGCAATACTATCCGGATTTGTAGCCGCTTTGATGTTGACGCCGCGCATCAGTTCTTGCACGGGTGGTATGTGCGCTTTTGCTCCCTCAAATGGAGTCGATCCGCCGCGATAAGGACGGGTATCGGGACGCAACTGGTTTTTTTGGCCGCTCAACAGGTCTTGCAGACTCGTAGTCAGTTTACTGCTGGCGTAGTGGTCGCCCGCCTATAAAGATTTTCACACCAATGCTATCTCTTCACGTCTGCTCGCTGGAGCCTAACCCTATTTTGCGAACACGAAACAGGTCTCGCCCCAGTTTTTGGTCGTCTTGAATTTTACTTTCAAGCCGGCTCGTTCCATCAGACTTACTGCTTCCTCCTGCTCCTCGGGAGTGCCCAACTCGACAATAACCGACTTAAGCGCCGGGTTTTTCAGCACGTTCTCGGCCCCTCTCATGATCGGAATTTCGATGCCATCAACATCGATCTTCATATAGTTGGGGTAGGGGAATCCCCATTTCGCGCATAAGTCGTCCAGGGTTACCCCAAACATCCCCTGGATATGAGTGGCCGCTACTTTCATGTTCTTCAGATCTTCTTTCCCAAATTGCGAACGATTTCCGCCACCGATAAATTTGGGAATGTACAGTTTCGAAAATCCCTCCTCCCCGGATACCGCGATGCAATACGAGGTGATGTTTTTCTCAAGCTTGTTCAGGTATATGTTCTTATTTAACAGATAATAGTTGGCGCATTGGGGTTCAAATGAATAAACCTGGATGTCATTGCCGTATTTCTTTGCGGGATACAGGGAATATTGCCCGATGTTCGCGCCGAGATCGAAAAAACACGACCCGGGCTCAAAGCTGTCAAGCCAGTCAAGCGTGTCCGGTTCCTTGATCGAATATGTTTTTGCCCGTTGAAGCGTCCGGAAATTATCCACCGCGATGCGTATTGACTGGCCTTTGACATTTACTTTTGTGTACCCGCCTTTTAATCCATAAAGCGCTACGGCCAAACCGGAAAGAACATCGATAAAAAAAGAGGACATTTAGTTGCCAACAGTAGATTTAATGAGCGCAGGTAAAGAGATGGGTGTGAGCAGGCTAATGCCGAAGGATATACGTTTTTATTGTCAACTCACAAATATTTTAAGGGTGCCCGTCCACGACCGTATTCTAAAATCGTGGCTCCCAAGAACGTGTCCTACCGCCATTCGGGTTGAATTTGGGTTCCCCTGGCAGCGGTTGACTGGAGTTATTTAAGGAACGTCTGAAAAGTTCTCACGGGCGGGATGGACGCTATCCTGTGGACCAATCCAATCGTTCAGCATAGCAAGGTCGTAAGACGAGCCGCTTTCTGCAAGCACCGCTCCCAGTTCTTCAAGAGATACTCCCCTCCTCTTCAAAACACTTTTCTTGAGAAATGGGAATTTTAACTCCGTAATAAGAGGCTTCCATAGATGGAAAGTCGGTTCTATCCACCTCATTGGCCTTTGGCGATAATCAAATCGAGCTAGAACTGTTTCCAGCCCATAAAGCGCTGACAGGCGGAATCGGGCACCAAGAAGGCGCGAAAAACCGACCTCGTATTTCCGGATAATGGCAATCTTGAGTTCAAGTGTGTCGACCTCGCGAAAGAATCGGACGAATTCTTCAGACAAGATGACGTTTTTTTTACAGTAAATAAAATAGGACTGAAGATGTGGATGAAAATGGAATGACTCGGTCATTCCAACAACATCAGCCTCGCAGCGAGCGAACCGCGCAATGATGTCGCGGATGCTGAAAAGCGGACCAAGAACACTGTCATTAGCCAGCAACAGACCCGAGTGATACCTGTACTCGGCATATTTTTCCAGCCCCGTCTTCCATCCGTAAAAATCGTATCCCTTATTCTCCCGGTTCATGATTCTTATGCAACATCGCGACAATTTTTCCATGTCAGTGTCGCGGATGGCATCACTCGAACTGATGAACACGATATTGAAACCGGCGAGCGCGAGTTCAATAAGATATTGGTATACGTTCTCTCTGACGACCCCTTCAGAATCGTAACTGCAAAATAAACACACGGGTTTATTGTAGTCGGGGGATACCGATCCTTCTCCATAAAACCTGACCAGAGGTATCGCTCGCGTACCATTTCTTGCAAGCAAGTGAAAGGCTACATCGCGAAGATACTGGAGGTCCCTGAATATGGCCTTGAGCTGCCACTTTATCGGCCAGTTTGGGGGCCACAGCGACGGCAACTTGGCAGGCGGTTGGGGAGATACTTTCATCAGCCGGGGCCAGTATTGAAATAATCGAGAACGTCCTTCTTTCGGTTCCAGCTTCCGCCGTCCACCGGTACCGTGGCTCTGAAACTGTCAATTGCCGCATGGGCAACTTGCAGTATCGCGTCCCGGTCTTCATCACCGAGATTTTCTGCGCACCCGATGCGCGTACGGAACTCATCGGGCATGTCCGCCACTGCTTTCGTCAACGCCAACTCGGCGTCCACCAACCGGTCCAGTGGGACATTCTCTAAGAGTCTCGCGCCAAGCGCGAGCAGCAGAACCACTTGTTCAGTAACGGAGACGGGTGCGGATTCCGGTTGCTTAAGGCACCCACGGATCCGGCGACCATGTTCTATGATCGCGCGCGTATCCTCCTCAAGTCGGGCGCCAAACCGGGCGAAAGTCTCCAGTTCTTCGAATTGAGCATAATCCAGCTTCAGATCGCCCGTCGCCGCACGGTAAACCGCGCGTTGTGCCTGCCCTCCGACCCGAGAAACGGATTTCCCCACGTCAACTGCTGGCAATACGCCCAATTCAAACAACGTCGGCGAAAGGTAGATTTGGCCATCAGTGATGGAAATCAGGTTGGTCGGAATATATGCGGAAATATCCTGAGCTTCTGTCTCAACAATTGGCAGCGCGGTTAGTGAGCCGCCACCGAGCCCTCCGCGCAGGTGGGTTGCCCGTTCCAGCAGTCGCGAGTGGATGTAAAAGATATCTCCAGGGTAAGCTTCGCGCCCTGGCGGGCGACGCAGGAGAAGCGACAATTCCCGGTACGCTCGCGCGTGATGCGTGAGATCATCATACACGATCAGGACATCGCGGCCCTGTCCCATAAAATACTCCGCGATGCTGGTCGCAGCATAGGGCGCAATATAGGCGAGCCCGGGCGAATCGTTACCCTCCGTCACGACCACCACCGTATATCTCATCGCGCCGTTTTCCCGCAGGGTCGCAATCACCTTCGCCACGCCGGCCGCGCGTTGCCCGATAGCGCAATAAACGCACAGGACATCCTCGTCTTTCTGATTGAGTATTGTATCCACTGCGATCGCAGTCTTACCGGTCTGGCGATCACCTAAAATCAGCTCGCGCTGGCCGCGTCCGATGGGAATGAGCGCATCGATGACCTTGATACCGGTTTGAAGGGGCACGGTTACAGGCGCCCGATCCATAATACACGGAGCAGCACGTTCAATCGGCAGACGCGTAGTGGAAGCCACCACCCCTCTTCCGTCCCTGGGGCGGCCCAACGGGTCGACTACCCGTCCCATCATTGCCTCCCCCACCGGCACATCCATCACATGTCCCCTGCGTTGCACCTCATCCCCGGTATGCAGGTGAAAGTACTCATCCAGCAGAACCACGCCAATTTCATCTTCTTCGATATTAAAAGCTATACCGTAAGAGCCGTCGGCAAACCGCAATACCTCCTCGAATCCAATGCCGGGAAGACCGGAAACTTTCGCTACGCCGGAAGCTAGACTCGTGATGGTTCCGAATTCGCGCAAGGCTAACCGCGGCTTCCAGACTGCCCGTGCCCGATCGAGCTGTGCCAATGCACTATCGAAGATGTCTTCGAGACCTTTATTGACGGCACTCATCAGTTAAGGGGCAATCAAGTTGTGTTTCAGATTCAGGCTGGAGTTCATGTTCGGCCGCAGCCCGGTTTTTCCAAAGCCGCTCTACTTCTCTTTCAAGGGACGAGAGGTAGTCAGCGATAGTCCACGCCAGTTTGTGTCCCTGAGCGATAAGCTCGATACCAGCGATCAGGCTTGGGTCCGTCATGAACCGGACTGGCTTATCGCCGAGCAGGTTTTCCTGAAGCACCTGCTCGATGTTTTCCTTTTGCTCAGGCGACAGAACAAACGTGCTGCGGATCACCCATTCCGGCGACGCAGCGGCCGTCGCAGGCTCCGCCGCTAATGCCAGGACCAGCTGAGCCCGTTGGTCAGCGTTCAGCTCGCGCACGCGCTGAATGAATACATCCACAATAAGAGCTTCGAGAGTCGAGCTGGCGATATCGGACAACACCTTTCGGGTGGTGGCAAGTATTTCTGCGCAAGTTTTCTGCGCAAGGACGTCACTCAGACCTTGATAATCGCTGTTCCACGTCTCCTCCCATTTGGCGCGCCACTTCGCCGCATCCTCATGCGCAGCAGAAAGCAGCCGTTGTCGTTCGACCTGAGCCTCTTCCAGAGCTTTGCTCAAAAGCGCGGAACGCTGTTGCTCAAGTTCATGAGTCTTGCGTTGAAATTCGTCCCTTTCCTTGTCAGCCTCCAATTTTTTAGCACCCGCTTCCGCGAGCTCCGCGGCAATTCGCCTCTCACGCGCGTCAAGCGCATTGAGGACAGGGCGGTAAAAGAAACGCTTGAGCAACCATACCAGAACAAGAAAGTTGACCATTTGCGCAATGACCGTAAACCAATCAATCAGCACGAGTTACTTCCCCGCAGCCTCTGAAATGATGTGATTCCAGAAGGGATTAGCGAAAATCAAAATCATGGAAACCACAAAACAGTAAATCGCCATAGACTCGATTATTGCCAGGCCGACAAACAATGTCCGGGTAATGGTGGCGGACGCGTCCGGTTGCTGAGCCAGCGACGTTACTGCCGTGGCGATCGCCTTTCCTTCACCTAATGCCGGAGCGATCACGCCGACGCTGACCGTCAAACCCGCCGTAACAATTGATACGATAGCAATCAGACTCACGCTGTCCATAATCTCTCCTTTTTGTTCCATCGGGTCCGGGGCAACTCTTCTGTTATTACCCTGCTAAAGTTTAATGAACGTCCTGTTCCGAGGGTTATCGCCGACGCGATTGTTGATCTCTACTTTTTACGACTTCAGGGTTTCCGGTTCAACCCTCGCGCAGGGTCGCGGCTGCGATATAAACGGTGGCCAGAATGCTGAAGATATAAGCCTGAACCATGCCGGTCAATAGACCGAGCGCGCTCATCACGACCGGGAAAATAAACGGCGAAATGCCCAGAAGAATTGCAAGTATCATGGTTCCACTCATCATATTCCCGAATAGGCGGACAGCCAGAGCAAGTGTGCGCGACAATTCGCCGATAATATTGAAAGGAAGCATGATGGGCGTCGGTTTCAGATAGGACCGCAGGTAGCGCCCCATTCCCTGCTCTTTAACGCCATACACCGGTACGGCGATGAATACGCAAATCGCAAGCGCCACGGTGGTCGAAAGCGAGCCTGTGGGCGGCTGATAGCCAGGGACGATTGTGAACAGGCTTGCAGCCACGACAAACAGAAACAGCGTTCCAAGAAAACCAAGATATCTGTCCGACCGGCGCAAACCTGCTTCCTCAATCTGCTTCTTGATTGAGATGACGACGATCTCCAGCAAGTTCTGCCAGCGGGACCTTTCCAGCCCGACCGAAAGCTTGCGCGTGATCATTTTTGAACCGCTGGCTAATACCAACATCAGCACCCACGTATATACAATTGTAGCGTTGAGTTTCAGGAAGCCATACTCCCAGAAAATGATGTCATCAGGGCTAAGGTGCATGGCTTGGCTTTCGTCCTTGGCAGCTTCCTTCCCCTTTCACATCCCCTGACTCGACCGTTTGCACAGGAGCCGACAGCAGCCGTGTGGCTGCGAGCCGCGCAAGACCAAATCCAGCGAGTCCGGCAAGCATCATCGCCCAGCTAGCGCCGGGAACACCCAACAGCAAATAAAACCCGCTGACGACAATGCCGGTGCGCAGCAGCATACTGAAAATAAAGCAGCGAGCTGGTCTCCGGGCTTTAGTCCCGTTAATGACGGTCCACCACAGCCCCCCGAAAAAAATTGCGCCAAGCATCACGCCGGTCACCACACCGAGTGCCACGCCCGTGACTTCACTCATCGCTCTCCGTCCCTCCATTTTCCCGTTGTTTATGGGTCTCGCGGTCTTCCCTTGTAACCCAATACCAAGCGTTAAAACATCCGACGACGAGACCGGCAAACAGCAGCGTAATCGTCCAGGAATGGTTCGTGGGGTAGCGGCGGTCCAACCAGACACCGAGCCCCGCGCCAAGCAGTGTCGGCGCCACCACCGCCCACCCGACCAGCCCCATCATGCCTAACCCTGACCAGACTGTTCGCGCGGCATGAGACTTCTCCCGTTGGGCCTTCAACTTCCGCGCCGCGCTGACGCCCGCCAGCCGGCTCCACTCGGGTTCATCGGCCGCCGTCTTTTTCTCCTGCTGATCACTCACGTTGGAATTCCGCAAAACGCCGAATAAAACCGCTTTCCATGGTTGCCATCATGCGGCGCATCCTCTGCTCGTGTACATTGAGACTCAAAAACTCATCCCTGACCGCTTTCCGGAGAGTATTCAGATCAATCCCGCCCTTCGCGTTGCGTACCGACACCAGCACGTCCTGGCCAGTTTTTACGAGAATTCCTTCGTCAATTGCTACGTACGTTTCCGCCTCGCCTTTAGCCTTAAAAGTCATAATCCCTGGCTTCAGCGCCGCTACGCAGTCAAGCCGGCGTGGCAGGAATCCGAGCGATCCGGCATCCGTCTCGACGGTAATATGCATGACGTCGCTCTTTTCCGTGAGCACGCGAAACGGTAAAAGAATTTTGAGATTCATCTATTCTCCGCAACTGCTCCGAAATGGTTGCACAATCCCTACTGCAGCTGGGGATCCGCTTTTTTCACCTCGTCTATCCTCCCGATCATGTACAACGCCCGCTCTGGAACGTCCTGGAATTCGTCGCCCAGGATACGCTCGCAACCCTCAAGCGCGTCCTTGAGGCCGACCAGCTTTCCCTTGATGCCTGTAAACCGTTCGGTTGTAAAAAATGGCTGCGTAAGAAAACGCTCCAGCCGACGGGCACGGGCCACCACCTTGCGGTCTTCGAGCGATAACTGCTCAAGCCCAAGCATGGCAATGATGTCCTTGAGTTCAGCGTACTGTGCGAGTGTGCGCCGGATCTCCTGTGCAATCCCATAATGCCGCCGACCGATAATGCGTGGGGTAGCCATTTTAGAACTGGACTTCAATGGATCGATAGCCGGATAAAACCCCTCGCTCGCGCGTTTACGCGAAAGCACAATTGAAGCCGAAAGGTGAGAAAATGTGTGTACTGCAGCCGGGTCGGTAAAGTCATCTGCAGGCACATACACGGCTTGAATCGAGGTGATCGCACCGGTATCGGTACTTGCAATGCGTTCTTCCAGCTGGGCGAGTTCTGTGCTCATGGTCGGCTGATATCCCAGCCGCGACGGCATCTGTCCCATCAACCCGGAAACCTCCATTCCCGCCTGGATAAATCGGAAAATATTATCCACCAACAGCAATACATCCCGGTGCTCGTCATCCCGAAAATACTCGGCCATTGTGAGTGCCGCATGGGCAACCCGAAACCGGGCGCCCGGCGGTTCATTCATCTGTCCGAATACCATTACCATGCTTTGCAGTACGCCGGCAGCCACCACGTCCCGGTAAAGTTCCTCGCCCTCCCGGCAGCGTTCGCCTATACCGCAAAAAATGCTGACGCCTTGATGCTTCCCAGCCACGTTGTGGATCATTTCGGTGAGTAATATTGTCTTACCCACGCCGGCTCCGCCGAGAAGGCCGGCTTTCCCGCCACGTTCCAGCGGCATAAGCACATCAATGGCCTTGATACCGGTCTCAAACATCTCCGCTTTTGCTGACCTCCGTACCAGAGGAGGCGGTGCATGATGCGCAGAACGCCACCGGACCCCTACCGGGGGGGGAAGACGGTCAATCGCGTTACCGAAGACGTCAAACATGCGCGACAGCGTGGCGCTGCCTACCGGCACCATGAGCGGCCCATGCGTATCTGTAACCGGCATGCCCCTGGCCAGACCCTGCGTGGCTGTCAGTGCTATGCCGCGAACGCAATGCTCGTCGAGCTGGGATAAGATTTCGATGACGTATCCTGCTTGCCTGCGCGCAGTAACGAGTGAATGGGTGGAACGCGGCTTCCAAACCGGACATCCACAATACCGCCGCGTACTGAGACAACCGAACCACATTGCGCATAAGCGGGTGCATTATCCATGTTCTCCTGGCAGAGCTGGGATTAACCCGCTTGCCATCCTTAGCTATACTCCTTTTAGTATAGTTCAGACGCAGCACGACGCCAGGCGGCGATATAATGTGCTTTCGCGCCGCTTGGCGATGGGTTGTTCGCGGATCCGTGGATCGTACCCCCTGAACATTCGCAGCTGCGTGTCTCAACTGCTTAACCATGTTGTTATGGGATTAACTTTGAAGAGAAGTTCAGGTGCAGGCCCAAGTCAGAAAAAAATAACGTTGCAAGCCGCTAGCGTGGGACGAAATCGCAGGTAACCTCATCCGTGATTTTTTATCATTGCGTTCAGGGTATCCAGAGTATCGGCTTGGTCGATCTTTTTGTCGTCGCGCATGCGTAGCATGCGAGGAAAACGAACCGCGATACCTGATTTATGGCGTGATGATTTGGCAATCCCTTCAAATCCGATCTCGAACACCATCGTAGGCGTTACACTTCGAACCGGGCCAAATTTCTCTACGGTGGTCTTGCGAATTACCGCATCCACCTGGGCGATTTCACGGTCAGTCAGGCCGGAATACGCTTTCGCGAACGGCACAAGTTTCCGTCCGCTGTCGGGGCTGTCGCTCCACACCGCGAACGTGTAATCTGTATAAAGCGATGCGCGTCGGCCGTGCCCCTTCTGCGCGTAAACGAGCACCGCATCTACCGTGTAAGGATCGAGCTTCCACTTCCACCATGCACCACTCTCTTTGGTGCGGCCCACCCCATATTGCGCACCAGTCGATTTGAGCATCAGACCTTCAACGCCCCGCGCGCGGGAACTATCCCGGATGACTTCGAGCGTCCGCCAATCGGGCGCATCGATCAGCGGGGAAAGCATCAAAACGGAAGTCCCGTGGCGCCGCACAATCTCATCCAGCCGGGCGCGGCGCTCCAATTGAACCACGTGCCGGATATCGCGGCCCTCATGCTCCAGTAAATCGAAGGCAATGAGTACTGCGGGAAGCTCATCCAATATTTTGGATGACAACGTTTTGCGGCCGATCCGCCTTTGCAGGTCAGCGAAAGAACCGGATCTACCGTTTTTCCATATCAGAATTTCGCCGTCGATGACCGTGCCATCCGGAAGAGAAATACCTCCGATTTCAGGGAAACGATCCGTGATCAACTCCTCCCCGCGCGACCACAGATAGCATTGATGGCTGCGTTGCACCAATTGGGCGCGAATCCCGTCATACTTCCATTCGGCATGCCACGACCGTATATCACCCAGAGTTCGCGGGTTGGTTTGCAAGGGATGGGATAGAAAAAACGGATAAGGTTGGCCCCCTTGCGTGGTATTCTGCTCAAACGCCGGCTGCGCCGTGATCAGCTTCTGGTAGCTTTCTGCGATGGGTGGAACCTGGCCATCCGTCCATCCCATCATCCGCTGCGCGATGATTTTGTGATCAACACCGCTGAGTTCGCTAAGTGCGCGTATCACCAGCAACTTGGATACGCCGACGCGGAAACCCCCACTTATCAACTTGATCAACAGAAAACGCGCTTGCCTGTCAAGTCCACGCCAATAATCGAACAGTGCGACGCGGATTTTTTCGGGCTGTTCGCCACGCAATGGAAGGATACGCTCTTCCATCCACGCGGCGAGCCCTATGTTACTTTCATATTCCGGTGGCGGCAGGATAAGTGAAATTGCTTCCGCCAGATCCCCCACCGCCAGATAGCATTCATCGAAAAGCCATTCCGAAATACCAGACATTTCCGTTGAAAACTGCCGCAAGAGCTTGGTTGAAACGGCTTGGCGCGGTTTTCCCCCCGCTCGAAAATAAACTGCCCAGGCGGCGTTCGCGGACTCACTGGCATTGAAATATTTTTTTAAGGCGTCGAGCTTGCGGGAAGTTGAAGTTGTCGCATCCAGGTCACCATAAAGTCGAGCAAATTCACGCATGGCTTTCCTTGAACGCAATGGCTTCGTTCAGGGCGACATTATCATCTTCGTCTGTGCCATACTCGGTACTAAAAGCGCTGGCGTCCAACCCCCTTTCCAGCAGCCAGCGCACCATAACGTCAACATGACCATGCGTGACAATCACACGCGTTGCGCCGGTCGCCCCAATCGCATGCATTAAACCCGGCCAGTCTGCGTGGTCGGAAAGGACGAAGCCCCGATCCACCGCGCGGCGCCGCCGGGCTCCGCGTAATAGCATCCATCCGCTTCAAAAAGCGTCGCTATAGTCGCCGAACCGCCGCATCCAGGGGGAGCCCGCGGCTGAGGGGGGTGCAATTACCAGCGCCTTGCGAAAAACTTCCTTTGCGCTTACATCATGCACGCTCAGCGTGGAGGGCAACGCCACGCCGCTCTCGCGATAAACACGGTTGAGTGTAGCAGTAGCGCCATGGCAGATGATCGGACCGATGGTACTGTCGATACCATTCAAGATACGTTGCGCTTTCCCGAAAGCGTAGCAAAACAGCACGCTCGTGCGCCCTTCTTCGGCATTGCGCCGCCACCACCGGCAAATATCGTCAAAAACCGTTATTTGAGCATCCCAGCGGTAAATCGGCAGACCGAAAGTCGATTCGGTAATAAATGTATCGCAGGCGACAGGCTCAAAGGCGTCACAGGTGCCATCGGGCTCCAGTTTGTAATCGCCCGAAGCAACCCATACTTCGCCCCGATATTCCAGACGCACCTGCGCGGAACCCAGAACGTGACCGGCCGGATGAAGGGAAACCGTTACCCCATTGTGGATAATTTTCTTGCCGTACGGCAGCGCCTCGAGCGTGATGTTGCCTAGCCGGGATTTGAGGACCTCCGCGCCTGGCGACGCAGTAAGATAATGAGCGTGACCAGGGCGCGCATGGTCCGCATGCGCGTGTGTGACAATGGCTCGCTCGACTGGTAGCCACGGGTCGATGTAAAACTTCCCTGGCACGCAAAACAGACCCTCTTTTGTCGCCACCACCAGATCGGCCATTTGCACCCGTTCCCGCCATAAACCTGATCAATGCTAATGCTGCTTCTGATAGAGTCCGATCAGTTCGGCCGTTGCTATAATATGACCTCGCATCGCCTCCTCCAGCTTTGCCTTGGTCGGTCGCTTCAAATCCGGCAACACGGTGTCGAGCGCGTAAAGCTTGAAAAAATATCGGTGATTACCTATTGGTGGACAGGGCCCGCCATAGCCCGTCCGCTGCCAGTCGTTGAGGCCCTCCTGCGTTCCGGGCGGCAGGTCCTCTGTTGCGATTCCCTCGGGCAATCCGCTGCTGGTAGGTAAAATATTGTACAACACCCAATGCACCCACACTCTCTTGGGCGCAGCGGGATCAGGAGCGTCGGGGTCATCCACGATTAAAGCCAGACTTTTTGTGCCGGCAGGAACGTCTGTCAAGAGCAACTCTGGTGACGCATCGTGCCCCTCGCAAGTATGGCGGGTCGGGATGACGCCATTGTGAGGAAACGAGGAAGATATGATGCTCATGGGCATGAATGTTTTCTCCTTTTTCTGCTTTGTTTCCTGCCGGTCTCGAAGCGGGTTGCTTTCCGCCGCTTCAGCCACGCAGCAGACGAGAGCGATTACCGACAGGACAGCAACTCGTGCCTGCAAGTAGTAACTCAGCCTTGTGCTCATCACGAACGCTATTTGCTATTTGTCAAATAATGGAATTATCCGGCCTTTCACGCCTTCAAGCTTTGGCAGCCGAACCGTCAACACGCCATTCGTGTAGCTCGCCTCCGCTTTGTCCCCTGGCACCTCGCCCGGTAGCGGAATGGCGCGTTGAAACCACCCGTATGCGCGCTCCATCATATGATAAGTGCTGTCGTTGGTAGCCCGCTCGAAGCGCTTTTCACCTTTGAGATAAAGCATATTGCCGTCGACCGTAACCTCAAAGTCCTCCTTTTCCATGCCTGGCGCCTCTACTCGCACTACAATCTCTTTATCCGTTTCCTCGACCTCTCCTGCAAGCAGGCTCCAGTTTGGAAAAACCGGATACCGATCTGCTGCCGTGGCTACCTCACGCTTACCGTGGGTAAAGTGGGTTAACGCATCGCTGCTGCGATGGACCAGTTCGCGCCATCCTTCCGCGATGTGATCCAATGTCCGGTTTAACCCTCGGCTGAGATTTTTCTTAGCCTGTTTTAATGAATCCAACATGAGCAAGCTCCTTTATCGTTTTTAAACAAACCGCCGCGCCCCTTGGAAAATCGCATGACCAGAAAAAACTCTGCCGGGGACGGCACAGACCCGTGATTCTCCGCCCGGTACAAAGCGGGCTATGGTCACGGGAAGTACGGAGCAGGACGTACGCATTCTAGGGCCGTCGCTGCGTTTCCTTTTGGCGTTGATATGTAACCAGTTTCGAAATCGCCAAAAACTCTTCCGCCAACAGTTCCAGCAAGTCGTCCAGTGTCAACAGGCCCACTAGGGCGCCACTTTCATCCACTACAGGGAGGCGCCTGACGGCCTTACTGCGCATGTATTGGATCGCCTCGAATACACCTACGCTTTCCTTCACCGTAACCAGTTCCTCAAACATGATATCGCCAACCGTAATGACCTTCTGGTCGAGCTCGGTCGCCATGATCTCTACCACCAGATCCCGGTCGGTAACAATTCCGACTGGGAACCGCCGACCGTCACGGTCATCAACAACGACCACATCGCCAACGTGATGCTCGCGCATGAGTTTGGCTGCATCCGCGACAGTATCCTCCCGGCCCGAAATGATCACGTTGCGGTTACAAACTTCACCGATAGGCATAATGCTCTCCACTAAGGGTTACACGTTCGGATACAGGCGATAAAAGTACTCGGGCAGCTATGGGACGGGCCTTGAGTGCCTGTCGTCTGCCTGTACAGGCAGTTAAAATCAAGCGCTTGAAGTCGGAGAACCGCAATTATCAGTTTGGCACCCAACGGGCGACTCACAGTTCACCTTGCCTCTGAAGCGGAAGATAATCGGAATACGATTGCTTTAAGGCGGACTCGGTTAATCCATAAGACCACCGAGTCAGCACTTGAAGGGCGCAAGTTGCAGCAGGCTGAACCGTTGGAAACAATGATAAACCTGCTGTACCTCGCTCCCCGCATTTAGGATTTATTAGCGCTACTTGACCTCAATCCGTCTGGCGCTTGTCCCCTCCTTCTTTGGAAGCGTCAGCTCTAGTATGCCATTCTCATATTTTGCCTCGGCCTTGGTCTCATCCACCTCGCTCGCCAGCGTGAAGCTCCGGTAGCTCGATCCTTGGTAAATTTCACGGGCAATTGTTCTTTCGCCTTCTTTTTCCTCTTTTTCCTCTTTTTCCTGCTTGGTCTCGCAACTGATCGTAACCCGATTTCCTTCGACCTGCACCTTGACGTCTTCTTTCTTCACACCCGGGATTTCCGCTCGCACCTTATAGGCCTTGTCGTCTTCGGTTATATCGACCTTGATTGTCGGAGCCTCACCCTCGATCGACAACGGGCGCATGCCAAAACTCCTGAACAAGTCATCAATATTGGCGAACGGGTCATAGCGGGCGATATCACCTAGAGTAGGGGAACGGCGAACAATATTTGCCATGCTGTTTTCTCCTTTAAAGAAAAATTACATTTGCGTACCTCACCAGTTACGGATTGCTCAGACGGGGCCAACTGGCGGAACGCCGGGTTGTCACACATCCCCTTCCGTTAGCCCACCATCTGCTTCGACTTCACCCACGAGCCAATCGTCGGTTTCATCAGGTGCATAACCATAAGAACGCCGCCGCTCAGCCCGGTAATAAGTTGCGGTGGAAATCATTTGATGGCCCTTTCTACGTTCCAGCCTGACTGTGACAGGAGACGGCGCCGCTATTAACCCGCTTGACATCGACTCATGGATTTGTTCAACACTGCCGTTGCTGCTTAGCTTGCTTTTTTTAACCCTTACGTCGGGTTTGCTTGAGGACCTGCTATCCAAAATTGCGCCTTTAATTATTAGTTGATCGGGTGTGCGGCACTGCTGAGGCCAGCTGCACATTTTCTCTAACGGTTGAAGCCACGGATTTTTAACACCGCATCACGGTCATCTCTGTGCGCTATTTAACATTTATGTTGACGAAAACGTGGGAACCACAGGGCAGCATCCGCTTACCAACTATCGACCCTCGCATATCCCCGGACAGTCGGCGCCGCCGCGTTTAGGGTCGCAGTCGTCCGCGGGATCATCCACACAAACCTTCCCCTGCGGGCACCGAATGCCGGCGATACCGCCGCAAGCTTGCTGTTCCGGTTTTCTGCATTCGCCCTCATACTCGACAGAAACTCCCGCTGCTGCCGCGGTGCATGCGTTCCCGTAGGTTTTCCCATCACACCCGCAAACCGGCCGAAATTCTCGCGTGCAAATGGTGGGCTTGGTCTTGCACATGCCTTGCGCGTCAGGCATTTTGCATTTGCCCTTACCGAAGTCGCAATACTGCTTCGCATCGGTGCATGCCGTGCCCGCAATTCCACCGCACGCAAGAGGCATACCGGCATCAATGGCCTTGCACTGATCCGTGAGTTCCACATTGAGGAAGGTCCCTGCCTTAGGGCGAATGTCCCGCAATCGGTCGACGAAATGGGTGAAGTTGTGCGGCGTCGAGGCGAAACCAGCTTCTGCGCACGCAATCAGGCCGCCTTCTATCGGTACAGGCCCGCCGACCCTGGGACTATAGACGGAAAAGGTGTCTACGGTATCGACGGAGATTGCCTGGCCAACCAGCTTGCGGATCGCGCGCAATGCAGCAACATCCAGCGCCACACCGGTACTACCTAAGGTAATATTTACGGCACGATTTGGAGAGTCAACATGGCCTTCACGATGCTCGGCCCAGGCAGTCCCGGCGTAAAACAGGATTGCTGCGATCATAAGATTATTTACTTTATTCATTTTCTCTCCCATCTCATAATGTATGGTCATGCGCTTGAGCTTGGCAGATGTAGCGCTGGCAAGGACGTTTTGCAGCTATTTCTGAAATATAGATAA